>NZ_JBGCBY010000017.1:0-181032 GCF_041262165.1 Streptacidiphilus sp. MAP12-16
CCGCCCCCCGTCCCCCTCGCCCCTTTCAACAAATATAAAACCCCCTTTTTTTCACAAAAAAAAACGGGGGGGGGGGGCCCCCCCCACCCCCCCCCCCCCCCCCCCCCGACTGCGTTGCCCGACGGCGGGTCAGTCCTCGCCGAGATAGGCCTTGCGGACCGACTCGTCGGTGAGGAGGTCCGAGCCGGGGCCGGAGAGGACGATCTTGCCGACCTCCATGACGTGGCCGGTGTCGGCGAGCGACAGGGCGGCCTGGGCGTTCTGCTCGACGAGCAGGATGGTGGTGCCCTGGTCGCGGAGTTCGGTGATGGTCGCCATGATCTTCTGCATCATGATGGGGGAGAGGCCCATGGAGGGCTCGTCCAGCATGAGCAGCTTGGGACGGGACATCAGGGCGCGGCCCATGGCTAGCATCTGCTGCTCGCCGCCGGAGAGCGTGCCGGACGCCTGCTTCTTCCGCTCCCCGAGGATGGGGAAGAGGTCGTAGGCGCGCTGCACGTCGCTTCGGATGCCGTCCTGGTCCTTCCGCAGGAACGCGCCGAGGAGGAGGTTCTCCTCGATGGTCATACGGGGGAAGATGTGACGGCCCTCGGGGGAGTGAGCGAGCCCGAGGGATACGATCTTGTGCGCGGGGACCGCACCCAGGGGCTGCCCGTCGAAGCGGATGCTGCCTCCGACGGGGGTAAGGAGGCCGGAGAGGGTGCGCAGGGTCGTGGTCTTGCCGGCACCGTTGGTGCCGATCAAGGTGACCACCTGGCCCGCCTCGACGCTGAAGGAGATGCCCTTCACCGCTTCGATCTTGCCGTAGGCGACGCGGAGGTCCTCGACCTCGAGCAGGGCGGTCACTGGTCCTCCTCGGGGGTGCTGCTTTCGGTGGTGCCCTCGGCCTCGGCCGCACCCTCGTACGGGGTGCCGAGGTAGGCGGCGATGACGCGCTCGTCGGCCTGGACCACCTCGGAGGTGCCCTCGACCAGTTTCTGCCCCTGGACGAGGACGGCGACGCGGTCGCACAGGTTGAAGATGAAGCGCATGTCGTGCTCGATGACGAGGACTGCGATGCCTTGGTCACGGATCGCGAAGACCAACTCCTCGGTGGCCCGGGTCTCCTGCGGGTTCATGCCTGCGGTGGGCTCGTCGAGGAGCAGCAGGCCGGGCTCGCTGGCGAGGGCGCGGGCGATCTCGAGCTTGCGCTGCTCGCCGTAGGGGAGGTTGCGGGCCAGGTGCTGGGCCTTGCGGGCGAGGCCGGTGAACTTCAGGAGTTCCATGGCCTTCTCGCGCGACTCGGCTTCCTCGCGGCGGTAGCCGGGGCCGCGGAGGATGGCGGAGAGGATGCCTTCCTTGGTGCGGGTATGGCGGCCGACGAGGACGTTCTCCAGCACCGTCATGTTGTGGAACAGCCGGATGTTCTGGAAGGTGCGGGCCATCCCGGCTTCGGTGACCTTGTAGGGCTTCGCCGGGAGGATCTTGCCCTGGTAGGTGACCTGTCCCTCGGTGGGGACGTAGAGGCCGGTGAGGCAGTTGAAGAAGGTGGTCTTGCCGGCTCCGTTGGGGCCGATCAGGCCGATGATCTCGCCGGTGTTGACGGTGAGGTCGACGTTGTTGACAGCGGTGAGGCCCCCGAAGCGCATGATGACGCCGCGTGCTTCGAGGAGCGGGGTGCCGGGGGCGGGGGCGCTGTCGGCGGCGGGTGCTGTGGTGGTGTCGGTCATCTGGTCACGCCCCTGCTGTGCTGAGTGTGGCTGCGGGCTGCTCCTCGGCTTCGTGGAACTCCAGCTGGCGGCGCCGGCTGGCGATGATGCCTTCGGGACGGAAGCGCATGAAGAGGATCAGGGCGATGCCGAACAGCAGTAGTTGCTGGCTCTGGACGAACTGGAGCTTGGCCTGCAGCAGGTAGAAGAGGGCCGCGCCGATGAGCGGGCCGCTGACGGTCCCCATGCCGCCGATGACGACGGCGGCGAGGAGGAAGGCCGAGTTGGGCGGAACAGGTCCGGCGAAGACGAAGGGGTCCGGTACGACGCTGAAGTTGACGTGCGCCATGACCGTGCCGGCGAGGCCGGCGAGTGTCGCGCCGAAGGCGAAGGCGAGCAGTTTGAATCGGAAACCGTTGATACCCATGGCGGTCGCGGCGATCTCATCCTCGCGGATCGCGGTCCAGGCACGTCCGATTCGGGAGTTGCTTGACCGGCTGAAGACGAGGGCGATGAATGCCGTGAGCAGCAGCATCAGCTCGAAGTAGTTGGCGAAGCGGCCGAGGGTGAAGCTGCCGAAGGTGTGGGACGCACCGAGGTTGAAGCCGAAGACACTGAGGTCGGGGATGTTGACGATGCCGTTGGGGCCGTTGGTGACATTGGGTCCGGAGATGCCGTCGAGGTTGTTGACGACGATACGGAAGATCTCGCCGAAGCCGAGGGTGACGATGGCGAGGTAGTCGCCGCGGACGCGGAGAGTGGGCGCGCCGAGGAGGACGCCGAAGAAGCCGGCGACGGCGGCGCCGGTGAGAGCTGCAGCCCAGAAGGGGAAGGTGACGTGGAGCACGGAGGTTGCCGCGCCGGACACCAGGGCTCCGGCGTAGGCGCCGACACCGAGGAAGGCGACATATCCGAGGTCGAGGAGACCTGCGAGGCCGACGACGACGTTGAGGCCGAGTGCGGTGGCTCCGAAGATGAGGATGTTGACGCCGATGGTCGCGTTGGCGTCGTTGCTCTGCGTGAACGGGAAGGCTGCGGCAGCGACGAACATGCCGATTGCTGCGAACGCTCGGTGGCGTGCGGTGATCGAGGAGATGCGGTCGAGGAGGCCGGAACGGCTGAACGCCCAGATGGCGAAGCAGAAGACGACCAGGAAGCCGACGAAGAGCTCACCGTAGGCGGTGTCGATGCCGAAGGTGAAGATTCCCAGGCCGAGCGCCAGAAGTCCGGTGATGATGAGGAGTTCGACGTACAGGGGCAGCGGGGCGCCTGGTTTGACGTCGCCGCGGGGGCCGAGGTAGCGGTTGATCGTCCGGCCGACATAGGCGAGGACGACGGCTCCGGCAACGCGGTCGAGGAAGGTGGTGAAGTCGGGGGATACGTTGTGTACCAGGAGGCCGAAGAGTAGGAGGCCGGCGATCGTGCCGAGGCCCTGGATCACCTCCTTCCTGGTGGTGCGCGGTGACGGGACCGTGCTGGCGCGAGGAAGTCCGAGCGCGCCGATGACGCCGATCAAGCTGGCGATTCCGGCGATCCAGCCCCCGGAAGTGAGGTTGGCCAGGCCGCCGAGTTCGGCGGTGATGGCACCGAGAGTGAACCACGTCGTGGCCAGCGCGCCAACGGCGAGGAGGAACGTGGGGCCTTCAGCGTTGCCGGGGGCGATCCAGCCAAGTCCGCGTGGACGGTAGGTCGCGAGGGCGAAGACAGCGGTCAGGGCGCCTGCGGTCAGCGTGAGCCACTGGAGCCCGCCCGGGAAGCCGTTGACGGTGAGGTCGCCGGGGAAGGTGGAGCTGTAGGTCCAGGCCAGGAAGGCGGAGGCGGCGGTGAGCAGGCCGCCTGCCAGGGTGAGTCCCCGGGCCACGCTGGCGGGCATGGGGATGGCCGGGCGGGGGAGGGGAGCCGGGGTCGGCTGGGTGTCGGTCATGGTGATCACGCCCTGTCCGCGACGCGCTCGCCCAGCAGACCCTGCGGCCTGATCATGAGCACGAGGATGAGGATGATGAAGGCCCAGACGTCCTGCCAGGCGCCGCCGCCGAACTGGCTCATGCCGGGGAGCTTCTGGATGTAGGCGGCTGCGAGGGACTGGCTGACTCCCAGGACGATGCCACCGAGCATGGCGCCGTAGATGTTGCCGATACCACCGAGGACGGCGGCGGTGAAGGCCTTGAGCCCGGCGAGGAAGCCCATGTCGAAGGAGACCTGGCCGTAGCGGAGGCCGTGGGACACTCCGGCGACGGCGGCGAAGGTCGCGCCCAGTGCGAAGGCGATGACGATGACCCGGTCGGTGTTGATGCCCATGAGCTTGGCGGTGTCGGGGTCCTGGGCGGTGGCCTGCATGGCGCGGCCGGTGCGGGTGCGCTGGACGAAGTAGGCAAGGAAGAGCATGGAGACCACGGACGAGACGACGACGAAGATGTCGGCCGACTGGAAGATGACCGAGCCGATGTGGAAGGGGCCGCCGGGGAGGGACGGGAAGATCCGGGGCGACTTGGCCTTCGGGTAGAAGCCCCAGACGAGTTGCTGGAGCGTGATGGAGAGCCCGATCGCGGTGATCAACGGTGCCAGACGTGGTGCGCTGCGCAGCGGCCGGTAGGCGAAGCGCTCGGCGACGATGGCGATGACCGTGGCTGTGAAGATGCCGCCGAGGAGCATCAGCGGCAGCGCGATCCACATGGAGGTGCCGGCGCCCAGGCCGAGGTAGACAGTCAGGGCGCCGAACGCGCCGGTCATGAAGATCTCGCCGTGGGCGAAGTTGATGAGCTGGACGATGCCGTAGACCATCGTGTAACCGACGGCGATGAGTCCGTAGGTTGCGCCGAGTAGTAGGCCGTTGGTTAGGTTTTGCGGCAGTTCGTGCACCGCTGGCCTCCGTTGTCGTGGCGGCGGGAGCCGGCTGGGGGTGGTTGTGGAACCGCGCGGGGGCGCCGCCGATGCAGCGCCCCCGCGCGGTGATCGTGCTGAGGAGTGGTGGCTGTGGGGTCAGCCGGAGAAGGTGCCCGTCTTGACGGTCGCCCAGACGCCACCCTTGACGCCGTAGACGGTGAGCTGCTTGTTGGTGGCGTCGCCGTACTGGTCGAAGGAGACGGTGCCGGTCACGCCGTTGAAGCTGACCTTGGACATGGCCGCCTCGATGGCCTGGCGCGGGTTGGCCGGCAGCTTGCCGTTGTTGGCGGCGGCCACGGACTTCACGGCCTCGATGATCGCCCAGGCGCTGTCGTAGGAGTAGCCGCCGTACGCCGCGTAGGGGTCGGTGTAGCCGCCGGAGGCGTAGTCGGAGATGAACTTCTTGGCGGAGTCGAGGGTCTCCACGGGCGCGCCGACCGAGGTGGCGTAGTCGCCCTCGGCAGCACCCTGGGCGAGCTTGATGTAGGTCGGGTCGTACATGCCGTCGCCGCCGATGAGCGGGATCTTGTCGCCCGCGGCCTTGAGCTGCTTGGTCAGCGGGCCGGAGTCCGGGTACTCGCCACCGAAGTAGACGAAGTCGGCGCCGGAGTTCTTGATGGCGGTGACGGTGGAGGAGAAGTCGTTCGCACCACTGGTGACGTGGTCCTGACCGACGACAGTGCCGCCGAGCTTGGTGAACTCGTCCTTGAAGGTGGAGACCAGGCCGACGCCGTAGGTCAGCTTGTTGTCGACCAGGAAGACCTTCTTCTTGCCCAGGGTGGTGAAGGCGTACTGGGCGGCGAAGGGGCCCTGGATGGCGTCGGTGGTGGCGGTGCGGAAGTAGGACTTGAACGGGCGGACCTTGGTGCCGGTCTGCCAGTTCGGGCCCTGGGTGAGGGTGGGGTTGGTGTTGGCGGGGGAAACCTCGACCAGGTTGGCGTCGTCGAAGATCTTCTGCATGGAGACGGCTACGCCGGAGTTCAGCGGGCCGACGACACCGACCACGTTGGAGTCCGCGACCAGGGCCGTTGCGTTCTGCTGGCCCTGCTGCGGCGACTTCTTGTCGTCCGTCGCCTCGATCTTGAAGGTGACCCCCGGGACCTCCTTGGTGGAGTTCGCCGTCTTGATCGCCAGATCGACGGAGTTCTTGATGCCGAGACCCAGTGCGGAGAGCGACCCGGTGAGCGGGGCGTCGACGCCGATGGTGACGGTGGTTGTGGCACCTGCGTTGCTGTTGTTGCTGCTGGCACGGGAGCCGCAGGCGGTGAGGCTGAGGGCGCCGGTAACGGCAAGAGTGGTTGCAATGAGCAGGGAACGGTTTCGCACGTTCAGTCCTTTCCTCATGGGCGAGGGTCGAACCGCGCGCAGGCCCCGACCTGTCGATCCGATGGCGCGGTGACTGGGCGTGACTTTAGGCCCCGATCAGCCGATTGGGCAGGGCTAACACGCTTGATGTGACGGTCTTGTTATGAGCTGAGGAAAACTTGAGCCTTCGCCCCGGGGTCCAGGGGCGGGACGGGGAATGTCCGGAGCATCCGAAGGGGTGCCGAATTTTCTACGGGCGAGCAGGTCAACGGACGGATGGGCGGGGACCTGCCGATGGTTTGACCGGAAAGCCTGTGCATGCCCGAGTGAGGAGTCGATCGACGTCTGCGGTGTACGAGTCGCCCAGGATTTCGCTTTGCGTCTGTATTGCGCGCGGGTTACTCAACGTTACGTCGATGAAAGGAAGATCATCATGCAGGGGCGCGTTCAGGCAGTTCTGTACGTCCACTGCCAGGCGTACCACCTGCGGTTTGCCGGGGTAGAGCACGATGGGCATGGCCGGCTGGACCGAAACGACCATTCCCCGGTAGGACTGTGCGATCTGAGTGATCGTCACGTTGTGATCACCGCTGTCGGTGAAGGTCAGCAGTAGCGTGAAACGTCGCCCGCTCGCGTCCGGGGGCGGGCCCACGCCGCTGTAGTCGACCTTGGTGATCTGGGCCGGCCAGGGAGGTGGGGGCGCCGCAATGGTCACTCGGTGGTGCTCATAAGCGACGAGAGCGCCGAGCAGAACGAGCACGACCGTGCCGGTGACCAGCAGGGTCCAGCGGCGGCGCCGGACTCCGAGGCCGCGCCACCAGGCGCCGAAGCGCCGCTCCAGGGCTGAACCGCCCGACTCGCTGAGCACGGTCGCGGGGGCGCCGGAGCCGCTCTCCCGGGACAGCTCGTGCGGGGTCTCGAGCGGGCCGATGTCTCCTGCCCGCTCGAACGGCTCCCGGCCGCCGGTCATCGGCCTCACCCCCTTCGCTGGGGCGTGCGATGCCCGGCGCGGGCGTGTGCCAAACATTCCGCGCCGGGCCCGTTGGCCGCTACTCGCGGGTGGCTCTCAGGTGTCGCGGAGCATGCAGGTGAGCCGGCAGCTGGTGATCCGCCGCCCCTGGTCGTCGGTGATCGCGATCTCGTACGTCGCGGCGGTGCGCCCACGGTAGACGGCGGTGGCGACACCGGTGACCAGGCCGGAGGTCGCGGAGCGGTGGTGGGTGGCGTTGAGGTCCACGCCCACGGCGTACCGTCCCGGTCCCGCGTGCAGCATCGCGCCGACGGAGCCCAGGGTCTCCGCGAGCGCCGCCGAGGCGCCGCCGTGCAGCAGGCCGTAGGGCTGCTGGTTGCCCTCCACCGGCATGGTGCCGACGACGCGCTCGGGGGAGGCCTCGACCAGGTGGATGCCGAGGCGCTCGCCGAGGTGCCCGCCGGAGAAGGTGGCCGCGTCGACGCCAAGCTTCGCGAAGTGGTCGATCACGTCCTGCGGGACGTTCAGCTTGAGGGCCGGCTCTGGGTGCTGCTCGGACATGGTGCTCCTGAGGGAGGTCGGGTGGTGCGTGAGCTGCCTGCGATCGTACGACCCGGCCTACGGGTAGCAGTGGTGGCGGTGTCAGTGGGAGGCACTGTCAGTGGCGGGCCATAGGATTTCGCCTGGAACCAGACCCGGCGGAACGGTGGCAGTAATGGCGAGCAAGACCGGTAACAGCAGCGCGGCGCGGCCCCGGCTGCTGCTCCTCGACGGCCACTCCATGGCCTATCGCGCCTTCTACGCCTTTCCCGCCGAGAACTTCGCCACCACCACGGGACAGCCCACCAACGCGGTGTACGGCTTCACCTCGATGCTCGCCAACATCCTCCGCGACGAGACGCCCAGCCACTTCGCGGTGGCGTTCGACGTGTCGCGGAAGACCTTCCGGGCCGGGATCTACCCGGAGTACAAGGCGACCCGCTCCTCCTCGCCGGAGGAGTTCCGCGGCCAGGTCGAGCTGGTCAGCGAGCTGCTGGACACGATGCGGGTGCCGCACCTGCGGCTGGCCGAGTTCGAGGCCGACGACATCATCGCGACGCTGGCGACCCGGGCCGCCGCCGAGGGCTTCGAGGTGCTGATCCTCACCGGCGACCGCGACGCCCTGCAACTGGTCACCGACGACGTCACGGTTCTCTACCCGACCAAGGGCGTCTCCGAGATGACCCGCTACACCCCCGAGAAGGTGTTCGAGAAGTACGGCGTCACCCCCGCCCAGTACCCCGACCTGGCGGCGCTGCGCGGCGACCCGTCGGACAACCTGCCCGGCATCCCCGGTGTCGGGGAGAAGACCGCCGCCAAGTGGATCAGCCAGTACGGCTCCTTCGCTGAGCTGGTGGCGCACGCCGACGAGGTCAAGGGCAAGATCGGCGAGAAGCTGCGGGGCGGTCTCGACGCCGTGAAGCTCAACCGCGAACTGACCGAGCTGGTCCGCGATGTGGAGCTGTCCCTGACCGTGGACGACCTCGGACGCCGGCCGTACGACCGGGACGCGACCATGGAGCTGCTGGAAGCGCTGGAGTTCCGCAACCAGGCGCTGCGGGACCGGCTCTTTGCCGTCGACCCGGGCGCGGCCGAGCCGGGCGCCGCCATCCAGGCCGCCGCTCCCGGCATCGAGGTCCAGGGCGAGATGCTCACCGCCGAGGGCACGCTGGCGGCGTGGCTGGCGGAGCACGCCTCGGGCGCGGCCAGGACCGGCCTCGCCGCCGACTACACCTGGGCCCTCGGCGAGGGCAGGGTCGGCGCGGTGGCGCTGGCCGTCGAGGGCGGCCCCGCCGCCTGGGCGGACCCGGCGGCGCTGGCCGAGTCCGACGAGCGGGCGCTCGCGGCCTGGCTCGCGGACGCCGCGCGCCCCAAGGCGCTGCACATCGCCAAGCAGGTCATGCGGGCCTTCGCCGAGCACGGCTGGCAGGTCGACGGCGTGGTCGCGGACAGCGCCCTGGCCGCCTACCTGGAGAAGCCCGGCCGCCGCACCTTCGGCCTGGACGTGCTCGCCGAGGAGTACCTCGGCCGCCAGCTCGGTTCGACCGCGGCCGCCGACATGGGCCAGTTGGCGTTCGGCGACGAGACGGGCGACGCCCACGACGAGACGGCGGCCGCTGCGCAGTCGCTGATGGAACAGGCCCGCACGGTCCTGGACCTGGCCGAGGTGTTCGAGTCCCGCCTCGCCAAGGACGGCGCGCTGGAGCTGATGCGGGACCTGGAGCTGCCGATCGCGTCGCTGCTCGCCCGGATGGAGCGGGCCGGCATCGCCGCCGATCTGGAGTGGCTGACGCAGCTGGAGATCCAGTTCGGCGCGGCGGTGCAGCAGGCGGTGAAGGAGGCGCACGCCGCGGTCGGCCACGAGTTCAACCTCGGCTCGCCCAAGCAACTGCAGGAGATCCTCTTCGGCGAGCTGGGCCTCCCCAAGACCAAGAAGATCAAGACCGGGTTCACCACTGACGCCGACGCGCTGACCTGGCTGGCCGCCCAGACTCCGCACGAGCTGCCGGTGATTCTGCTGCGGCACCGCGACCAGACCCGGCTGCGCAGCACCGTCGAGGGCCTGATCAAGACCGTCGCGGCGGACGGCCGGATCCACACCACCTTCAACCAACTGGTCGCCGCGACCGGCCGGCTCTCCTCGACCGACCCCAACCTGCAGAACATCCCGGTGCGCACCGAGGAGGGCCGCATGATCCGCCGGGCCTTCGTCGTGGGCGCGGGATACCAGGAACTGCTGACCGCCGACTACAGCCAGATCGAACTGCGGATCATGGCGCACCTGTCCGAGGACGAGGCCCTACTCGCTGCCTTCGGCAGCGGCGAGGATCTGCACACCACGGTCGGCTCGCAGGTGTTCGGCGTGGAGCCGGCCCAGGTCGACGCGGAGATGCGCCGCAAGATCAAGGCCATGTCGTACGGACTGGCGTACGGCCTCTCGGCGTTCGGCCTCTCGCAGCAGCTGAACATCGCCACCGGCGAGGCGCAGCGGCTGATGGACACCTACTTCGAGCGCTTCGGCGGGGTGCGGGACTACCTGCGCCGGGTCGTCGACGAGGCCAGGAACACCGGCTACACCCAGACCGTGCTCGGCCGCCGCCGCTACCTGCCGGACCTGACCAGCGACAACCGCCAGCGCCGGGAGATGGCGGAGCGGATGGCGCTGAACGCCCCGATCCAGGGGTCGGCCGCCGACATCGTCAAGATCGCGATGCTGAAGGTCGACGAGGCGCTGACCGCGGCGGGTCTGGAGTCGCGGATGCTGCTCCAGGTCCACGACGAGATCGTGCTCGAGGTCGCCGCCGGTGAGCGCGAGCGGGTGGAGGAGTTGGTCCGCCGGGAGATGGCCGCGGCGTATCCGCTGCGCGCGCCGCTGGACGTGTCGGTGGGCTCGGGCCGCGACTGGGAGACCGCGGCGCACTAGGCCTGTCCGGCCGATTTTCGTGTGCGCACGCCGTCTGCCACTCCACCTCGCCGTGTTGGCAGAGCGCTCTGGTAGCTCCGCTACGAACGGCGCTCCGCCGCCTCGCGAGGCACCGCCTCGCGAGGCACCGCCACGCGGCGGAGCCGCTGATGCCCGCAGCGGCGAAGATCGACCGGACAGGCGCTAACGCCCCCGGGGCGTACGGCCGGTCGGCCTGAGCTGCCGCCGGCTGAGCGGCGGTACGGACGTCGGTCAGCGCAGGGCCTCGCCGCTGAGGCGCTGGGCCAGGTAGACGGGCAGCACCGACAGCACGATCAGTGCCGCTGCCACCACGTCCACGATCGGGCCCTGGTTCGGCCGGGCCAGGTTGTCGAAGATCCACAGCGGCAGGGTCTGGGTGCCCGGCCCTGCCGTGAACGTGGTCACGACGATCTCGTCGAAGGACAGCGCGAAGGCCAGGAGTGCTCCGGCGAAGAGCGCGCTGCGCACCGCCGGCAGGGTGACGTACCAGAAGGTCTGGAAGGTGTGCGCGCCCAGGTCCGCCGACGCCTGCTCGCTCGACGGCGCGAGGCGGCGCAGCCGGGCCGAGACGTTGTTGAAGACCACGACGATGCAGAAGGTCGCGTGGCCGACCACGACCGTGAACAGTCCGAAGCCCACCCCCAGCGGGGTGAGCACGGTGCGGAAGGCGGCGTTGAGGGCGATGCCGGTGACGATGCCGGGCAGCGCGATCGGCAGGATCAGCAGGAAGGACACCGACTGCCGGCCGAAGAACCGGTAGCGGGTCGCGGCGAAGGCGGCCATGGTGCCGAGCACCAGGGCGATCGTGGTCGCCCCGAGCCCGGCCTTCAGCGAGGTGTACAGGGCCTGCCGCAGCCCCGTCTCCTGCCACGCGGCCGACCACCAGCGGGTGCTGAGCCCGGTGGGCGGCCAGGCGAAGGAGCGCGAGGAGTTGAACGAGTTCACCAGCACCAGCAGCAGCGGGACGTAGATCACGGCCAGTCCCAGTGCCATCGCGGCGCGCAGCGCGATCCGGGAGCCACGGGAGAGGTGCATGCGTGCCTCACAGGTTGTCGAGTGCGCCGGTGCGGCGCACGGCGAGCAGGTAGCCGATGATCAGCAGGACCGGGACGCAGGAGGTGGCCGCTGCCAGTGGGAGGTTGAGCGTGACGTTGGACGCGATGACGTTGCCCAGCATCTGGCTGGTGCCGCCGACGATCTGCACCGTCAGGTAGTCCCCGAGGCTGAGCGAGAAGGTGAACACCGACCCGGCGATGAGGGCCGGCTTGACCAGCGGGAGGACGACTCCGGTGAAGGTGCGCCAGGGTCTGGCGCCGAGGTCGGCGGAGGCGGCGAGCAGGCTGTCCGGGAGTTGTTCCAGCGCGGTGTACAGCGGTAGCACCATGTAGGGGAGCCACAGATAGGTCAGCACGATCACCACGGCGGGGATGCCGAACCCCGGTGAGGAGCCGCCGAACGGACCGGTGATCCAGTCGATGACCCCGCCGTGGCTGAGCATGACCCACCACGCGTAGGCCTTGACCAGGTATCCGGCCCACAGCGGGGTGAGCACGGCGACGAGCAGCAGGTGCCGGTTACGGGGGCGGGCGACCCGTGCCATGTAGAAGGCCATCGGGAAGGCGAGCAGCGCGTCCAGGACGGTCACGGCCACGGCGATGCCCAGGGTCCGCAGGGTGACCGAGCGGTACAGCGGATCGGTGAGCACCTGCTGGAAGTTGTCGGTGTTCCAGAGGTGTTCGATGTTGGACGTGAACTCGTTGGTGGTCCAGAAGGCCGACAGCAGCAGCACCGCCAGCGACCCCAGGTAGGCCAGCACCAGCCACGCCATCGGCGCGGAGAGCAGCGCGGCCAGGCGCAGGCCGGGGCGGCGGTGCAGCGCCCCGGCCAGCCTGCGTACGGGAGCGGGCATCAGCTCTTGATCTCGTTCCAGGCGTTGACCCACTGCGCGTACGTGGTGCAGTCGTTCTTGCCGCTGCCGTCGACGCAGAGCTGGGTCGGGGTGTTCCAGTAGTAGACGTTCTTCCAGTAGGCCTCGTCGGCCGCGTGGTAGTCGGTGCAGAAGTTGGCGTTGTCGGTGATCTGCGCGCAGGCCAGCGAGTTGGCCGGCGCCTCGCCGAAGTACTCGGCGACCTGGGCGTTGACCTTCGGTGAGACGATGTAGTTCATCCACTGGTAGGCGCAGTTGGGGTGGGCCGCATGGGCGGAGACCATCCAGGTGTCGGACCAGCCGGTGGCCCCTTCGCTGGGCAGGATCGCGTTGGTCTTCACCTTGCCGTCAGCGGCCACGGCCTGCTGGATGACCTCCCAGGTGGTGCCGAGCCAGTCGTCACCGGAGTCGAAGGCGGCCTGCTCCTTGGTGTAGTCGCTCCAGTAGGAGCTGACCTGCTTCTTCTGTGCCTTGAGCAGGGTGGTCGCGGCGGCGAGCTGCGTTGTGGTGAGGGCGTAGGGGTTCTTGATGCCCAGCGAGGGCTGGGACTTCATCAGGTAGAGGGCGGCGTCGGCGATGTAGATGGGGTCGTCGTAGGCGGTGATGTGCCCGCTGTAGGGGGAGCCCGGGGTGAACACGGCGGCCCAGGAGGTGGGGGCGGGGGTGACCTTGGCGGTGTTGTACATCAGCAGGTTGGCGCCCCGGCCGTGCGGGATGCCGTAGGCGACGCCCTTGACCGAGTTCCACGGCTGGTTCTTCAGACTGGGGTAGATCCCGGCGTAGTTGGGCACCAGGTCGGTGTTGACGGGGGCGACGTCGCCGCCCGCGATGAGGCGCAGGGTGGCGTCGCCGGAGGCGGAGACGGTGTCGTACTGGCCGGTCTTCATCAGTGCGACCATCTCGTCGGACGTGCCGGCGACCTTCAGGTTGACCTTGCACCCGGTGCTCTTGGTGAACGCCGAGACCCAGTCGACCGTCTTGCTGTCCTGGCCGTACTCGACATAGCCGGCCCAGGCGACGATGTTCACCACGCCCTCGCCCGGGCCCAGGGTCTTCTGCATGGGTATGCTCGGCGGGACGAACTGCGGAGTGGCGGCGCCGCTGCTGCCGGCCTTGGCCGAGCAGGCGGCGCTGAGCAGCAGGGTCGCCGCGGCGGCGAGTGCGGTGAGGGAACGGGCATGGCGCATGGGGTGCTCTCCAATCGCTGAACTGCTGGCTGCTGTGCTGGACCACCTGACGGGCTGGTCGTCAGTGGTCGTCAGTGGTCGTCATTGGTCGTTCAGCTGGACGGTGTGCTCCCGGCGCCAGGCCAGGACGACCGCGGAGCCGCGGTGGCGGGCCACGTCGGCGCTGGACTCGTCGAGGTTCTGGCGCAGGGCGACCAGGCGGGGGCCGGCTTCCAGGTCGACCAGGAAGCGGGTCTGCGCGCCCGCGTAGACGACCTCGGAGATCGTTCCGGCTGCGGAGCACTCGTCCGGTCCGGCCGGGTCGTCGGGGTGGGCGATGCGGATCTTCTCCGGTCGCACCGAGTAGCTGCCGGGGGCGCCGAGAACCTGTTCTGCGGCGGCTCCCTGGAGCAGGTTGGAGGTCCCGACGAAGCCTGCGACGAACGCGGTCGCGGGGCGCTCGTAGACCTCTGCGGGCGTTCCGGTCTGCTCGATCCGGCCGTTGTTGAAGACGGCGATCCGGTCGCTCATGGTGAGCGCCTCGTCCTGGTCGTGGGTGACGAAGACGAAGGTGATCCCGGCCTGGCGCTGGATCTCCTTGAGCTCGATCTGCATCTCCAGCCGCAGTTTGAGGTCCAGGGCGCCCAGGGGTTCGTCGAGCAGGAGCACGGACGGCCGGTTGACCAGGGCGCGGGCCAGGGCGACGCGCTGGCGCTGGCCGCCGGAGAGCTCGGCGGGGCGCCGGTCTGCGTAGTCGTGCAGCCGTACGGCAGCGAGGGCCTCGGTGGCCCGGCGGCTCCGCTCGGCCCTGGCGACGCCCTTCACCTTGAGCCCGTACTCGACGTTCTGGCGTACCGACAGATGCGGAAAGAGCGCGTAGTCCTGGAACACCGTGTTGACGTCCCGGTCGAAGGGCGCGAGCCGGGTGACGTCGGCGCCGCCCAGGAGCACCCGCCCGCTGCTCGGCTCCTCGAAGCCGGCGATCATGCGCAGGACGGTGGTCTTGCCCGATCCCGAGGGGCCGAGCATGGAGAAGAACTCGCCGGGGTGGATCTCCAGGTCGACGCCGTCGACGGCGCGTACCGCGCCGAAGGTCTTGGTCAGGCCCTGCAGGGCGACCGCGCCCGGGCCGGCCGTCGGAGGGTCGGGCGGTGGACTGCTGGGGGCCTGGGTGTCCGTCACATCGTCCTCGGCTTCCGGTCCCGGTGGTGATCTGCTGGGCCAGGAACTTAGGGAGTCGGGTGACGATTGGGCTATGGACCGTCGCACGGTCTTCCGACCCCGGGTTGTGCGCCAATACAGTCCGCGCCATGCCCGTGCTTCTGCGTGACCTCCTCGCCGTCGAGAGCCTCGCCCTGCGCTCCTGCACCGGCGGCGCGGGCCTGGACCGGTTGGTCAGCTGGGTCGCGCCGACCGAACTCGCCGACCCGACGCCCTGGATGGACGGTGGTGAGCTGATCCTCACCACCGGGCTGCGGCTGCGTACCGCCGCCGCGCAGGCCGCCTTCGTCTCCCGGCTGGCCGAGGCCGGAGCGGCGGGCATCGGCTTCGGCACGGGGCTGAGTCACACTGCGGTGCCCCGCGCGCTGCTGGCCGCCGCACAGGGGGTCGGCCTGCCGGTCCTCGACGTCCCCTACGACACGCCCTTCATCGCGGTCGGCCGCCATGTGGCGGAGCGCATCGCCGCGGAGCGGCACACCGCGCAGCGACGGCTGGTCGACGCGCACGACCGGCTGACGCAGGCCGTGCTCGCGGGGGAGGGCCTCGACCAGCTGCTGCGGACGCTGCGCCGTCAGATCGGCGGCCCCGCCGCGGTTCTGGCCGCCGACGGCGGGATGCTGGCGGGAGCGCTGCCGCCGACCCAGGCGCATCGCCTGGAGGTCGAGGTCGACGGGGTCGCCGTGGCGTGGCTGGTCGCGGGTGTGAGCGAGCGGCCCGAGCCGCTGCCCTACGCGGCCCGGCTGGTCGGGCTGGAGCTGGCCCGGCGGCTGTCCTTCCTGGCCGGTCGCCGGGTCCAGCTGGGCCGTCTGCTGGAGGAGGTGCTGACCGGCCCGCCGGACCGGTCAGCAGGGTCGTCGCCGGGGTGGGCGCCAGGGTGGTCGACGGGGTCGTCGCCAGGGTCGGCCGACCAGGGCGAGGACCGGCTGCTCGCCGTGCACGGCGTGGATCCGGGGCGTCGGTACCAGGTACTGCTGGGCCACTGGACGGCCTCCCGGCCCGGCCGGGAGGAGGAGACCCGGCGCCGCCTGGGCCGCCTGTCCTGGTCGCCGGCCCAGCTCGGTGACCGGGCCGACGATTCGTCGGCGGGGCCTGCCCACCCGCCTCTGTCGGCCGTCGTCGAGGGCGTCCTCATGGTCCTGCTGCCCGAGGACCGGGGGAACCCGGAGGACTTCGCCGAGGCGCAGGCCAAGGGACTGTGGGAGGCGCTGCGTCGCGACCCCCTGCGCGGCACCTCGGCCGCCGTCGGGTTGAGCGCTCCGGGCAGCGGCGCGCGGGGCCTCCAAGAGGGTTACCTGGAGGCCCGCGCCGCCCTGAGCCGGGGCGCCGCCGCGCCTGTGGCCGCCCCGCTCCGCCTCGCCGACCTGCTGCTGAGCCGGCCGTCGCCGGCGGTACGGCAGTTGAGCGAGCAGATGCTGCTGCCGCTGTCCCGCTTCGACGCCGAGCACCGGGCCGACCTCGTGGGCACGCTGCGCCGCTATCTCGCCACCGACGGCTCGGTCCAGGCCACGGCCGAGCAGCTGTTCGTGCATCGGAACACAGTGCGTTACCGGCTGACCCAGATCGAGGAGTTGACGGGTCGTTCGCTGAGCTCCACGAGTGACCGGGCCGAGCTGTGGCTGGCCCTGCTGGCGATCGGCCGGACGCCGATCGAGTAGAACCTGTTCTCATTTGGCACCTTCCGCGTTACGGTGCGGGCGGCCTGACGAGGGAGGTGGCCGGTGCGCGTGCTGATGGCTGCGGCGATCGGAGTGGTGCTCGCGGTGGGGCTCGCCCTGGCCCTGGTGCCGCTCGCGCATCAGGGCGGCCGCACCTCGTCCCCTCCGATGGTGACCAGCGCCCCGGCGCATCCGTAGAGGGGGCCGGTCGATGCATCGCAGGTCGAGTCTGCTGCTGGTCGCGCTCGCCGCCTTCCTGGCGGCGCTCGGCCCGCTGCTGCGCTGGTACGACTACCCGCGTGTGGTCGAGGTGCCCGCCAACCAGTACCAGGTCGTGGTGCTGCAGGCCAGGGACGCCACCCTGATCGACTACAGCACCCTCACCGGCGTCCCGCACCGGACCGTGACCATCGTGCAGACCCTCAGGGGGGACAGCGCCGCGGCCGCCGCCGAGAAGCGTCGCACCGGCCGCGACGTGGTGGTCTGGGACACCCTCTCCTACGTCCTCGGCAACGACGGCAGGATGATCTCCAGCATCCCGGAGGTCTACGTCTTCGACGCCCACACCCAGGACCCGGTGCACTGCTGCGGCGAGAGCGTCGACGGCGACCCGGTGACCCGCACCGGGATCGAGTACAAGTTCCCCTTCGACACCCAGCCCCGGGACTACCAGTACTACGACGAGCAGACCAGGACCTCCGCGCCGATCCACTACCAGGGCGTCCGAATGTACCGGGGGATGCGGGTCTACTACTTCGAGCAGACCATCCCCTGGACCCAGGTCCCCTTTCCCCGGACCATGCCGGCCGGTGTCACCGGCCTCACCCCGGCGAGTATCGCCGCGCTCGGTTACCAGCGCTGGTACACCACGGTCCGCACGTTCTGGGTCGACCCGGTGACCGGAGCCCCCGTCAACGGCGAGGAGCAGCACCACGAGGAACTGCGCTTCCCCGCCGCCGGCGGCAGGGCCCCGGTGACCGTCTTCGCCGGGGACGTGAAGATCCGGTCCGACTACCTGGACTCCACCGCTGCCCTGGTGAAGCAGCAGCGGATCCTCGTTCTGGCGCTCAGCACCTACATCCCCTGGGGCTTCCCGGTGGTCGGTGCGCTGCTGCTGGGCTGCGCGTTCCTGCTGGAGCTGCGCGGCAGGCGAAGGGACGGCCGGGCCTCGGCCGGTTCGGCGGGTTCTGCGGGCTCAGTCGGCGACGGTGACGAAGATGGCGGTGCCCGGCAGGTGCCGCCCCCGCAGCGGGCTCCAGCCGCCCCACTCCTGGGTGAGTCCGTCCGGCCACTCGGGTTCGACCAGGTCGACTAGCCGGAAGCCGGCGGCGGTGAGCTCCCGCACCCGGTCGCCGAGGGTGCGGTGGTGTTCGACGTACACCGCGCGGCCCTCCTCGTCCTGCTCGACATAAGGGGTGCGGTCGAAGTACGAGGACAGTGCGGTCAGCCCCTCCGGGCCCGGCTCGTCGGGGAAGGCCCAGCGGATCGGGTGGGTGACCGAGAAGACCCACCGCCCACCCGGGCGCAGGACCCGGTGCACCTCGCGCATCAGCTGCGCCGTGTCGGCGGCGAAGGGCACTGCTCCGTACGCGGAGCAGGCGTGGTCGAAGCTGCGGTCGGCGAAGGGGAGCACGGATGCGTCGGCCTGGACCAGCGGGACGGGCGGCAGGCCGAGCTGCTGGTCGATTCGCAGCGAGTGCTGGAGCTGACGGTGCGACAGGTCGAGGGCGACCGGTCTGGCCCCCTGGGCGGCGAGCCAGCGGGAGCACTGCGCGGCGCCGGCGCCGATCTCCAGGACGGTGCGGCCGCGCAGGTCGGCGGGGTCGCCGAGGAGGCGGGCCTCGGCCTCGTCGAGGCCCTCGGGGCACCAGGTGAAGCGGGCGTCGCCGAGGAAGGAGCCGTGCTCGTCCTGGTACTCGTCGGCGTTCCGGTCCCACCAGCGACGGTTGGCGTGGCTGCTCTCGCCGGCTCCGGCGTCGCGGCGGACCGCCTCGGCGTCGTCGAGGACAGGGTCGAGCTCGGCGTCGAGGTCCGTGTCGAGGTCGAGGCCCATGTCAGAAAGGTCGGTGGCGTCAGCGGGGGTTGCGGTGTGCTCGGTCATCTCCGGCGTAGCGTAACCTTCCCTGTGTAGCGTCGGGCGTCGCCAGTCGGGGTCGCCGTGTGTGTGTGCTGTGGGCTCCGGAAGTGTCCTGATTGACCATTTTGATGTGGTCTGTGTGGGCCCCTCCCGGCCTGCGGCATCCCGCATTGACCGTGCATGGCTGTCCCCGTATGCTACAAGTTGCGCTGCGGGCCTGCGCGCCTCGGACGGAGCAGGTCGCGCTCGCATCTGTTGAAGACCCCACAGTCACAGCCCGGGGTATCGGCTCCCAGAACAGGTCTGGGAGAGGCGATACACCGGCTCTGCCCTGTCTGGTCCTTGGTGGAGCGATAACGGGTCCCCGGCGTAGTAGTACCTACGACTTCATGTCCGTACCGGAGCCCTTTTCCTAATGACGACCAGCAGCACCGAGGCCCGTACCACCCCGCAGGTGGCGGTCAACGACATCGGCGACGCAGAGGCCTTCCTCGCGGCGATCGACGAGACCATCAAGTACTTCAACGATGGCGACATCGTCGAGGGCATCATCGTGAAGGTCGACCGTGACGAGGTTCTCCTCGACATCGGTTACAAGACCGAGGGCGTCATCCCCTCCCGCGAGCTGTCCATCAAGCACGACGTCGATCCGCATGACGTCGTCAAGGTCGGCGACAACATCGAGGCCCTTGTTCTCCAGAAGGAGGACAAGGAGGGTCGTCTCATCCTGTCCAAGAAGCGTGCTCAGTACGAGCGCGCCTGGGGCACGATCGAGAAGATCAAGGAAGAGGACGGCATCGTCACCGGTACCGTCATCGAGGTCGTCAAGGGTGGTCTCATCCTCGACATCGGCCTCCGCGGCTTCCTGCCGGCCTCGCTGGTCGAGATGCGTCGTGTCCGCGACCTCCAGCCCTACGTGGGCAAGGAGCTCGAGGCCAAGATCATCGAGCTGGACAAGAACCGCAACAACGTGGTCCTGTCCCGCCGTGCGTGGCTGGAGCAGACCCAGAGCGAGGTCCGTCAGACCTTCCTCACCACCCTGCAGAAGGGCCAGGTGCGCTCCGGCGTCGTCTCCTCCATCGTCAACTTCGGTGCCTTTGTGGACCTGGGCGGCGTCGACGGCCTGGTGCACGTCTCCGAGCTGTCCTGGAAGCACATCGACCACCCCTCCGAGGTTGTCGAGGTCGGCCAGGAGGTCACCGTCGAGGTTCTCGACGTGGACATGGACCGCGAGCGCGTCTCCCTGTCGCTGAAGGCGACCCAGGAGGACCCGTGGCAGCAGTTCGCCCGGACCCACCAGATCGGTCAGGTCGTCCCGGGTAAGGTCACCAAGCTGGTTCCGTTCGGTGCGTTCGTCCGCGTGGACGAGGGGATCGAGGGTCTGGTCCACATCTCCGAGCTGGCCGAGCGCCACGTGGAGATCCCGGAGCAGGTCGTCCAGGTCGGCGACGAGATCTTCGTGAAGGTCATCGACATCGACCTCGAGCGTCGTCGCATCAGCCTCTCGCTGAAGCAGGCCAACGAGTCCCTCGGTGCCGACCCGGCGTCGGTCGAGTTCGACCCGACCCTGTACGGCATGGCTGCCTCCTACGACGATGCGGGCAACTACATCTACCCGGAGGGCTTTGACCCCGAGGCGAACGACTGGCTGCCCGGCTTCGAGAAGCAGCGTGAGGAGTGGGAGCGCCAGTACGCCGAGGCGCAGACCCGCTTCGAGCAGCACCAGGCCCAGGTCATCAAGAGCCGCGAGGCCGACGCCGAGGCCGCTGCCGCGGGCGAGGGTGCGGCCCCCGAGGCCGGCGCCAGCGCCGGTGCGGGTGCGCTCTCCGGTGGCTCGTACTCCTCGAGCAGCGACGAGACCTCGGGCGCCCTGGCGACCGACGAGGCCCTCGCCGCCCTGCGCGAGAAGCTCGCGGGTGGCCAGAGCTGATCAGCGCCCTGCGCTGAGCATGAGCTCCAGCTGAGAAGAGCCCCCGTCCGGATCATCGGGCGGGGGCTCTTTCGTATGTCCACGCAGGCAATTCGGGCATCAGGGTCTTCTTACCGTGAACTAGGTCATAGATCATTAATCTTCCGATCCGGTGAATTCTGGGCGATGGTGTCAACAGCCCCTTCCCCGGATGCAAGGTCCCCGCATGCACGCACCCTCTTCCCGCTGTGGTGGGCCGTTCGCCGCAGTGGGACGGTTCAGCTTCCGGCATCGGCGTTGGGTGCTCGCCCTGTGGGCCCTGCTGCTCGCCGCCGGGCTGCTGTTCGGCACCAAGGTGTTCGACGCCGCCGCGCCGTCCGCGAGCGCCGCGGGATCGGAGTCGGCGACCGGCAGCGCGCTGCTGACCGCGTCCAGCGCCTCGGACCGGAGCATCACCGCACTCGTGGAGGGCAAGGCGGTGGACGACCCCGCCGTGAAGGCCGCCGTCGGTGCCGCTGCCACCGACCTGGTGCGGATACCGGGCGTGAGTGGGGTCACCGACACCTACAGCGCCGGAAGCACGGGGACGGCACTGCGTTCCAGTGACGGGCAGGCGAGCCTGATCCAGGTTCAGCTCAGCACCGACGAGGGCACTCCCAGCGGACAGAAGACTCTGGCTGCGGCCTCGCAGCGGCTCAGCGAGATCTCTGGCGCAGCACCCGGTACCACCGTGAAGCTGGGCGGCGCGCAGATCCTCGACGCCCAGGTGCAGCAGCAGACCAAGCACGACACCGAGCTCGGCGAGTTCGTCACCCTGCCGCTGACACTGCTGGTGATGGTGCTGATCTTCGGCGGCTTCCTGGCCGCCGGACTACCGCTCATCGGTGCGATCGGCTCGATCGCCGGGGCGCTGCTGGCCCTGCTGGGCTTCAGCCAGATCATGCCGATGGACACCAGCGTGCTGCCCATCGCCACCGTGCTCGGCCTCGGCCTGTCCATCGACTACGCGCTGCTCATGGTCAACCGCTTCCGGGAGGAGCGAAGCCGGGGCGCGGACGTCGCCGCAGCGGTGGAGCGCACCTCGGCCACGGCAGGCCGTACCATCGCGTTCTCGGCGCTGACGGTCGCCGCCGCGCTGTCCGGGCTCTTCGTCTTCGTCAGCCCGATCTTCCGGGCGGTGGCGGCCGCCGGGGTCAGCGTTGTGGTGATCACCGTCCTGTCGGGCCTGACTCTGATCCCGGCGCTGCTGGGCTTCGTCGGCCGCCGGATCAAGGCGCCGGTGGCGCCTGTCCCCGACGACGGCGTGTTCGCCCGTACCGTGCGCCGGGTGCAGCGCCGGCCGCTGCCGGTGGCGCTGGGGGTCGGAGCGATCCTGCTGGCCATGGCGGCTCCGTTCCTGACCGCGCATGCGCAGAGTGCCGGGGCCGACGTCCTGCCGAAGTCGTTCAGCAGCAGGGACGTGGCGGACGCGCTGGCCACCCGTTTCCCGCAGCAGCGACAGGCGGCGGTCACGGTCGCGGTGCAGGGGAGCACGGCGCAGGCCGAGGCGTATGCGCAGCACATCCGTACGCTTCCCGGCGTGTCTGGGGCGACCGTGCAGGCGAGCAGCGGAGCGTCCAGCACCGGGTCGTCCGCCACCGGGCCGTCCGCCACCGGGTCGTCGTCCGTCTCCGGGCTGGTCAGCGTCGGCGTGGACGTGAACGGCAGCATGCAGGGGGCGACGGCGCAGCGGGTGGTCGGCGAGCTGCGGGCCGACCGGGGTGGGTTGACCACCTGGGTGACCGGTGACGCGGCGACGGTGGTCGACTTCAAGCACGAGGTGGCCACGCGCGGGCCGTGGGCTCTCGGCCTGGTCGCCTGCGTGACCTTCCTGCTGCTGTTCCTGATGACCGGTTCGGTGCTGGTGCCGTTGAAGGCACTGCTGATGAACCTGCTGTCGCTCGGCGCTTCGCTGGGCGTGCTGACCCTGGTGTTCCAGGACGGATGGTTCAGCGGCCTGCTGGGCTTCACCCCGACGGGCGGCCTGGAGGCGTGGATTCCGGTCCTGGTGTTCGCCTTCGCCTTCGGGTTGTCGATGGACTACGAGGTGTTCCTGCTCTCGCGGATCAAGGAACTCCATGAGGAGGGGTATCCGTGCCGCTCCTCGGTGGAGCTCGGGGTGCAGCGCAGCGGGCGGATCATCACTTCGGCGGGGTTGCTGATGGTGGTGGTGTTCGCAGGCTTCTCGACCGGGAGCATGCTCGACATCAAGGAGATAGGTCTCGCGCTGGCGGTGGCGATCCTGGTGGACGCGACGCTGGTGCGGATGCTGCTGGTGCCCGCGACGATGACGCTGTTCGGAAAGCTCAACTGGTGGGCGCCGGCCTGGCTGCGGCGGTTGCACGCCCGCTTCGGACTGCGCGAGAACCAGACCCTGCCGGCGCTGGCCGTGCCGACCGAGGCGGCAGCGCTGCTGCCGTCGCCACGCACCTCGGACCCGACGTCGGTCGCCGCCTGACCGGAGGCCGTATGCTGCGGCCATGCTGAAGGTCGGGCTCACGGGTGGTATCGGGGCGGGCAAGAGCGAGGTCTCGCGGTTGCTTGCCTCGTACGGGGCGGTCGTCGTGGACGCGGACCTGATCGCCCGTGAGGTCGTCGCGCCCGGGACGGAGGGCCTGGCGGCGGTCGTCGCCGAGTTTGGCCCCGAGGTGCTGATGCCCGACGGCTCCCTGGACCGGCCGAAGCTCGGCGCCGTCGTCTTCGCCGACCCGGCCCGGCTGGCGGCGCTCAACGCGATCGTGCACCCCCTGGTCGGACGGCGTTCGGCGGAGCTTGAGGCGCAGGCCGGTACCGACGACGTAGTGGTCCACGACGTTCCGCTGCTCGCCGAGAACGGGCTCGCGCCCCGGTACGACCTGGTGGTCGTCGTCGACGCGGCCGACGGCACCCGGCTGGAGCGACTGGTGAAGCTGCGCGGCATGGCCGAGGCGGAGGCGGGCGCTCGGATGGCCGCGCAGGCGTCCCGCGAGAAGCGCCTCGCCGTCGCGGACCTGGTGATCGACAACGACGGACCGATGGAGCGGCTGGAGCCGCAGGTGCGAGCGATATGGCGGGAACTGCGGGAGCGGGCGGCGGGCTGAGCTGCCTGTAGGAAGCCACAAATTGCTCAACATTCTGTTGACGGTGGTTGTGGCTGGATCTAGGTTTCCTGCAACCGAAAAAGTAATTTCGAATCACGGAATCTCCGGATCGCCGTCCGGCCCTCGCTTCGCCCGGTCCGCAGGCCGTCCCCTGCCCGCCGGGCATTCCCCCCCATTCCGGTGAACGCACCGCACCCCTGGAGGCACCCGCGTGGACTCCGCACGTCCTGATTCGGCCGAAAAGTCCGCTGTTCACCCCGTCGACGAACTGCTTCCGGCTCCCAAGCTCATCGCCTACGGCCTGCAGCACATCGCCGCGATGTACGCCGGAGTCGTCGCGCCGCCGCTGATCGTCGGCGCCGCCTGCGGCCTCAGCGCCACCGAGCTCACCGTCCTCATCGGCGCCGCGCTGCTCACCTCGGGGCTGGCGACGCTGCTGCAGACCCTGGGCGTCTGGAAGGTCGGCTCCCGGCTGCCCTTCGTCAACGGCATCTCCTTCGCCGGCGTCGCCCCCATGGTCGCCATCGCGAAGACCGCGCATCCCGGTCAGGCGCTGCCGCTGATCTACGGCGGCATCCTGGTCGCGGGAGTGGCCGGATTCGTCGCCGCCCCCTACTTCGGCCGGCTCAACCGGTTCTTCCCGCCAGTGGTCAGCGGCACCGTGATCACCCTGATCGGGCTCTCGCTGTTCCCCGTCGCCGCCAACTGGGCGCAGGGCGGCAACCCCACCGCGGCCGACTTCGGGTCACTGCGCAACATCGGTCTCGCCGGAGTCACCCTCGCGGTGATCCTGCTGCTCAACCGCTTCCTCGGCGGATTCCTGCGCAGCATCTCCATCCTGATCGGCCTGCTGGCCGGCACCCTCGCCGCCGTCCCGCTCGGGAAGGCCGACTTCGGCCGCCTCGCGCACGTCCCTGTCTTCGCCGTTCCCTCTCCGTTCCACTTCGGCGCACCGCAGTTCCAGGCCGGTGCGATCATCTCGATGCTGATCGTGATGATCGTGTCGATGACCGAGAGCACCGCCGACATGCTGGCGCTGGGCGAGATCGTCGACAAGCCGGCCGACGGGGCCACCATCACCGCCGGCCTGCGCGCCGACGGCGCGGCCAGCGCTCTCGCCGCGCTGCTGAACGGCTTCACCGCCACCGCGTTCGCCCAGAACATCGGCCTGGTTGCGCTCACCAACGTGCGCAGCCGCTTCGTCGTCGCCGCGAGCGGTGTGATCCTGGTGCTGCTGGGCCTGTTCCCGGTGGCCGGAGCGCTCGTCGACGTGGTGCCGCAGCCGGTCCTCGGCGGGGCCGGCCTGGCTCTGTTCGGCACGGTCGCGGCCAGCGGCATCCGCACCCTCACCCGGGCCCGGCTCCAGGAGAACGGCAACCTGCTGGTCGTCGCCGTGTCCATCGGCTTCGGAGTGCTGCCGATCGCCGCGCCGACCTTTTACCGCGCCTTCCCGCAGGCGGTGCAGACGGTGATGACCTCCGGGATCAGCGCCGGCTGCCTGGTCGCCATCGCGCTCAACCTGCTCTTCAACCAGACCGGGCGGAACCGGGACGCGGAGGCGTCCCCGGCCGCCGAACCGGTCCTGGAGCCGGCAGCGGGCTGACCAGCCGTCAGTGACGCTGTCCCGCCGAGGGGTTGCCGCTCAGTCGGAGTGCCGGCCTCCGGTGCGCACGACGGCGGTGGAGTAGGCCGGCAGGGTGAGCTCGCTGCCTGCGGCGTGGTACGGGCCGTAGGCGGCGAGCACGTCGGTGCAGGGCCCACCCAGAGGGAGGGTGCGCTGCTCGGAGGACAGGTTGACCGCTGTGCGGTACGGCCCGCGGTGCAGGACCAGCCAGCGCTGCTCCTCGTCGTGGTCAACCCGGACGGCGGAGAGGTCCGGGTCGGTGAACGCCGGGTGGGCGCGGCGCAGCGCCAGCAGCGTGCGATACCAGGCGAGCAGGGTCGCGTGCGGCTTTCGGTGGGTCTCGGTCCAGTCGAGTCTGGAGCCGAGGAAGGTCGAGGCCGCCTGCGGATCGGGGACCTCCTCGGCCGACCAGCCGTGGCCGGCGAACTCGTTGCGGCGACCCGTGCGCACCGCCTCTGCCAGGCCCGGGTCCTGATGGTCCGTGAAGAACTGCCAGGTAGTGCCGGCGCCCCACTCCTCGCCCATGAACAGCATCGGTGTGAACGGTGCGGTGAGGACGAGGGCCGCGCCCGCCGCCAGCAGGCCGGGGTCGAGGGTGGCGGAGAGGCGGTCGCCCAGGGCGCGGTTGCCGACCTGGTCGTGTGTCTGCAGGTAGCCGAGGAGCCGGTGGGCGGGGGTGCGGCGGGTGTCGAGCGGGCGGCCGTGGGTGCGCTCGCGGAACGAGGACCAGGTGCCGTCGTGGAACCAGCCCCGGGTGAGGGTCCTGGCCAGTGCGCCGAGCGGCCGGACGGCGAAGTCGGCGTAGTAGCCCTGGCGTTCGCCGCTGAGCGCGGTGTGCAGGGCGTGGTGGAAGTCGTCACTCCACTGCGCGGCCAGGCCGAGACCGCCGCCCTCGCGGGGCGTGATCAGGCGGGGATCGTTGAGGTCCGACTCGCCCACCAGGAACAGCGGTCGGCCGGTGGCGGCGGCGAGGGAGTCGACCGCCGTCGCCAACTCCTCCAGGAAGTGGACCGCGCGGTTGTCGGCCAGGGCGTGCACGGCGTCCAGCCGCAGTCCGTCGATCCGGTAGTCGCGCAGCCAGGCCAGCGCGCTGCCGATCAGGTACCTGCGCACCTCGTCGGAGCCGGGGGCGTCGAGGTTGACCGCCGAGCCCCAGGGGGTGTGGTGGCGCTCCGTGAAGTAGGGGCCAAAGCGCGGCAGGTAGTTGCCGGAGGGGCCGAGATGGTTGTGGACGACGTCCAGGACGACCCCGAGGCCGAGCCGATGTGCTGTGTCGACAAAGCGCTTGAGTCCCTCCGGTCCGCCATAGGGCTCGTGTACGGCCCAGAGCGACACCCCGTCGTAGCCCCAGCCGTGGGTGCCGGGAAAGGGGCAGACCGGCATCACCTCGACCAGGTCGACACCGAGCTCGACCAGGTGGTCGAGCCGGGCGGCGGCGGAGTCGAAGGTGCCCTCGGGGGTGAAGGTGCCGATGTGCAGCTCGTACAGCACGCTGCCGGGCAGCGCGCGGCCCTGCCAGGGACTCGTCGACCAGCGGAAGGCGGTGTGGTCGACGAGCTGTGACGGCCCGTCGGGGCCCTCGGGCTGGCGCGGGGAGCGCGGGTCCGGAAGCAGCACGGGGTCGCCGTCCAGGCAGAAGCCGTAGCGCGTGCGCTCCGGATCGGCGGGCGCGTCCGCCTGCCACCAGCCCGGACGGGAGGGGTCACGGTGCATCGGATGGGGGGTGCCGTCGACAACCACGTCCACGCGGTGGAGGACTGCGGGGGCCCACAGCTCGAAGCGTTGCTGCGGGAGGCTGCTCGGCACGTCGCTGCTCCTCGGGACCTCGGGGTCGTCGGCGGTTGATGCTGCTGGCGGTTGATGCTGAGGGGGGGACCGCCCGGGGTTACCGGGCGCGGGCGAGCAGGGCGACCGGGAGCTCGGCGAGCAGCTCGGCCAGCGGCGTGCGGCCGTGCAGCCCGGTGCGCCCGGCGAGGGTGTCGGTCCAGACTCCCGGCGGCAGCTGCAGGGTCTGCCCGGCGTTCCAACCGCCGCGCCGGTCGTGGGCGTGCGGGAGCCGGGTGGCCAGGGCGAGGACGTCGTCGCCGCGACGATAGGCCACCAGGTGCTGGTCGGCGGGCACGGGGGTGTAGGCGCCGGTGAAACTGTCGGGGCGGGCGCGGCGCAGGCGCAGCGCGGTAGCGGTGAGGTGGAGCTTCTCCGATCGCAGGGAGTCGCGGCCGGACGGCTCGGCTGCCGCGGCGGAGCCGGTGGCGGCTCCGGCGGTGGACCCGGCAGTGGACCCGGAGTTGGCGCCGGGGTTGGCGCCGGGGCTGAAGCCCGGGTCGGCGGAGTCGAGGCGGGCGGCGAGGCCGGCCAGGTCCACCGGGTGGCGGTTGTCGGGGTCGACCAGGGTGCGCAGGGGCTCCTCGCTGCCCTGGTAGACATCCGGCACCCCCGGCATGGTGAGGTGCAGCAGGGTCGCCGAGAGGGTGTTGACCCGGGCGTACGGGGCGATCCGCTCGACGAAGGCGCTGATCCTGGCGGCAAGGCCGGGGGTGCCGGGGATGGCGCGGGCGAAGCGCTCCACGGCCCGCTCGTACCCGTCGTCGGGTTCCGTCCAGCTGCTGCGCAGCTTGGCCTCGCGGACCGACTTGAGGGCGGTGGCGGCCAGCCGGTCGCCGTCGACGGGCCAGGCGGCGAGCGCGGTCTGCCACAGCAGGTAGGAGGTGTGCGGGTCGAGCTGCTCGGGGACCAGGTCGGTCCAGACGTCGATTTCGTCGTGCCACTCCTCGGGGAGCTCGGAGAGCACGGTGAGGCGCGCACGAGCGTCTGCGCTGCGTTTGGTGTCGTGGGTGGAGAGCGCCGTCATGGTGCCGGGCCAGTCGCGCTGCATCCGCATGCAGTAGGCGTGGAACTCGTCGGGGGTGGTTCCCGGGCGGCCGGGGTCGCCACCGACCTCGTTCAGGGACAGCAGCGGGTAGCGGCGGTAGAAGGCGGTGTCCTCAACCCCCTTGGCGGCCACTGCGGAGGCGGTCTGTGCCAGCCTGACCCGGAACTCGTCCTTGGCCGGGCTGCGGCCGAGCCGGCCCAGGGCGAGGTCGCGGACCAGATCGGCGCTGGCGGCGTGCGGTTGGCTGAGCAGTGCGCGGGCGTCGGCGGTGGCGGTGGTGATCCGCTTGATGTCGGTGGGGTCGTCCGGTTCACCGGGGACCGGGTAGGGGCGGTAGACCGGGTACGCGGCCAGCGTTCCGGCGATGGCCTGGCGCAGCGCCCAGTAGGCGTGGTCGCGCAGGGCCGGGTCCTCGGCGCAGATCATCGTGGCGAGGCGGGCGAGCCGGGCGACCTCGGCGGCGAGCTCGCCGAGGGGGGCGACCATCTCCTCCCGGCCGCGCCGGGCGACGGCGGCTGCGTTCTCGACGTTGGCGGCGACGTAGCAGGCGTAGTCGGCGGTGATGTCCGCGACGCCTGCGCTGTCGGTGAGCAGGCTGTCGATCTGGCGCAGCGCGTCGTAGCCGGTCGTCCCGGCGCAGGCCCAGCTGCCCGGCAGGCGCTCCTCGCCGGTGAGTATCTTCTCCACGACGACGTAGGCCCCGCCGGTGGCGTCGGCGAGCCGCCGCAGATAGCCGTGCGGGTCGGCGAGGCCGTCCGGATGGTCGATCCGGAAGCCGCCTATCACGCCCTCCGCGTGCAGTCGCAGCAGCGTCGCGTGGGTGGCCCGGAACACCTCGGGCCGTTCGACCCGCACTCCCGCCAGGTCGGAGACGGTGAAGAAGCGGCGGTAGTTCAGTTCGGTACGGGCGAGGCGCCACCAGGCCAGCCGGTAGTACTGGCGGTCGAGCAGGTCGGGGAACGGCAGCCGTTCGGAGCCGGGGCGGAGCGGGAAGACGTGGTCGTGGTAGCGGAGCACGGGCGTGCCGTCCCAGTCGTCCAGCTTGAGCCGGGGCAGCTCGCTGCCGAGGCGGTCGCCGAGTACCGGCAGCAGGACCCGGCCGTCCTGCGCCGCCCAGTCGACGTCGAACCAGGCCGCGTACGGTGACTGCGGTCCCAGCCGCAGCAGCTCCCACCAGGCGTGGTTGAGGTGTTCCGGCACGGGTGTCGCCATGTGGTTGGGCACGGTGTCCACGATCAGGCCGAGGCCGTGGGTGCGGGCCTCGGCGGCCAGGGCGCGCAGGCCCGCCTCGCCGCCCAGCTGGGGGCTGACCCTGGAGTGGTCCACCACGTCGTAGCCGTGGGTGGAGCCGGGGACGGCTTCCAGCACCGGGGAAAGGTGGAGATGGGACACCCCCAGCCGGGCGAGGTAGGGCACGGCCAGCCGGGCCTCGGCGAAGCCGAAGCCCGGCTGGAGCTGCAGGCGGTAGCTGGCCGTCGGTGTGGTGCTGGCTGACGGTGCGCTCGCGGTCCGTTCGCTGGCATCTACAACGGTCATGCCTCACGCTTACCCCGTAGAGCGCCTGCGCACGACCCCGGCGGCCCACCCGGGGGAAGCGGTTTGCCGCGCGGCAGCTCAGCGACACCTCAGGAGGGGGAGGAGTAACGACCTGGGGAGCGATAGGGCTCGGGTCAGCGCACGCCGTCGCAGTGACACTGTGCGGCTCCGCCGCGTGGCTTCGATTGCCAGGCGCCGGGACGCCCTTGTAGCGGAGCTACTTGGGCCCCGCGGCGCCGGCCGCTGATGTCAGAGCGGCAACGCGGCAAGCGGAGGTGCCGGGCGGTGGGCGCCCGAACCCTATCGCTCCCCAGGTCGTAAGCCCGGGCTCGCCTTGACACCCCTGATGGGCCGGGGTACAGAGGAGAGATGCGCCAGGGTGTGCCGACAGACCCGCAAGGGTCGCGCGTGACCGGCGGTACCACGGCGACGCGCGCCGGGCTCGGGCCCGATGGTGCCCGCCGCCCTCGGCGCGATCCCGGTTCCACGCAGACCCCTGCGGACGGCGCCGCCCGCGAACGGCCGCCCGACCCGGCCGGGGAGCGGGACGAACTGCTGGCCCACGCGGTGCGGAAGGCACTCAAGGGCACCGACGCCTACAGCGGCATGGTGTACCTGCGCTCCCGCGACCGGCGTTCGCTCGTCCTCAGCACCGTCGCCGGCGTCCCGGTGTCCGTGCTGGGCTCGTTCCGCCGGCTCTCGGTGAACAGCCCGCTGCCCGCGCCGCTCGCCTACCGCTCCGGGCGCAGCGTCTCCCTGTCCGGCGCCGAGGAGACCATGCGGCGTTTCCCGCAGCTGCTGGTGGGCCTGCCGTACTCGTTCGCTTCGGCCTACGCGCCGATCGTCGCCGGCGAGGAGACCTTCGGGGTGCTGTGCGCGCTCTGGCCCGCCTCCGCCGCTGGGGTGCCCACGGGGGCCCGGCGGCATCTGCGGACCACGGCCAACCGGCTGGGCGGCGCTCTGGGGGCGCTGGTCGCGAGGGGAGCGCCGGTGGAGAGCGTCGGCGAGATGGCGGTGATCGAGCTGCCCACCGCGTCGGGCCCGGGAACCCGGGTGGGGTTGTTCGACTGGAACCTCGCCACCGGCGAGGTCTGGGCCGACGAGGTGGTGTGTGCGATCTTCGGGCTGGACCCCGACCGGTTCGACGGCCGAGCCGAGAGCGTGGCCGCCTCGATCCACCCCGACGACCTGCCGCAGCTGCGCGCGGCGGCCCGTCGCGCGCTGGTGAACGGGCAGGTGCTGGCGCATCGCCTGCGGGTGGTGACGGGAGTGAACCGGGCGCGAGCCGTCGAGCTGTGGGGGCGGGTGCCGGACGCCGCGGTCGGTTCGGGGCGCTCGCATCTGGTCGGCGCCGTGCTCGACACCGGGACGGGAGCGGCAGCCGCCGAGGCCGTCGAGCGGCTGAGGCACGGCATCTTCTCCCTCGATCCCGACGGCCGGGTCACCTATGCGAACCTCAGCACCGAACTGCTGCTCGGATCCCACCGGGAGGAGCTGCTGGGCCGGCACCTGTGGGAATCCCTCGAGTGGCTCTCCGACCCCGGGTACGAGGACCGCTACCGGGCGGCGATGATCTCCCGGCAGCCGACCGCGTTCCTCGCCTGCCGGCCCCCCGACCGCTGGATGGCCTTCGCGCTGCACCCCGACGCCCACGGGGTGACCGGCACCGTGGTCCCTTCGACCCAGCCTGCCGAAGGCGCCGGCACGGGACCGCCGGTGGCGGCCCCCTCGCCCGTACCGGCCACGATCGTCGGGCAGACCCCCGCGCCCGCGCGCGCCAGCCTCGGAGCCATCTACCACCTGGTGCAACTGGCCAGCGCGCTGACGCAGGCGGTGACCGTCCGCGAAGTGTGCGCGACCGTGGCGGAGGAGATTCTTCCGGCCTTCGGCGGCCAGGAGTTGGCGATCTACGTGATCGAGGACAACCGGCTGAACCTCGCCCTCCAGGTGGGCTATCCCGACGGGTTCCTGGACCGCTTCGAGGGGGTCCCGATGCGGGCCCGGCTGCCGGGGGTGGAGACGCTGAGCATCGGCGCGCCCATCTTCTTCGAGTCCGTCGACGAGCTCTCGTCCGCCTACCCCGGGATAGCGCTGGACGAGATGTGCGCCTGGGCGTTCCTCCCGCTGATCGCCTCCGGGCACCCCGTCGGCAGCTGCATCCTGGGCTTCGACGAGTCCCATCCGTTCACTCCCGACGAGCGCGGCGTGCTCACCGCACTCGGCGGACTGATCGCCCAGGCGCTGGAGCGCGCCCGCCTGTACGACGCCGAGTTCGCCCTCGCCCGCGGCCTCCAGCACGCGCTGCTGCCGCACCGGCTGCCGGAGGTGCCCGGTGTCACCATCGCGGCCCGCTACCTGCCGGGAACGCAGGGCATGGAGATCGGCGGCGACTGGTACGACGCCATCGTCACCGCCCGCGGACTCTGCCTGGTCATCGGCGACGTCGAGGGGCACAGCGTGGCCGCCGCCGCGACCATGGGCCAACTCCGCAGCGCAGTACGGGCGTTCGCCACGAGCGGGAACCAGCCGAACGAAGTGCTGGCCCGCACCAACGAGTTGCTGCCCGATCTCGGCCCCGGCCTGCTCGCCAGCTGCTGCCTGATCGAGGTGGACCCGGCCACCGGATGGGCCCGCGGGGTGCGCGCCGGGCACCTCCCGCCGCTGCTGCGGCACGCCGACGGCCGCACCGAAGTACTGGACGTGCCAGGCGGTGTCCTGCTCGGCGTCGATCCCCTCGCCGAGTACCCGATCGGCGAACTGCTGCTGCCGCCGGGGTCGTTGCTCGCCCTCTACACCGACGGGCTGGTCGAGGAACCGGGGATGCAGATCGACCAGGGCATCGACCTGCTGCGGGTGGCGCTCGCCCATGCCGATGCGACCTCCCTGGAGCAGCTGGCCGACCGGCTGTTGGGCCACGCCCGCCGTTCGACGACCCGCGCCGACGATGTGGCCCTGTTGCTCACGCAGTTCGCAGCCGAGCCGTGACCGCTACTCTGGACTCTCGCGATCAAGCACTGCGCGATCAGGCGCTGCGCGATCAAGCACTGGGAGGGTCCAGGCATGACCACCGGCAACGCGTGGATAGGTGAGCGGTCCGACGACCGGAGGCCGTCCGCGGACCTCCGCCCCGACATCCCGCACCCGGCCCGGATCTACGACTACTGGCTCGGCGGCAAGGACAACTTCCCGCCCGACCGGGCGGCGGCGGAGCACGCCATCAGCGCCTCACCGGACATCCCGGCCGCCGCGCGTGAGAACCGCGCGTTCCTGCAGCGCGCCGTGCGCCTCTGCGCCAGAGCGGGCATCCGGCAGTTCATCGACATCGGCTCGGGCCTGCCCGCCCGCGGCAACGTGCACGAGGTCGTCCACGAGACGGACCCGGACGCCCGGGTCGTCTACATCGACAACGACCCGATCGTGCTCGCACATGGGCGGGCCCTCCTGGCGAACAACCGCACCACCACCGTGCTGACCGGCGACCTGCGCGACCTCGACGAGCTGCTGGACCGTCCCGAGCTGCGCCGGCTGATCGACCTGTCGCAGCCCGTCGCCGTCCTGCTGGTCGCGGTCCTGCACTTCGTCAGCGACGAGGAGGCGCGCGCCGCGGTGAAGGCCGTGCACAGCCGGCTCGCGCCCGGCAGCTATCTGCTGCTGTCCCACAGCACGTTCGAAGGCAACCCGCAGCGGGCCGCCGAGGTGGCGAAGACCTGGGACAAGACCGACTCCCGGATCAAACTGCGCGGGCGGGCCGCTGTCGCGGAGTACTTCGAGGGATGGGAACTGCTGGAGCCCGGTGTCGAGTTCGTCCCGCTGTGGCGTCCGGACGGCTCCACCGAGAACACCACGCGATGGATGTACGCCGGCGTCGGCCGAAGGGCCTGAGCCCCGAGCGGGTGCCGAAGATCTAGGCCGGCCGCTGGAGCACCATCATCGAGCGGTCCGCAAGGTGCAGGCCGTCCCCGGCACGGACCTTGGCACCCGTGCCCGGGGCGATCACCCAGGGCAGGGCGGTGTCGACGACGACCTGCCACTCCCGGCCGTGGTTGACCGGGACGGTGAAGTCGATGCCGGAGGAGCCCGCGTTGAACATCAGCAGGAAGGAGTCGTCGGTGATCTTCCCGCCGCGCCGGTCCGGTTCGGAGATGGCGTAGCCGTTGAGGAAGACGCTGAGCGACTTGGCGTAGGACGCCTTCCAGTCCCGGTCGGTCATCTCCACGCCGGCCGGGGTGAACCAGGCGATGTCGGTGAGGTCGTCGTGGGTACCGGAGACCGGGCGGCCGTGGAAGAAGCGGCGGCGGCGGAACACCGGGTGGTCCCGGCGCAGCCAGACCATGTGCCGGGTGAACTCCAGCAGTTGGGAGGACGCGTCCTGGGAGGCGCCGGTCTCGTCCTCCTCGGCCTCGACCGGGCTCCGGCTGGGGCCGATGGCGGCCAAGGGCCAGCGGACCCAGGAGATCTCGCTGTCCTGGCAGTAGGCGTTGTTGTTGCCGAGCTGGGTGCGGCCGAACTCGTCGCCGTGGGAGAGCATCGGCACGCCCTGCGACAGCATCAGCGTCGCGATGAAGTTTCGCTGCTGGCGGGCCCGCAGCGACAGCACCGCCGGGTCGTCCGACTCGCCCTCCACGCCGCAGTTCCAGGAGCGGTTGAAGCCCTCGCCGTCGCGGTTGCCCTCGTGGTTGGCCTCGTTGTGCTTGTAGTTGTAGGAGACCAGGTCGCGCAGGGTGAAACCGTCGTGGCAGGTCACGAAGTTGATGGAGGCGATGGGTCGGCGGCCGTCGTCCTGGTAGAGGTCGGAGGAGCCGGTCAGCCGGGAGCCGAACTCGGCCAGGGCCGCGTTCTCGCCGCGCCACAGGTCGCGGACGGTGTCGCGGTACTGGCCGTTCCACTCGGTCCACAGCGGGGGGAAGTTGCCGACCTGGTAGCCGCCCTCGCCCACGTCCCACGGCTCCGCGATCAGCTTGGCCTGGGAGACCACCGGGTCCTGCTGGACCAGGTCGAAGAACGACGACAGCCGGTCGACCTCGTGGAACTGCCGCGCCAGGGTCGCCGCGAGGTCGAAGCGGAAGCCGTCGACGTGCATCTCGGTGACCCAGTAGCGCAGCGAGTCCATGATCAGCTGGAGCACGTGCGGGTGGCGCATCAGCAGGCTGTTGCCGGTGCCGGTGGTGTCCTCGTAGTAGCGGCGGTCCTCGGCGAGCCGGTAGTAGGCGGAGTTGTCCAGGCCGCGGAAGGCCAGCGTCGGGCCCAGGTGGTTGCCCTCGGCGGTGTGGTTGTAGACCACGTCGAGGATGACCTCGATGCCGGCGGCGTGCAGGGCCTTCACCATCGACTTGAACTCCTGCACCTGCTGGCCGCGGTCGCCCAGCGAGGAGTACGCGCCGTGCGGCGCGAAGAAGCCGATGGTGTTGTAGCCCCAGTAGTTGGCCAGGCCCAGTTCGACCAGGCGATGGTCGTGGACGAACTGGTGCACCGGCATCAGCTCGATCGCGGTCACACCCAGTTTCACCAGGTGTTCGATCACCGCCGGGTGGGCGATCCCGGCGTAGGTGCCGCGGATCTCCTCCGGGATGCCGGGGTGGAGGTAGGTCAGACCCTTCACATGGGCCTCGTAGATGACCGTGCGGTGGTAGTCCGTACGCGGCGGGCGGTCGTTGCCCCAGTCGAAGAAAGGGTTAACCACTACCGAGGCCATGGTGTGCGGGGCGGAGTCCAGGTCGTTGCGCTGCTCCGGGGAGCCGAAGTGGTAGCCGTAGACGGACTCGTCCCAGTCGATCCGGCCGCTCATCGCCTTGGCGTAGGGGTCCAGCAGCAGCTTGGCGCCGTTGCAGCGGTCGCCGTTGCCGGGCTTGTACGGGCCGTGCACCCGGAATCCGTAGCGCTGACCTGGCTGGATGCCCGGCAGAAAGGCGTGCCGGACGAAGGCGTCGGTCTCCCGGAGCTCCACCGAGGTCTCCGAGCCGTCGTCGCCCAGGAGGCACAGCTCGACCCGCTCGGCGACCTCGGAGAACACGGCGAAGTTGGTCCCGGCACCGTCGTAGGTGGCGCCCAGGGGGTAGGGCTGTCCCGGCCAGACCTGCATCGTCGTCAACAACTCCCGCTCGCGCCCGTGCCGACCCCTGCTGGAGGGGAGCGGCGACCGTCACGTGCCCTATGCCCATCGGGCGGGCCCGTTATGTCCACTCGCATGGTGTCGCAGGGTAACCGCAGACATGGCCGTTTCACTCGTTCTTCGCCCGAACGGGTGTCCCAGTACCCCCTGGTGACGGACCGGTACGGTGCCGACACGTGACGCCACTTGTCACTCCAGCCCCGCACGCTCCTGTGCTACCAGGTCCCTACAAAGTACTCTTGATCGTCCGGAGTCACTCGGACGGCCTACTCCGGACCCCTCGGCGCGGTACGTTGTCGGCGAAGGAAACGCTTTGCCGGCGCGGGACCTCACCCGGGGTCAGGTCGTCGGCGGCCGGTGGAGCAGCAGCAGCCTACGCAGCCCGAGCAGTCCATGCGGCACGCGCGGGCAGTCCACACCCGTGACGCAGGCAGGACACGCAGGCAGACAGCACACGCAGGCAGACAGCACACGCAGGCAGGACGCGCAGGACGTGCAGGAGAGGAACGGTGAGGTCCGGGATGGTCGTCCCCGACGGGGGTGCCGCAGGAGGCACGGCGCGGGGAGAGGCCCCGACCGCGGTCGTCCGCACCGGGTCGGGACGGACCGTGCCGCACCAGCCGGGCTCGCTGGAGCCCTCCCTCGCCTGGCCCGCCGCGGCCTGGGACGAGGCCAGGCTCCGGGTCCGCCGCGCCGGACGCGCCTACGTCTGGCTCAACCTGGTCGAGCAGCGGCTCCGCTCCGTCGTCGCCGAGGTACTGCGACCCGTGTACGAACCCGTGCACGGAGAGGACTGGGTGATCGCCGCCGCCGGTCCGGCCGGCGAGGAGTGGGTACAGCGCGCGGGCGCCGTACGCGAGGTCAGCCGCCGCAAGGGCTACCTGCTCGACCCCGACGACGACAACCTTGTGGTCTTTCTCACCCTCCCGCAGTTGCGGGAGCTGATGGTCCAGCACTGGCCGTGCTTCGAGCCGTTCCTGAGCGACCGTCGCGAGGTCGAACTCGCCCTCGACGAGCTCGAGGTCGCCCGGCACGTCGTCTCCCGCAACCGCGCGCTGTCCGAGAACGTCCTCGCCCAGGCCGAGCGCGCCGCCGCCCGGCTGCTGATGCTGCTCGACGGAGGGTCGGACGCCGTCCGGCTGCGCGCCCCCGTGGACGTGGTCGAGGAGCTGGTCGGAGACCGCTACGCCGACGTCATCGGCGTCCACCCGGACCGGGTCCGGCTGCAGCGCGCGCTGCCGGTCGAGGACCTGCTCGCCGGGGCCAGGCGGCTGGACGCCGTCGGCATCTCGCTCAGCCTGCTCTGCCAGAACTTCACCGGCCGTCGGCTGGTCGCCCTGGCCGACAGCGGCTGCCGGGTCCGGCTGCTCTTCCTCAACCCGGCCAGCAGCGCCCTGCGCCGCCGCGAACGCGAACTGGGCCTGGGGCGAGGCGAACTGGGCAAGGCCGTGGAGACCAACATCATGCACGTCCGGCGGGTCCGCGCCCGGCTGCGCGACGCGGGCGCCTTCGAGATCCGGGTCCACGACGAGCTGCCGCGCTTCACCGCCTACCTGGTGGACGGCGACGGTCCGGACGGCCTCGGCGTCGTCCAGTCGTACCTGCGCCGGGCCCGCGGCATCGAGTCCCCGGCGCTGGTGCTCCGGGGCGGCACGCCCGGGCCGATCCTGTCCGGGCGGCCGCCGGAGCCCGGGCTGTTCCAGGTCTACCAGGAGGAGTTCGAGGGCGTGTGGGGCGACTCCCGCCCCGTCTCCTGACCCCGTCTCCTACCCCGTCCCGGAGTTGTCCCCTGCTCCGCCTCCTGTCGTCACCCCGGGCTCCTGTTGTCAGTGGTGCACGGGATGATGGTGCAGCACCTGGAGGAGAGGACGGCACATGAGCTGGCTGCACGACACCCTGGTCGGGTTCGACCTGGAGACCACAGGGACCGACCCGGCCGAGTCCCGGATCGTCACCGCCGCGCTGGTCGAGGCCAAGGGCGGGGTGGTCGTCCGGCAGCGCGACTGGCTCGCCGACCCCGGCGTCGCCATCCCCGCGGACGCCGCCGCCATCCACGGCATCGGCACCGAGCGCGCCGTCGCCGAGGGCCGACCGGTCGCGGAGGTCGCCGACGAGGTCGCCGCCGCGCTCTGCGAGTACTGGCGCTCCGGCGTCCAGGCCGTGGTCTTCAACGCCGCCTTCGACCTCAGCCTGCTCAGTGCCGAGCTGCGCCGGCACGGCCTGCCCTCGCTGGAGCACCGCCTCGGCGGCGGGCCGATCGGTCCTGTGCTCGACCCGCTGACTGTGGACCGAGCCGTCGACAAGTACCGCAAGGGCTCCCGCACCCTGCAGAGCACCTGCGCGGTGTACGGGGTGGAGCTCGCCGACGCCCACCAGGCCGGCAGCGACGCCCTCGCCGCGCTGCGCGTGGCCCTGGCGCTCGGCCGGAAGTACCCTGCCGAGGTCGGCGGTCTCGCCCCGGTCGAGCTGCACCACCGTCAGATCGGCTGGCACGCCGCCTGGGCCGAGGGGCTGCAGGCCTGGCTGCGGACGAGCAAGGAGCCGCAGGCCGTGGTCGACGGCAGCTGGCCGCTGCGGGTGGCGACAGCAGTGGGCTGACCCTCTCTCCCCGTGCAGAGAGGGTCAGCCCACCGGACTGTGCCCGGCGAAGGCGTCACACGCGGGCCGGGACGGACTCCTCCGTGTGAGTCGCGGGCTGCTCGGTCGGCAGCTCGCCATGACCGAGGTCGGGCAGCCAGTCCAGCCAGCGCGGCAGGTACCAGTTGCGGTCCCCGAGCAGGCTCATCACCGAGGGCAGCAGCACCGCCCGGATGACGGTGGCGTCGATCAGCACGGCCACGGCCAGGCCGATGCCCATCTGCTTCATGGCCTGCATGTCCAGGGTGCCGAAGACCGCGAACACCGCCACCATGATCGCCGCGGCGCTGGTGACCACACCCGCGGTGCTGCTGATGCCGTGGGCGACTGCGGCGCGGGTGGCCAGGCCGCGGTCGTGCGCCTCCTTGATCCGGGAGACCACGAACACGTGGTAGTCCATGCTCAGCCCGAAGAGGATCACGAACAGGAACAGCGGGACCCAGGTCTCGATCGCGCCCACCCCGGCCGTGCCGAGCAGGGACGCGCCAACGCCGTGCTGGAACACCAGCGTCAGCGCGCCGTACGAGGCGGCCACCGAGAGCAGGTTGAGCGCCAGGGCGGTGGCGGCGATGGTGACGGAGCGGAAGGAGAGCAGCATCAGCAGGAAGGCGAAGCCCATCACGAAGGCGAACACGGGCAACAGACTGCCGGTCATCTGCGCATTGAAGTCCGCCGAGCCCGCCGTCCGGCCGGTCACCTCGGCCTGAGTGCCGGGCACGGCGCCGAGGGTGTGCGGGACGACCGTGCCGCGCAGCGCGGCCAGGGCGTCGTTGCTGGTCTTGTCGTTGCCGCTGCCCGCCATCGGCACGTCGACGAGTTCGAGGTGCTGCGCCGGATAGCGGGTGACCGTGATCGGGTCGTGCAGCAGTCCGGTCGCGACGGCCTGCTGCTTGAAAGCGCTGAGGGCGGCGGTCATGGCGGCCGAGTCGAGCTGGTCGGACGTGACGACGACGGTCGCCTGGTTGGGGTTGCCCGGGAAGGCGGCGGCGATCCGCTGCTCGGTCAGGACCAGGGGATTGCCCTTGGGCAGTTGCTGGGCGAAGGTCAGGTTCGCGGTGTTCATGCCGAGCATGGGCGCGGCCAGAGCGAGCAGCAGCGCGGTGGCGATCCCGGCGGAGATCACCGGGCGGCGCAGCACCCGGCCCAGCACGGCGCGCCAGAAGCGGCTCCCGGCCGGCGCAGCGGCTGCGGCCTCCGTGGTGCGGCGCCGGCGGAGGAAGGGGATGCGTCCCTTCTCGACCCGGTCGCCGAGCATGGACAGCAGCGCGGGCAGTACCGTGACCGAGCCGAGGACCGCGGTGATGACGACGAGGATGGTGGCCATGCCCATGGCCTCGAAGTCGGCGATCCCGGTCAGGAACATTCCGGCCATGGCGACGACCACGGTCAGACCGGAGACCATGACGGCCCGTCCGGAGGTCGCGGCGGCGATCTTCAGCGCGGCCTCGGGCGAGTGGCCCTTGGCGCGCTCCTCACGCTCACGGCGCAGGTAGAAGAGGCAGTAGTCGACGCCCACGGCCAGCCCGACCAGCAGCATCACCGAGGAGGCGTCGTTGCTGGTGTGGAGCAGGTGGCTGCTCAGCGCGACCAGCCCGCCTGCGGCGATGAACGCGGTCAGCGCGAGCAGTACCGGGAGTACGGCGGCGACCAGCGCCCCGAAGGCCACCAGCAGGATGCCCAGCGCGAGCGGCACCGCGGTCCACTCGGCCCGGCTGAAGTCATGGGTGAACATGTCGTTGAACCACTTGTTGGCGCTGGCTTCGCCGAACTCCTCGACCGTCAGCTCGGGGTGGTGCGCCTGGGTGGCCGCGACGGCGGCGAGAAGGGGCGCGACCCGCTGGTCGGCGGTGTCGGGGTCGCCCGCCATGGTGATCTCGACCAGCGCCGAGTGCTGGTCGGGGGCGATGGCCCCGCTGGTGTAGGGGGACTTCACGGCCGAGCTGGCGCCGGTGGCCCGGACGGCGCCGATGGTGTCCTCGACAGCGGTACGGAAGCGCGGGTCGGTCGCGGTGAAGGTGCTGCTCTGGATCAGCACGGTCTCGTGGGCCGGGGACTTGATGCCGGACTGCTCGATCAGCTGGTCGGCGCGGCCGGACTGGCCCACCCCGTTGTCCTTGCCGGTGGTCTGGATGCTGCCGGCCATGCCGCCGAGGACGGTGGCGAGGACGACGAAGAGCAGCCAGCCGAAGACGGCCGTCTTTCGATGCCGGGCACTCCAGCCGCCGATGGCGGCGGCGAAGCCGGGCCTTGCGGTCTTGTGGGCGCGGGATGTCACGGTGGTCCCCCTGGACTCTGGACTCCGGGCCCGGAGCCGTCGCGGGCTCCGGGCTGAGGTCTGCGCGGGCTGTGAGGTGTGCTGAAGCGCACAGACGACGCTACGGAGCCCGGATCTGACGGGACATCCGGCCAGCGGGCGATCCGCCCCTGGGCTTGGCCTCAGGGCGACTCGGGGGTTACCCCTACCCTCTCCGATCTGCTTCTCCGCCCTGAGGGGGAGAGGGATCCACCCGGGGGACGAGGAAACGGCCGGTCGGGAGGGGTGAAGATGGTGCAGGGGATCGCGGGGGTTCCGTCAGGGCGCCGGGGCCGAAAGGCCCGACTTGCCGGGCGGCTAGTCAGCTTCCTAAGATGCCTGAACAGAACTTACCTGCCGACCGGCTAGTCATTCGGTCCGATCGCGCTGCCCGTGCACCGACGCTGGGGCGGGGTGGTCCTCGCCTTGGAGGCGCACTCGCATGTTTCACCGGATAGGACGCACGGTCGTGCGTCACCCGATCTGGACGATCGTGGCGTGGATCGTCGCCGCCGTCGTGATCGTCATGACCGCGCCGACGCTGGCGTCGAACAGCGATGAGAGCAGTTTCCTGCCCAAGAGCTACGAGTCCATCCAGGCGATGGAACTGCAGCAGAAGGCGTTCCCAACGGCCTTCACCCCGGCCGCAGAGGTGCTCTACCAGCGCACCGACGGCCTGGCGCTCACCCCGGCCGACAAGACCGCGGTGCTGCAGCTCAACAAGGACCTCGCGGCCAAGAAGGTCGACCAGGTCCAGGGTGTCTTCCCCGGCCCCTTCTCCGCTGACGGCAAGTACGGCCTCGGGCTCGTCAAGATGGACGACAAGAGCGCCGGCCAGCCCAAGCAGGCAGACGCGGCCAAGGCCCTGCGTGACGACCTCCAGCAGCTGACCAAGGGCACCGACCTCAACGCCAAGCTCGGCGGTTCGGCGGCGCAGGTGCTGGACCAGCAGGACGCGTCCCAGCGCGGTCAGGCGCTCATCGGCGTGGGCACCTTCGTAATCATCATCCTGGCGATGCTGATCATCTTCCGGGCGCCGCTGATGGCGATCCTGCCGCTGGTGCTGATCGGCATCGTCGCGACGGCGGCCAACGGACTGATCGCGGACATCACCAAGCTGCTCGGGCTGCAGTCCAACAGCTCTGTGTCCGGCATCCTCATCGTCGTGCTGTTCGGCGTCGGCACGGACTACATCCTCTTCCTGATGTTCCGTTACCGGGAACGGCTGCGAGCGGGCGAGGACGCCAAGGAGGCCATGATCACGGCCGTCGGCCGGGTCGGCGAGGCCATCGCCTCCGCCGCAGGCGCCGTCATCATCGCCTTCCTCGCGCTGTCGCTGTCCTCGGTCTCCTTCCTCAAGCAGATGGGTCCGGCCCTGGGCATCGCGGTCGGCGTCACCCTGATCGCCGGTCTGACCCTGATCCCGGCCGTGTTCTCGCTGATCCCGCCGAAGGCGCTGTTCTGGCCGTCGAAGAAGTGGCAGGTCGAGCCGCAGAGCTCGAAGTTCGCCAGCGTCGGGCGCCTGGTGCAGCGCCGTCCGGCCATGGTCGCCCTGGTCTCCGGACTGCTCATGGTCGCCCTGGCGCTCGTGGCCACCAGCTACAAGGCCAGCTTCGACTTCGCCTCGGGCTCCATGCCCAAGACCAAGGAGTCGATGGTCGTCCAGGACACCATGACCCGGGCGTTCAGTGCGGGCGCAGCCCAGCCCACCCAGGTCTACCTGACCAGCGACAGCGGTACCGTCCTGGACAAGTCGGCGGTCAGCGGCCTGGAGGACAAGCTGAAGACGGTCCCCGGCGTCGCCCAGGTCGCCCCGGCCCGGTTCAACGCGGCGGGCAACACCGCGGACATCTCGGTCGTGCTCACGAACGACCCGCAGAGCTCGCAGGCCATGAACACGGTCGACAGCATCCGCACGGTCGCCCACGCCGCGGCCCCAGCCGGGGACAAGGCGCTGGTCGGCGGGGTCTCCGCGATCTACAAGGACATCAACAAGGCGATCAACCACGACTACCTGGTGGTCTTCCCGACCGCAGGGCTGCTGATCATGCTGATCCTGGGCCTGATGCTGCGCAGCGTGGTCGCCCCCTGGTACCTGATGGCCTCGGTGGGCCTCGGCTTCGCCGCGACCCTGGGCGCCACGGTGCTGGTCTTCCAGCACATGCAGAACCAGTCGGGGCTGATGTTCATGCTCCCGGTGTTCATGTATCTCTTCGTGGTGGCGATCGGCACGGACTACAACATCCTCATGATCGCCCGATTGCGGGAGGAGGCCCGGGAGGGCCGCAACCCGCGCGAGGCGGCGGCGCAGGCCCTGCGCCACGCCGGGCCGACGGTGGCGGCGGCCGGCGCGATCCTCGCCGGAACCTTCGCCAGCATGATGCTCGCCGGGAACACCCTCTTCGCGGAGATGGGCTTCTCGATCAGCTTCGGCATCGTGATCGCCGCGTTCGTCATGGCGATGTTCTTCACCCCGTCGCTGACCGCGCTGATCGGGCACGCCGCGTGGTGGCCAGGACACGCGGACCGTGGGCACTCCGGCCACGGGGAGAGCAAGGTCGTCGCCGGGAACTTCCCGGTACGGGACAGCGACGCCGAGGTGGACTCGCCGTCCCGCAGGTAGCAGTCAGCTCAATGCTGGGGCCGGGCACGCGATGACCGCGTGCCCGGCCCTGTCGGCAGATGAGCAACCACAACCAGGGGCGCGAGGAACTGCGCGACCAGCCAGCAACGAAGGTGCATGGTTGGCAGCGCAGTTCCCCGCGCCCCTGCTGTGCTACCTCGTGTGCCTCAGCTCAGGCTCAGGCGCTGAGCGCCTGCGGGCTGGTGCGGGCGAGCAGGGCCTCGTCGTATCGGCGGAGCAGAAGGCGGGCGAGCTCGGGAGTCGCGCCCAGGGGGGCGGCGACGGCGTCCACGCCGGCGGCGGCGGCCTCGGCGGCGATCCGGTCCGGGAGCAGGCCAGGGGCGAGCAGGTACGGAGCGACGGCGATCTGCCGGGCGCCGCGCGCCCGGAGGGCGGCGACGGCGGCGGCGACCCGGGGCGGGGCCGCGGAGGCGTGGGCCACCTCGACGCCCGCCCAGCCGCGCAGGCTCTGCCACGCGGCGGCGACCCGGCGGGTGACCGCGTTGGCGGCCGGGTCGGAGGACCCTGCCGCGGCGAGGACGATCCCGGTGCCCGCGGAGGGGTCCACGCCCGCCTCGGCGAGGCGGCGGTCCAGGGCGTCCAGGAGCAGCGGGGACGGGCCGAGGACCGGTCCCTGACGGATGATCAGGCGCGGGTTGCGGGCGGCGGCTTCCGCGAGGACGCCGGGGATGTCGCTGCGCGCGTGGAAGGCGTGGTTGAGGAGCAGCGGAAGGGCGACGACCTCACCCTCCAGGCGGCTGAGCAGTTGCGGGATTCGGGGCGCGCAGTGGTCCAGGTAGCCGACCTCGACGTCCAGGCCAGGGCGCCGCGCCCGCACCTGCGCCGCCAGGTCGGTGACCGTGGCGGCGTGGCGCGGATCGCGGCTTCCGTGGGCGACGAGGAGCAGCGTCGAGGAGGCGGGTCTCATCGGCGCGCCACCAGCAGACCCCGCGAGCGCAGCACCCGCCGCTCCAGCGGAGCGAAGATCAGCAGCTCGATGCCGATGCCGACGAGCAGGATCAGCAGGATCGTCGACAGCACGCCGGGCATGTCCTGGACCTCGCGGGCGTTCTCCAGCGACTGGCCCAGACCCAGACCCAGCGCCGGCGAGCTGGCGATCAGCTCGGCGGCCATCAGCGAGCGCCAGGCGAAGGCCCAGCCCTGCTTCAGGCCGGCCAGATAACCGGGCAGCGCGGCGGGCAGCAGCACGAACCAGACGCCGCGCAGCCCGGTTGCGCCCAGGGTGCGACCGGCCCGCAGGTAGAGCGGTTGGACCTGGTCGACGCCCGCGACCAGGCCGTTGGCGATGGACGGCACCGCGCCGAGCAGGACGACGGCGTAGATCGTGGCGTTGCTGAGCCCGAACCAGATGACCGCGGCCGGGACCCAGGCGACCGAGGGGATGGACTGGAGCCCGGACAGGATCGGCCCGATCGCCGCGCGTACCGGCTTGACCTTGGCCACGAGCAGGCCGATGGGCGTGCCGATGACGACGGAGGCGAGGAAGCCGAGCGCGCCCCGGGACAGCGAGGTCCAGATGGTGCCGAGGATGGTGCCCTGCAGCCACTGGTCGTAGAGGCTGTTCCACACGTCCAGCGGGCTGGGCAGCAGGTCCGGCCGCTTGAGGTGGGCCGCGTACGCGCCCTGCCAGAGGAGCAGGACCAGGACGACGGCGATCAGCGGCGGCAGGGCCTTGGAGAGCAGGACGCGGCGAAGCGGCGTGCCTTCGACGGTCTCGGTCTCCAGGGCGTCGAGGCCGGCGCCGAGGTCGGCCGCCTCGTCGGAGGTGCTGACGCCGGCCGGAGCCGCCTTGACGCTGTCGACCGCCGCGTCCACGGGCGCCTCGGCGTCGGTCGCGGCCGTCGTGGCTGTGGTGGTGTCAGTGCTGGACATGGCGGCGGATCTCCCCACGGAGCTGGTCGGTGATCTCGACAGAGAGGTCCGCCACTCCGGCGGACTCGATGCGGCGCGGCTGCGGCAGGTCGATCCGCCATTCGCTGGCGATCCGACCCGGGCGGGACGAGAGCAGCACGACGCGCTGGGCCAGGCGCACGGCCTCGCGCACGTTGTGGGTGACGAACAGGACGGAGACGTTCGTCTCGGCCCAGATCCGGGTCAGCTCCTCGTGCAGCACATCGCGGGTGATGGCGTCGAGCGCCGCGAAGGGCTCGTCCATCAGCAGCACGTTGGCGTCCTGGGCGAGCGCGCGGGCCAGGGCGACGCGCTGGCGCATGCCGCCGGAGAGCTCGTGCACGCGCTTCTTGTGCGAGCCGGTGAGGCGCACCAGGGTGAGCAGCCGCTCTGCCTCGGCACGGCGCTCGCCGCGCGGCAGGCCGCGCAACCGCAGCGCCAGCTCGATGTTCTGGCCGGCGGTGAGCCAGGGGAAGAGGGCGTGCTCCTGGAACATCAGCGCGGCCCGGCCACCGGGCACCTCGATGCTGCCGCTGGTGGGGCGGTCGAGGCCGGCGACCAGGTTGAGCAGGGTCGACTTGCCGCAGCCGGACGCGCCGAGGAGGCAGACGAACTCGCCCGGCGCGACGTTGAGGCTGATGTCGTCCAGGACCGGGTGCGCGTGGCCGCTGCGCCCGAACGTCTTGCTGACATGGTCGAGCGTCACGGCGGGGGGTTCGGTGGCGAGTGCGGGGCTGGTGGGCAGTTGTTCGGTGACTACCGGGGCCATCCGGTCACCTCCTGGGCTTTGTGCTGACGGGCGGGGAAAGAAAGAGGAGAGGGGGAGAGGGGCTCTGCCGGGGCCCGTCCCGGTCCGTGTGATCGGGCATCGACGCGGACACGGGACGGGCACCGGGGCTCAGGGGGTGCCGGGCTACTGCGCGCCCAGTCCGGCGGCGGAGACGGGCTGCTGGCCCGCCGCGCCGAGGACCTTGTTGAGCAGCGTCAGGTCGTAGATGCCGGTGAGGTCGGGCTTGGTGACGAAGCCGGCGGCGACGGAGTGGTCGGCCTGCGTCTTGAGGGTGGTGGCGAGCGGGTCGTTGGTGACGGTCAGTTCGGACCAGGCAGCGTCGAGGACCTTGGTCGGCAGCGCCTTCTTGGTGAGGGTCGTCAGCGCGGTGTTGGCGTCCTTCTTGGCCTGGTCGGGGTTGGCGAGGATCCAGGCGTTGGTGTCCACGGACGCCTTCAGTACGGCCTGGACGACGTCCGGGTGGGCCGTCAGGAAGCTCTGCGAGACGATCACGTTGGTGGAGACGAACTGGCCGTTCGGCCACAGCGACTTCTCGTCGACCAGGACCTTCGCGCCCTCGGCGACCAGCTTGGAGGCGGTCGGCTCGGGCACCCAGGCGCCGTCGATCGACCCGGAGGAGTAGGCGGTCGGGGTCAGCGAGTTGTCGGTGCGGACCACCGAGACGTCGCCGGCACCGGACTTGGCGTTCTCCTTGTAGCCGTTGGTGGCGAGGAAGTTGAGCAGCGCCACGTCCTGGGTGTTGCCGAGCTGCGGGGTGGCGATCTTCTTGCCCTTGAGGTCCGCGATGGTCTTGATCTTCGCGGGGTTGACGACCAGCTCCACGCCGCCGGAGGTGGCACCGGAGATGATCTTCAGCGCTGCGCCCTTGGACTTCACGTAGGCGTTGATCGCGGGGGAGGGGCCGATCCAGCCGATGTCGATGGCACCGGAGTTCAGCGCCTCGGCCTCGGCCGGCCCGGCGTTGAAGATCTGGGTCTTGATCGTGGTCGAGCCCAGGTCCTTGGCGAACAGGCCGTCCTGGACGCCGATCAGCGGGGTCGCGTGGGTGAGGTTGGCGAAGTAGCCGATGTGGACGGTGTCGGCGGACAGCTTGACCGTCGACGCGCCGCCGGAGCCGGCGGAGACGGGTGCAGCGGCCGTGGTGGCGGCCTTGGAGCCGTAGCCGCAAGCGCTGAGCAGACCGATGGTGGCGAGTCCGGCGGCGGCAGCGGAGACGGCGCGTCTGATGCGAGTGCGGTTCAGGGCAGACATGAATGGTCCTCACGAGGATGGCAGGAAGCGGGCTGTGGCGCTCAGCCGTCGCGCCATGGGTGCGCGGGGGCTGGGGCAGTCCGGGTCGGGCGGCGGGAATGCCGCAACGAGGACCCGGCGACGGGGATCAGCAGTTCCCCGTCAGCACCCACATCGGGCGACGCCGCCCTGGCCCGCGCCGAGCGCGCCGCTGCCTACGCGGCCGCCTTCCTTCGCCATGCGGGAGAATGCCTCGCCGCCCATCGTGAGAAGTCCCGTCATCAGAGGGTTCCGAACTCTAGAAAGCCTCGCCGGCCATACCGGCCGTGAGGGTGGTGCCGTCCGCCTGGTCGATCAGCAGGAACGAGCCGGTGCGGCGGTTGACCGCGTACGGGTCGAGCGCCAGCGGCTCGGAGGTGCGCAGCACCACCTGGCCGATGTCGTTGACCTGCAGGCTCTCGGGCTGTGCGACCCGGTCCAGGCTGTCGATGTCGATGCGGTAGGGGATGTCCTTGACGATCGCCCGCACCGTGCGGGTGGTGTGCTTGAGCAGCACCTTGTCGCCGACCCGCAGTGGACGCTCGTGCAGGTGGGAGACGGTGGCGACGACGTCCTGGGTGGACTGGGGCGCTGCGCCGGCCGCGATCAGGTCGCCGCGGGAGACGTCGATGTCGTCGGTCAGCCGCACCGTCACCGACTGGGGGGCCCAGGCGATGTCGGTCTGCTTGCCGAGGACGTCGATCCCGGCGACGGTGGTGGTCAGCCCGGACGGCAGGACGGTCACCGGGTCGCCGGCCCGCAGCACGCCGGAGGCCAACTGGCCCGCGTAACCGCGGTAGTCGCGGTGCTCGCCGCCCTGCGGGCGGATCACGTACTGGACCGGGAAGCGCGCGGGCTCGTCGGACGGGTCGCCGCCGACCGGCACCGTCTCCAGGTGCTCCAGCAGGGTGGGGCCGCCGTACCAGTCCATGTGCGCTGACGGCTCGACCACGTTGTCCCCGGCCAGCGCGGAGATCGGGATGGCGGTGACGTCGGGCACGCCCAGCGAGGCGGCGTACGCGCTGAACTCCGCTGCGATAGCGGCGAAGACCGGCTCGGCGTAGTCGACCAGGTCCATCTTGTTGACGGCCAGCACGACGTGCGGCACGCGCAGCAGGGCGGCCACCGCCGCGTGGCGGCGGGTCTGCTGGACGACGCCGTTGCGGGCGTCGACCAGGACGACGGCCAGCTCGGCGGTGGAGGCGCCGGTGACCATGTTGCGGGTGTACTGCACGTGGCCGGGCGTGTCCGCGAGGATGAAGCGGCGGCGCGCGGTGGCGAAGTAGCGGTACGCCACGTCGATGGTGATGCCCTGCTCGCGCTCGGCCCGCAGGCCGTCGGTGAGCAGCGCCAGGTCCGGCGCCTCCTGGCCGCGCTTGAGCGAGGCGTGGGTGACCGCCTCCAACTGGTCCGTCAGGATCGACTTGGAGTCGTGCAACAGTCGGCCGACCAGGGTCGACTTGCCGTCGTCCACCGACCCGGCCGTGGCGAAGCGCAGCAGCGCGGTCGCCGAGCCGGTCTCCAACGCGGGGGGTGTGTGGTGCAGTTCGGTCGACATGTCTAGAAGTACCCCTCGCGCTTGCGGTCTTCCATGGCGGCCTCGGACATCTTGTCGTCGGCCCGGGTGGCCCCGCGTTCGGTCAGGCGGCTGGCAGCCACCTCGGTGATGACGTCGGCGACGGTGGCGGCCTCGGAGTCGACCGCGCCGGTGCAGGACATGTCGCCCACGGTGCGGTAGCGGACCAGGCGGCGCTGCGTCGTCTCGTTCTCCTTGGGGCCGCCCCACTCGCCTGCGGTCAGCCACATGCCGTTGCGCTGGAACACCTCGCGCTCGTGGGCGTAGTAGATCTCGGGGAGCTCGATGTTCTCGCGCTCGATGTACTGCCAGACGTCCAGCTCGGTCCAGTTGGACAGCGGGAAGACGCGGACGTGCTCGCCGGGGGAGTGGCGGCCGTTGTAGAGCGACCACAGCTCGGGGCGCTGGCGGCGCGGGTCCCAGGCGCCGAACTCGTCGCGCAGCGAGAAGACCCGCTCCTTGGCGCGGGCCTTCTCCTCGTCGCGGCGCCCGCCGCCGAAGACCGCGTCGAAGCGGTTGCTCTCGATGCCGTCGAGCAGCGGCACGGTCTGCAGCGGGTTGCGCAGGCCGTCGGGGCGCTCACGCAGCCGGCCGCTGTCGATGAAGTCCTGGACCGAGGCGACGTGCAGGCGCAGGCCGTGCTCGGCGACCGTGCGGTCGCGGTAGGCCAGCACCTCGGGGAAGTTGTGCCCGGTGTCGACATGCAGCAGCGAGAACGGCACCGGCGCGGGCCAGAAGGCCTTCAGCGCCAGGTGCAGCATGACGATGGAGTCCTTGCCGCCCGAGAAGAGGATCACCGGGCGCTCGAACTCGCCGGCCACCTCGCGGAAGATGTGCACGGCCTCGGCCTCGAGGGCGTCCAGGTGCGACAGCGCGTACGGATTGTCGTAGGCGTCGGCGGTCAGGATGTCGGCAGCGGTGGTCACGCCAGTCCCCTCTCGGTGAGCAGTGCGTGCAGGGCGGCGGCCGAGTCGGCCACCGGCTGGGTGTGCGCCTCGATGCGCAGGGCGGGCGCGGTGGGCGCCTCGTAGGGGTCGTCCACCCCGGTGAGGCCGGAGATCTCGCCGGCCGCCTGCTTGGCGTACAGGCCCTTGACGTCGCGGACCGAGCAGACCTCGACCGGCGTGGCGACGTGCACCTCCAGGTACGGCGTCCCCTGCTCGGCGTGCCGGGTGGCGACTGCGTCGCGGGAGGCGGCGTAGGGGGCGATCACCGGTGCGAGCACCTTGACGCCGTTGGAGGCCAGCAGTTCGGCGACGAAGCCGATGCGCTGGATGTTGGTGTCGCGGTCCCCGGGAGTGAAGCCGAGCCCGGCGGAGAGGAAGGTGCGGATCTCGTCGCCGTCCAGGATCTCCACCCGGTGGCCCTCGGCGCGCAGGCGCTCGGCCAGGGCCAGGGCGATCGTGGTCTTCCCGGCGCTGGGCAGGCCGGTCAGCCACACGGTGGCGCCGCACTGCTGCACGGCGGCCGCCGTGGCGGGCGGTGCGTCGACGGTGGTGGTCATCAGGTCTGCTCCATCAGGGGGTGGGGGTGAGAGGTGGCCGGGCCGGAACGTCTAGAGGTGGATGCCGCACTCGGTCTTGCCGGCGCCGGCCCAACGGCCCGAGCGGGCGTCCTCGCCTTCGAGGATGCGGCGGGTGCAGGACTCCGGGGCGCAGCCGATGGAGGCGTAGCCGTCCATGAGCAGCGTGTTCAGCAGGATTCCGTGCTCGGCGACGTACGCGTCCACATCCGCCTGGGTCCAGCGGGCGATGGGTGCGATCTTCACCTTCTGCCGCTTGGGGTCGAAGGAGACGACCGGTGTGTTGGCGCGGGTCGGGGACTCGTCGCGGCGCAGGCCGGTCGCCCAGGCGTCGTATCCGGCGAGGCCGCGGTTCAGCGGCTCGACCTTGCGCAGCGCGCAGCAGCGGTCGGGGTCGCGGTCGTGCAGTCGCGGACCGTACTCTGCGTCCTGCTCGGCCACGGTCTGGCGCGGCGTCAGGGTGATGACGTTGACCGGGTAGACGGCGGCGACGGCGTCGCGGGTGCCGATGGTCTCCGCGAAGTGGTAGCCGGTGTCCAGGAAGATCACGTCGACGCCGGGCAGGGCGGTGGACGCCAGGTGCGCGACGACGGCGTCCTCCATGGAGGAGGTCACGGCGAACCGCCGACCGAAGGTCTCGGCGGCCCAGCGCATCACCTCCTGGGCGGAGGCGTCTTCCAGGTCGCGCCCGGCCTGGACGGCGAGGGCTTCGAGTTCGGCCGGAGAGTACGGCGATATCTCAGTCTTGGTGGTCATCTGACGGCCCCCCAGATGTGGATGAATGAGCGGAAAGCAGGCCAAGGAACTTCAAGGAGAACGCGCGCCGGCAGGATGCGCATTCCCAACTGCCGTGCCCGCCGTCCTCGCTCGGGCGCAGATCCTCGTCCCCGCAGTAGGGGCAGTAGAACGGTGCTGCGCGCTCGCTCATGCGCCCGCCTCGCTTCGCTCGGCAGTCGCTTCGCGAAATGCGCTTCGCTCGCTCACTTGAGAGCCTCCTCGTCCGCGCGCAGCGCCCACTCGGCGAAGCGCTCGTCGGCGGTCCGCTCCGCGTCGAAGCGGCGCAGCACGCGCTCGACGTAGTCGGGCAGCTCGTCGGAGGTGACCTTGAGGCCGCGGACCTTGCGGCCGAACGCGGCGTCGAAGCCGAGGCTGCCGCCCAGGTGGATCTGGAAGCCCTCGACCTGCTCGCCCTCCGCGTTCAGGACCAGCTGGCCCTTGAGGCCGATGTCCGCGGTCTGGATCCTGGCGCAGGCGTTGGGGCAGCCGTTGATGTTGATGCTGATCGGCTGCTCGAAGTCCGGAAGGCGCTTCTCCAGGTCGGCGATCAGGTCCTGGCCGCGGCCCTTGGTCTCGACGATCGCCAGCTTGCAGAACTCGATGCCGGTGCAGGCCATCGTGCCGCGCCGGAACGGGGAGGGGTTGACCTGGAAGTCCAGTGCCTCCAGCGCCGCGACCAGGGAGTCGACCTGGTCCGCCGTGACATCCAGGATGATCATCTTCTGCTCGACGGTGGTCCGCAGCCGGTCCGAGCCGTGGGCGGCGGCGACATCGGCGATCTTCGCCAGGGTGGCGCCGTCGACGCGGCCGACCTTGGGGGCGAAGCCCACATAGAAGCGGCCGTCGTTCTGCGGGTGGACGCCGACGTGGTCGCGCCACTGCGTGCTGGGCTCGGCCGGGGCGGGGCCGTCGACCAGCTTGTACTTCAGGTACTCGTCCTCGAGTATCTGGCGGAACTTCTCCGGTCCCCAGTCCGCCATCAGGAACTTCAGGCGGGCGCGGGTGCGCAGCCGGCGGTAGCCGTAGTCGCGGAAGATGCCGACCACGCCCGCCCACACGTCCGGGACCTCGTCCAGCGGCACCCAGGCGCCGAGGCGCTCGGCGAGGCGGGGGTTGGTGGACAGGCCGCCGCCGACCCACACGTCGAATCCGGGACCGTGCTCGGGGTGGACGACGCCGACGAAGGCGATGTCGTTGATCTCGTGCACGACGTCCTGGACCGGCGATCCGGAGATCGCGGTCTTGAACTTGCGCGGGAGGTTGGAGAACTCCTTGTTGCCGATGTAACGCTCGTGGATCTCGTCGACGGCGGGGGTGCCGTCGATGATCTCGTCCTGGGCGATACCGGCGACGGGGGAGCCGATGATGACGCGGGGGCAGTCGCCGCACGCCTCGGTCGTGGACAGGCCCACGGCCTCCAGCTTCTGCCAGATCGCGGGGACGTCCTCGATCCGGATCCAGTGCAGCTGGATGTTCTGGCGGTCGGTGATGTCGGCGGTGCCGCGGGCGTAGGTGTCGGAGACCTCGCCGATGGCACGCAGCTGCGCGGTGGTCAGCCGGCCGCCGTCGATACGGACCCGCAGCATGAAGTGCTCGTCGTCCAGCTCGTGCGGTTCGAGGATGGCGGTCTTGCCGCCGTCGATGCCCGCCTTGCGCTGGGTGTAGAGGCCCCACCAGCGCATCCGGCCGCGGAGGTCGGCCGGGTCGATCGAGTCGAAGCCGCGCTGGGAGTAGATCGTCTCAATGCGTGTCCGCACGTTGAGACCGTCGTCGTCCTTCTTGAACTGCTCGTTGGCGTTGAGCGGGGTGAAGTGACCCATGGCCCACTGGCCCTCACCGCGGTGGCGGGTCACCTTGCGGGTGGCCGCCGGGCGGCGCGCGGCGGCGTCGTCGGAGGTGGGGGTGGAGGCCATGGTGCGATCCTTCGGCAGATTGGGGCGGGGCCTGATGTTCGGCGGCGGTTCCCGGTCTGCACAGCGGCATTGACCTGCACGGGGTTGTGCGTGGAGCGTGCGGGTGTGCAGCGGTGACCTGACCGGGCCGACAGGCGGCGGGGTGAAGCGGCAGTATGGGCTCAGGTCACCGGACAGATGGCGCTGGACATGCGGCCGAGATCGACGTGAAGTCGACCGACCAAGGCAGTTCCGGCACCAGACATGGCAGAAGCGTCGCACGCCGATCTTTCTGGCGTCCACCGACGTCCAGTATGTGAACAATCCGGTCTCTCATGTCGAGACCGGTGGGTGACGGCTCAGATCGACGTCGGCTGCGGCCCGCGATCACCGCCGGCTCCATCCGCAGCCTGGGGCCTCTCAGCAGCGTACCGAAGGTCGCCTCCACGCTCTGCCGCGCACCGGCTGCCGGTCGGCGCCCGGCCGTCCACCATGTGGACGCCAGGACCGGCAGTCGGCGAGGGGTCGGCCGGGCGGAGGTTCCTCACCCCGGGTTCCTCACCCCGGGTTCCTCACCCCGGGTTCCTCACCCGGGTTCCTCACCCCGGGTTCCTCACCCCAGGTCGAAGCGCGCGGCGACGCGCAGCAGACCGGGGGAGAGGCGGCCGATCAGCCGGGCAGCCTTGGCCTCGACCGTCACCGGGACGACGGCGCGGTCCTTCCGCACCGCGCGGAGGATCTCGGCCGCCACCTTCTCGGGCGGGAAGTTGCGCCTGGCGTACATCCCGGAGACCCGCTGCCGCTGCGCGCTCTGCTCGGCTGCGTCCAGCCCGGAGAAGGTGGTGCTGCGGGTGATATTGGTGTTCACGATGCCGGGGTAGATCGCGGTGACGCTGATGCCGGACGCGGCGAGTTCGGCGCGCAGGCAGTCGGAGAGCATGGACACGGCTGCCTTGCTGGTGGCGTAGGCGGCGAGCATCTTGGACGGCAGGTAGGCGGCGGCCGAGGCCAGGTTGACGATGTGCCCGCCTTCGCCGCGCTCTGCCATCAGCGTCCCGAAGGCCCGGCAGCCGTGGATCACGCCCCACAGGTTGACGTCCAGCACCCGCTTCCACTCCGCCTCGGTGGTGGCGAGGAAGGTCCCGGAGTGGCCCACGCCGGCGTTGTTGACCACGATGTCGGGGACGGCGTGCTCGGCCGCGACCTTCGCCGCGAAAGCGTCGACTGCCGCGCCGTCGGAGACGTCCACCTGGTAGGCGTGGGCGTCCGCCCCGAGCAGCCGGGCGAGCTCGACGGTGCGGGTCGCCGCTTCGAGGTCGAGGTCGCAGACGACGACCTCCACCCCGTCCTCGGCGAAGGCCAGCGCGGTGGCCCGGCCGATACCGCCGCCCGCGCCGGTGATGACCGCCAGCCGCCGGTGCGTCCGAGGGAGGGCGGGCCCGCCCTCGTGGTGGGCGACGAACTCGCGGACCATGCGTGCCACTGTGGTTCCCTTCTCCAGCAGCGCCGACCAGTGGGTGGCCGGAAGGGTGCGGCGCCACAGCTGCGGCGCCCATCGCTCCAGGCCCTCGGTCAGCGCCGGGCTCACGTAGTTGTCCCTGGTCAGAGTGATCACCTGAACCGGTACGGCGGTCGGCCGCCGGCCGGGGCGCAGCAGCCGGGGCAGCATGTTCGCCCGATAGAGCGAGATCCCGCGGACGGCGTCGCCGGCAAGGGTCGGTTGCGGGTGTCCGGCGCGTGCCTTCACGCCCTCGGCCAGGCGCAGCACCGTGTCCCAGTGAGTCGCGAGCCCGTGCTGCCAGGCGGTGGGGGCGAGGCCGGGCAGGTGGAAGGCGACGATGTACCAGGAGTGTGCGGCCTGGGCGAGCAGCTGGGCGACGTGACGCGGCGTGGGGCGGCCGAGCCGGTGCCGGGCCCAGTGGCCGATGTGGTCCAGGCAGGGGCCCGAGATGGAGGTGTAGGAGGCGATACGGACGTCCGCAGCCGGGCGGGTGACGGCCTCCCAGGACTGGATGGAGCCCCAGTCGTGCGCCACGACATGGACCGGACGGTCGGGGCTGACGGCGTCGACGACGGCGAAGAGGTCGTCGGCGAGGAGCTCCAGGCGGTAGTCGCGGGTGCGCTCCGGACGGCCGGACGCACCGGCGCCGCGTACGTCGTAGCGGACCACGTGGTGGTCCTCGGCCAGCGCGGCGGCGACGTCGTCCCAGACCTGGTGGGTGTCCGGGTAGCCGTGGACGAGCAGCACGGTGGGGTGGGCGGGGTCGCCCTGTTCGTGGACGGCGAGCCGGAGGCCCGCGCCGCCGGCGACCGTCGACGTCCGGACGGCGGGGGCACTCATCGGGCGGCCTCGGCGGCAGCGGCGTTCGCGGCGTTCGCGGCGTTCTCCCAGCGGCGGACGTGCGGCAGGTCGTCGTCGAGCCAGTAGGCGTCGTCCTCGGTGACCACGAGCAGCTCTTCGAACTTCAGCCCCACGTCGCGGAAGCCGACATGCGGCTCGACGGCCCACAGCCCGGGTGTCGGCGCGTGCCGCGAGGAACGTCCGTCCGCCCAGAGCGGGGAGCGGCCCTGCAGCCGCTCGCTGACCAGCTCGCGGCCCAGGGTCTGCAGCGTGCGCACGCCGAAGCCGAACAGGTTCACCCCGGCCGGACCGCGCGCGGTCATCCGGGTGACCTGATGGCCGATCACCCGGCCCGGGTAGACCCGGTGCCGGTTGTCGTAGCCGTGCTTGGCGATCAGCGCGTCCACGGCGGCGTACACCTCGTTCAGCGGTTTGCGCTGCCGGACCTCCTGCAGGATCAGCTCGCGGTACTCGCGCAGGTCGAGCGCGATCCGGTCCCAGAGCGGGTTGTCGCCGATCTTCCCGGCGTAGCCGATGTCGGCGGTGTAGCCGTCGACGACGGGCGCGCAGTCGAGGACAAAGCACATGCCCTCCTCCAGCCGGCGGCCGGTGGCGAAGAACTGCAGCGGAGTCCTGAAGTGCCGGAACGCGGTGCGGTCGCCGAACCAGGCGAACGGCACGTGGAAGAAGTCCTGGACGCCTGCGGAGACCAGTTCCCGGCGCAGCCGGGAGGCGGCCTCACGCTCCGTCACCCCGGGGCCGAGCCAGTCGGCGACGTTCTGGGCGCAGCGGTAGGCCAGCTGCTGGAGTTCCCGGAACCGGTCCAGGTCCTCGGCGTCGAAGCGGAAGCGGGGTGGGGCGGACGTGCGTGCGGTCATCGGATCATCCGTCCAGTTCGAGGCATTCGCCCTCGGGGGCGCGGGACACGCAGACGAGCATCTGGCCTTCGGCCCGCTCCTGGTCGGTCAGCTTGCGGTCACGGTGCTCGACGGCGCCGGACGTCACCCGGCGGCGGCAGACGCCGCAGAAGCCCTGACGGCAGGAGTAGGGGGTATCGGGGTCGTTCTCCCGCAGCACGTCGAGGGCGGAGCGGTCGGCGGGTACCGGCAGGACCCTGCCGCTGCTGCGCAGCCGCAGGTCGAACGGACGGCCGTCGACGATCGGCGCGGCGCTGAAGCGCTCGAAGTGCAGAGCGGTGGCGGCGCAGGCGTCGAAGGCGCCGCGTACGGAGTCGAGCATCGGGGCGGGTCCGCAGACGTACACCGCCGATCCTGCGGGTGCGCGGCGCAGCAGCTCCGCGCCGTCGGGCGTTCCGTGCTCGTCGTCCGGCAGCAGCTCGACGCGGTCGCCGCCCAGCGCCGTGAGCTCGTCCGCGAAGGGCATCGAGGCGCGGGAGCGACCGGTGTGGACCAGCCGCCAGTCCAGGCCGCGACCGGCTGCCTCCCGGGCCATCGCAAGGATCGGGGTGATCCCGATGCCGCCCGCGATCAGGAGCACCGCCGGGTCGGCGGCGAACGGGAAAGCGTTGCGCGGTCCGCCGCCGGCGACCCGGGTGCCCGTGAGCAGGGTGTCGTGCACCTCGACCGAACCGCCCCCGCCGTCCGGCAGCCGGCGGACCGCGATCCGGTAGCTGCGGCGGTCGGCCGGGTCGCCGCACAGCGAGTACTGCCGGCGCAGGCCGGAGGGCAGCACCAGGTCGAGGTGGGCGCCGGGCTGCCAGGGCGGCAGCGGCCGGCCGTCGGGTGCGCTCAGCCGCAGCGAGACCACGTCCTCGGCCTCGGTCGCGCGGGCGGCGACGACCAGGTCCAGTGCGGCCGGCGGGGGCGGGAAGACACGGCGGCCGTAGCGGTCCTTCCTGGTGGCGATCGGCAGGTAGAAGCGGGTGACGGCGTCGAGGAAGCGCAGGAAGCGGTCGTCGCGGCCGCGCCCGTACAGGTCGGGTGGCAGCGGCACGGGGTCGTGGTTCATGGGTGGCGGTCCTTGTCCGTTCGCCGGTGCGGGGTGGCGGGCGTGTCTGCGGACGTCTCAGTGGGCGGACGTATCGGTGGACGTTTCCATGGACGTCTCAGTGGGCGGCGGCGCGGGCCGCAGGAGAGCTGCCCAGGTAGGCGACGGCCTGCCGGGTCGACCCCTCCTGGGTCGGGTGGTAGCGCGGGCTGAGGTAGCGCGCCGCAGAGCGAGACGCGCTGCCGAGCCGGGGGAGCAGCCCGCGCCGCGAGGCGGCGCGGTATCCGCGCCAGGTGGGTCGGGCTCCGGGGCCGAGCTCCGGGTCGGCCGCCATCAGGAAGCGGGTTCCGCGGACCCACAGGTGGAACAGCACAGGGCCGGTGATCGCCATGCTGCGGATGCGGCGTACGTAGCTCGGGTCGAGGTGCTGCAGCAGGTCGTAGGCGACACTGCGGTGCTCGACCTCCTCGGCCCCGTGCCAGCGGATCAGGTCGAGCATGGTCGGGTCGACGCCGACCCGGTCGAGGCCGTCGGCGTTGAGCACCCAGTCGCCGAGGAAGGCGGTGAAGTGCTCGACCGCCGCGATGATGGCGACCCGCTCGACCAGGTTCTCGCGCGCGGCGGTACCGGTCAGCTCCGGGTGCTCGCCCAGGACCCGGTGGAACAGGAACTCGGCCTGCCGGACGTAGGGGCGCGGGTCGAGGCCCTTCGCCAGCAGGTGGTCCAGGACTCCCTGGTGCGCCTCGGCGTGCACGGCCTCCTGGCCGATGAAGCCGAGGACCTCCTCGCGCAGCCGGTCGTCCCTGATCAGCGGCAGCGCCTCCTTGAGCGTGCGCACGAACCAGCGCTCTCCCTCCGGGAGCAGCAAGTGCAGGACGTTCACTACGTGCGTGGCCATCGGCTCGCCCGGCATCCAGTGCATGGGCAGGGCGGACCAGTCGAAGTGGACGTCCCTGGGCTGGAGCACCAGGCCATGGTGCTCCTCGCTCCGCGCCGGCTCCCGCTGCGTCGTGGACTGGGACATCGTCGCCCTCCTTATTGATGGTTACTCAACAGTAGGGGCTATTGAGGGCAAGTCAATAGGATGGGCGCATGGTTCGTTCTTCCGGTGCCCGGTTGTCCCCTGCCGATCGCAAGGCCCAGATCCTCACCGCCGCACGCGGCCTCCTGGAGGTGCGCGCCATCGACGCGATCTCCGTGGAAGCCGTGGCCGAGGAGGCGGGGGTCTCCCCAGGGTTGCTGTTCCACTACTTCGGCTCGCAGCGCAAGCTGCGCCAGGCCGTGCTCCGCGCCGTGGCGGACGAACTTCTCGACCATGTCAGACCTGACCCGGCGCTCAGCCTGGAGGAGCAACTTCGTTCCAGCGTCGAGGCGTTCGTCGAGCAGGTGTCCCGCCACCCCTCCGTCTACCTGGCCGTGGTCCGGCTGACCACCACCGGCGGCAACGCGGAGGCGCGGGCCCTGCACCGCGCCGTCCGGGCGACCTTCACCGACTGGATCACCGCCGGCCTCACCGGTGCGGGCATCCCGCCGAGCCCGCGGGTCGCGCTCGCTCTGGACGGTTGGCAGGCGTTCGTGGAGGAGATCGTGGCGACCTGGCTCGACCAGCCGACGTCGGTACGGATGGACCGGGCGGACCTGGTCGACCTCTGCGAGCGCAGCTGCTACCAGCTGGTCATGCTGGCGCTGGACGACGCCGGATCATGGGAGCAGATCCTCCCCAGGCTGCGCCGGTCGATCTAAGCGAGGCATAGGTCGCGCTTATGGGTCCATAGGCACAAGGCGGCTACCCAGGCAGGCCGACGGCGTCGAGGGTGGTAGCGAGGACCAACCTCCTCCCTCCGCCCCCCAGGCCTCCCTGTTCGTGCGAGCACGTACCCTTGCCGGAGCCCGCCCACCAGCCCCGGAGCCCGCCCACCAGCCCCGGCGCGCTCCCATCGGTCCCGCCCGCCCCGCCCCCAGCGGCCCTGCCAGTCAAAGGAACCATCTCCATGCCCCGCCCCCTGAGGGTCGCCATCGTCGGAGCCGGCCCGGCCGGCATCTACGCCGCCGATGCCCTGATGAAGTCCGACGTCGCCGTGGATCCCGGTGTGTCCATCGACCTCTTCGAGCGGATGCCCGCGCCGTTCGGACTGATCCGCTACGGCGTGGCTCCCGACCATCCCCGCATCAAGGGCATCATCACCGCCCTGCACCAGGTCCTCGACAAGCCGCAGATCCGCCTCTTCGGCAACGTCGACTACCCGGCCGACATCAGCCTGGACGACCTGCACCAGTTCTACGACGCGGTCGTCTTCTCCACCGGCGCCAGCGCCGACCGCGCGATGGACATACCCGGCATCGAACTTGACGGTTCGTACGGCGCGGCCGACTTCGTCTCCTGGTTCGACGGCCACCCCGACGTGCCGCGCACCTGGCCGCTGCACGCGGAGAAGGTCGCCGTGCTGGGCGTCGGCAACGTGGCCCTGGACGTGGCCAGGATCCTCGCCAAGACCGCGACGGAACTGCTCCCCACCGAGATCCCGCCGAACGTCCACGAGGGCCTCGCCGCCAACAAGGCGGTCGAGGTGCATGTGTTCGGACGGCGCGGTCCCGCGCAGGCCAAGTTCAGCCCGATGGAGCTGCGGGAGCTCGACCACTCCCCGAACATCGAGGTCATCGTCAATCCCGAGGACATCGACTACGACGACGGCAGCATCGCCACCCGCCGCGCCAACAAGCAGGCCGACATGGTCGCCTCGACCCTGGAGAACTGGGCGATCCGCGATGTCGGCGAGCGTCCGCACAAGCTCTTCCTGCACTTCTTCGAGTCGCCCACCGAGGTCCTGGGCGAGGACGGCCGGGTCGTCGGCCTGCGCACCGAGCGCACCCGGCTGGACGGCACCGGCAATGTCACCGGCACCGGAGAGATGCACGACTGGGACGTCCAGGCGGTCTACCGCGCGGTCGGCTACCTGTCCTCGGAACTGCCCAAGCTGCCGTTCGACACGCTCACCGGCACCGTCCCGCACGAGGCCGGACGCGTCGTCGAGGGCGGCGAGCACCTCCCCTCGACGTATGTGACGGGCTGGATCAAGCGCGGCCCGGTCGGCCTGATCGGCCACACCAAGGGCGACGCCAACGAGACCGTGGCCAACCTGATCGAGGACCACCTCGCCGGTCGGCTCCGTACCGCCGCCGCGCCCGGCGAGGACGCCGTCGTCGCCTTCCTCGATGACGCAGGTGTCCCCTACACGACCTGGGACGGCTGGTACCGGCTGGACGCCGCCGAGCGCGCACTCGGTGTTCCCGAGGGCCGCGAGCGCGTGAAGATCGTCGACCGCGAGGCCATGCTGGAGGCGAGCGCGGCACCGGTGACCACCGGTCAGCAGTAGTACCGGAGTAGGAGGAGTAACGGCCAGGGGAGCGATGGGGCAACGCGGCAAGCGGGGGTGCCGGGCGGTGGGCGCCCGAGCCCTGTCGCTTCCCAGGCCGTAGGCACTGCGGGGCGCCACCCGGGCCGGGTGGCGCCCCGCAGCGTCGGGCCCTCCGGCCCCGGTCCGGGCGGTGGGCCGGGAGGGGGTCCGCGAGGGGTGTCGGGGGAGGGGTCCGCCCCGTTCGTGACCATGGGCATGGCACCAAGTTGGATACCCTCGGTACTGTGCAACCAGCAGGCGAATCATCCCCCAAGGCCCGGCACCGGGCCCGGCGTTCCCGGCGCGCGGCCCGTCGCCGCGCCGGTGCGCCGTACCGTGATATCGCCTGGCAACTGCTCAGGGACACGACGAATACCTGCCTGGAGTACCGGGTCACCGGACTGGCCGCCGAGGTGGCCTTCTTCACGCTGATGTCCGTGCCGCCGCTGCTGCTGTGCGTGGCCGGGACGCTCGGCTACCTCAGCGCCGGCACGATCAAGGTCCTGGAACAGGACATCCTCAATGCGGCGAGCACCGTGCTGTCCGCCTCCTCCATCGACCAGACGGTCAAGCCGCTGCTCAAGAGCGTCTTCAGCGCCGGCAGACCGGATCTGATCTCGATCGGCTTCCTGCTCGCGCTGTGGTCGGGCTCGCGTGCCCTCTACGTGTTCGTGGAGACGGTCACCATCATGTACGGGCTGGAGGGCAAGCGCGGGATCATCCACACCCGGATGCTCTCCCTCGGCCTGTACGTGGTCGCGCTGATCGTCAGCACGATCGTGCTGCCGCTGATCGTTGCCGGGCCGGGCATGGTCGTCAGGGCGTTCCCGATGTCCGCGGGGACGGTGCACGCGCTGTACTGGCCGGCCGCCATGGTGCTGTCGGTCGTCTTCCTCACGACGCTCTACCACGTGGCAGTCCCGGTGCGGACGCCGTGGAAGGAGGACCTGCCCGGAGCGCTGGTCGCGCTGCTGATGCTGGTGGTCGGCAGCGCCATGCTCCGCTTCTACCTGGTGCACGCCGTCGAGGGCCCGACCGTCTACGGGTCGTTGGCCGCGCCGGTCGCGGTGCTGCTGTGGATCGGGGTCACCGCGCTGGCGGTGCTGATCGGCGCGGCGATGAACGCCGCGATCGACCGGATGTGGCCCAGCCGGGAGACGGCACTGGCGCGGGCGGAGAACGAACGAGCCCGCGAGGAGGCCGCCGCGGAGTTGGTCCGGCGGTCCGAGGCGCGCCGCGCGGCGGTCCGCAACCGAGCCGCCAACCCGCCGCCGGAGGGTGAGGAGGCGGAGGGGGAGGCCCCCGCCGAGTACCCGGAACGCTGGGCCGACTTCCTGCCGCCGACCAACTTTCGCGGCCGGATCCAGGCGGCCGGCGGGCAGCGCCGCAACCCGTACCCGCCGCCGGAGGAGCCGCACCGGCCGGGACGGGGTCAGCGGAACCGGAGTGACCGGAGCGACCCGGACGGACCGGACGGCCGGGAGCAGGACGAGCCGTGACGTCGTCCTGCGTGACGTCGCCGGGCGTGACGCCGCAGGTCATAAATGCGTTGCGGGCGCGCCGAGCGCTGTCGTAGCGTCACCTCCGTCCGGTGCAGGGTGTACCGGGAGTCGCAAGAGAGAGGGGTGAGCCCCGTGAACGTCACCTTCGTCACGGCTGCCCTGGGCAGCAACCCCGCCGACCTCTCCCACCTCCCGGCAGCAGACTGACACCGCAGCGCCCTTCGATCGACCAGCTGCGTCTGCCCGGCCGGGAGCATCTCCCGAAGGGCCCACCGCGTTGCTTCAGGCATCGTTCGACTCCGCTTACCCGAACCACCCCCAGCCGCTGTACGCCTACGGCTGGACCTCCGAACTCGACGACCTCTTCGCGCCGCTGGCCGGAGCCGGTCTCGTCCCCGGCCGCATCGTCCGGGTCGACCGGGGGCGTTGCGACGTCGTGGTCGCCGACGGCGACTCCGTCTCCACCGTGCGCGCCGACACCGGACCTGTCGCCGACCCCGATCCCCTGCGCCTGCCCTGCACCGGCGACTGGGCGGCGCTCTCCGTCGGCGCGGCGGGGACGTTCGTCCAGACACTACTGCCGCGCCGGACCGCCGTCGTGCGCTCTACCTCCTCCTTGCGATCCGAGGGCCAGGTACTCGCGGCCAACGTCGACACCGTCGTCATCGCCGCCTCCTTGGCCGTCGAGCCCGACCTCGGCCGGATCGAGCGCTTCCTCGCCCTCGCCTGGGAGAGCGGCGCCCAGCCCCTGGTCGTCCTCACCAAGGCCGACCTGGCCACCGACGCCGACCACATCCGCGAGGACGTCGAACGCGTCACGCCGGGCGCGGACGTCCTCGTCGTCAGCGCCGCGACCGGGCGCGGCATGGACGTCCTGGCCGCCTGCCTGCCCGGGACCAGCGTGCTGGTGGGCCAGTCCGGCGCGGGCAAGTCCACCATCGCCAACGCGCTGCTCGGCACCACCGCCATGGAGGTCCAGCAGACCCGTGGCGACGGCAAGGGCCGCCACACCACCACGACCCGCGAAATGCTGCCGCTGCCCGGTGGGGGAGTCCTCATCGACACTCCTGGGCTGCGCGGCGTGGGCATGTACGACTCCGCCGAGGGACTGCACCAGGTGTTCTCGGAGATCGAGGCTCTTGCCGCGGACTGCCGGTTCGGTGACTGCGGCCATGTCTCCGAGCCGGGCTGTGCCGTCCTCGAAGCCGTCGAGGACGGGTTGCTGACGCAGCGTCGGCTCGACAGCTACCGCAAGCTGCTCCGCGAGAACATCTGGATCGCCTCCCGTACCGACGCCCGCCTGCGTGCGGAACAGCTCAAGGTCTGGAAGGCACGCGGCAAGTCGGGCACCGAGGCCATGAAAGCCAAGGGCCGCCGCTGACAGCGTGCCCCGGTCAACCGGGTGGGGGCCTGCGCCGGAATCTCCGGGGCAGGCCCTGTCCGTCGTTCCACAGCGAGAAGGCGACGGCGGCGACCGCGAGAACCGCGATCACGATGCCGAGCAGGACCACACCAATCATCGGAACCTCCGCTGGACGGGGGTACAGCAGTAGTGCCCGGTGCCGTCGACCCCCACACCTGGCCACCTCTCCGAAGCGTCCGGTGGCAAAGCTGTTGCCCAGTCGTCGAACTGACGGGACCTTGCTTTCGCCGCCGGTGGGTAGGAGACCAGTCGAGGGCGCCAGAGCGACGCCCCCTGGTAGAGGAGACACGCCCATGAGGTCCCTGCGTGGCAACGCGGTCGAGACCGAGCGGCCCGTCGCCCAAGCGCGACGGTACGACCGGCGCCGCGTCCCCTGGTATGTCAGCATCCCGGTCACCTTCGCGGTGATCGTCGCGCTGTTCCTCGCAGCTGGTAAGTTCAACTGGCTGCCGGGACTGCCGAATCCGTTCGCCACCCGCCAGGTCGACCGCAGCCAGCCCGCGGTTCTGCAGTCGATCGAGAACATGAGCCGCTACGACGCTGCGGCGGGCAACTTCCAGATCGTCGTCGACCTCGACAACGAGGCGAAGTTCATGCCCTCGGCACTGCTCGGCAGCCGCACCCTGTATGTCGCGGCCGGCACCGTCGACTCCTTTGTCGACCTGAGCAAGGCCGGGGTGACCGTGTCCGCCGACCGCAGGACGGCCACCATCGTGCTGCCGCACGCGCAGCTGGCCCAGGCCGCTCTGGACCCCAAGCGGTCCTATGTGTTCGCCCAGCAGCGCGGCCTGTTCAACCGGATCGGGGACTTCTTCTCCGGCAACCCCGGCGACCAGCAGAAGCTCAACGTCCTTGCCGCGGAGAAGATCCAGACCGCGGCGGGGGCCAGCGGCCTGACCCAGCGCGCCGAGCAGAACACCGGATCCATGCTCAAGGGACTGCTCGGCTCGCTCGGGTTCACGCTTGTCACCGTCAGCTACAAGTGACCTGAGGGGGCGTCAGCAGGCGCAGGAGATGCCCGAGCGCGGAGCGGTCAGGTCGTCGATCGGCCGCTGTTCCGCGCCCTGGGCGCTCTCGTAGCCGAAGCCCTCGCGGACCCAGTACTCGAACCCGCCGAGCATCTCCTTCACGGAGTAGCCGAGCCGGGCGAAGGCGAGGGCGGCCCGGGTCGCACCGTTGCAGCCGGGTCCCCAGCAGTAGGTCACGACGGTGGCGTCGGGGTCGACGAGCTGCGGTGCGAGCTCGGCGATCCGCGCGGTGGGAAGGTGCAGGGCGCCGGGGATGTGTCCTTGGGCCCACGAGGCGTCGCTGCGGGAGTCCACCACGACGATGCCGGGGACGCCGGCCAGGAGGTCGGCGTGGACGTCGGAGACGTCGGCCTCGAAGGCGAGTCGGGCGGCGAAGTGTGCCGCGGCCTCGCCGGGGGCGGCGGGAGCGACGCCCAGCACGGCGCTGGTGCTGGTGCCGGTGCCGGTCGCAGCGCTCGCCGTGGACGCCGTGGTCGTTGCGGTGCTGCTCATGTGCGGACTCCTCGATGCGGGGTTTTCTTCTTGATGCACCGATCCTGCATCGGCCGCCGGAGCCGCCACGAGTGGCGTGAACGCCGATGGTCACGAAGATTCCGCCAAGCGCGATCGGGTGTGATCGCCATGTCCGATTACCGCCAGTTCCCTGCCGCCCGATGGCGCAGACTGGAGCATGTGATTGACGAGGAGACCGGTTACCGGGCCGTGAGCAGCCGGGACGCACGCTTCGACGGAGTGTTCTTCACCGCCGTCCGCACCACCGGCATCTACTGCCGTCCCAGCTGCCCCGCGATGACGCCCAAGCGCCAGAACGTCCACTTCTACCCGACCGCGGCTGCCGCCCAGGGCGGCGGATACCGCGCCTGCCGCCGCTGCCGGCCGGACGCCGTGCCCGGCTCCCCGGACTGGAACCTGCGCGCCGACCTGGTCGGACGCGCGATGCGCATGATCGGCGACGGCGTCGTCGACCGCGAGGGCGTCACCGGCCTCGCCGCCCGCCTCGGCTACAGCGAGCGCCACCTCAACCGCGAGCTCGTCGCCGAGCTCGGCGCCGGGCCGCAGGCCCTCGCCCGCTCGCAGCGTGCCCACACCGCCCGGCTGCTCCTGCAGACCACCGACCTCAGTGCGACCGACACTGCCTTCGCGGCCGGCTTCGCCAGCGTTCGCCAGTTCAACGACACCATGCGCGTGGTCTACGGGCTCACCCCCACCGAGCTGCGGCAGAAGCCGGCCCGGCCCGCGGCGACCCCCGGCACGATCCCGCTGCGCCTCGCCTTCCGCGGGCCGCTGGACGCCGGGCACGTCTTCGACTTCCTGGCACTGCGCGCCGTCCCTGGAGTGGAGGAGATCGTGACGACCGGGACGAAGGCCGGCGCCGCGCGGACCTATCGCCGAACGCTGGCACTCCCTGGCGGCCCCGGCATCGCCGAGGTCGACGAACCGCGCGGGCCGCAGGTCTGGCTGGACTGCCGGCTCCGGCTCGCCTCGCTCCGCGACCTCACCACGGCCGTTCAGCGGCTCCGTGCCCTGTTCGACCTCGACGCCGACCCGGACGCGGTCGACCGCGTTCTCGGCGCGGACCCCTACCTCGCGCCGCTCGTCGCCGCCCGCCCCGGGCTGCGCTCGCCGGGGCACGTCGACCCGAATGAGCTCGCGGTGCGGGCCGTCCTCGGCCAGCAGGTCACCGTCGCCGCCGCCCGTACCCTTGCCGGACGCCTCGCGGAGCACTACGGCGAGCCGCTTGCCACCCCCAGCGGCGGCCTCAGCAGGCTGTTCCCCACGGTGGAGGCGCTGGCCGAAGCGGACTCCGCCGACCTGGCGATGCCCGGCGCGCGGCAGCGTGCGCTGCGCGGACTGTGCGCGGCGCTCGCCTCCGCCGAGGTGGACCTGCGCCCCGGCGTCGACCGCGAGCGGGCGGCAGCGGCACTCCTCGCGCTCCCCGGCATCGGCCCCTGGACGGTCTCCTACGTGCGGATGCGCGCCCTCGGCGACCCCGACGCCCATCTGCCCACGGACATCGGAGTCCGGCACGGCCTGCGCGCGGTGAACGCACCCGAGTCGCTGGACACCACGAGCTGGCGGCCCTGGCGCTCGTACGCCGTCCACCACCTCTGGGCGGCGCTGAACTCCCCTGCCTCTTCCGAGAACTGACGATGGAGCACCTGATGATCCGTTACACCACGATGGACTCCCCGCTCGGCGCGCTGCTCCTGGTCGCGGACGAGGACGGCAGGCTCACCGCTGTACTCGCTCCGGACACCCGAGGGCAGGTGAGCGCCCCCGACCCGGCCTGGACCGAGGACTCCGCGCCCTTCAGCGCCGCAGTCGAGCAGCTCACCGCGTACTTCGAGGGTGACCTCAAGGAGTTCGACCTTCCCCTCGCGCCGCGCGGCAGCGACTTCCGTCGCCGGGTCTGGGACGCCCTGGACACCGTCCCCTACGGCACGACCGTCACCTACGGCGAACTCGCCGCGGCCGCAGGCAAGCCCCCGAACTCGGTACGGGCCGTCGCCGGAGCGGTCGGCGCCAACCCGCTGCTGATCGTGCGGCCGTGCCACCGCGTCGTCGGCGCCAACGGCTCGCTCACCGGCTTCGCCGCCGGGCTCGATGCCAAACGCCTGCTGCTGCGCCTCGAAGCGGCGGACCAGACCCTCTTCAGCTGACCCGCTCGCGCTCAGCCAGTGGAAGTGCCACTACCGGCCGTCGGCTGCTCCGCGCCCAGCGCCACCGCCAGCCGTTCCAGGCCGCCGAGGGCGTCCATCACCGCCGCGCTGTCCTCCGCCGAGAGCGCGGACAGCGCGGCGGCCATCCGCTGCTCGTGTGCGCGCTGCCAGTCGGCGAGCTGCCGGTGGCCCGCTTCGGTGACCGCGATCCGTGCCGTGCGGCGGTCGCCGGGGTCGGCCTGACGGTCGACGAAACCCGAGTCGAGCAACTTGCCGATGAGCCCGCTCACCGTGTTCGGCGCGAGCCGCTGACGGGACGCCAGCTCGCCCACCCGCAACGGCCCGGAGGCCAGCGTCTGGAGCAGCTCGACCTGCGCCATCGGCAGCGACTCCCAGGGGTAGTCGGTACGGATGCTGCTGCGCAGCGCGCGGCGCAGCCGGGTCACCACATCGGTGAGGCGCTGCACCTGCGCGGGGTCGGTGGCAGGAACGGCGGTGGTGGCGGCTTCGGCGGCTGGCTCGGGCATGTGCTCAGGGTAGCGAGCAGCGCCGACACCCCGGTCCCGGCCTAGGAGGGTGCTGAAGATCTAGGCCGGGCTCGCGACGCCCTGCGCTCGCGACGACAGCGGCTCCGCCGCGGGCGCTTACCGCGTTGTCTCCCCACCCTTCGGGCGGGAGGTACCCCCTGGTCGCCCTCTACCAACCACGGTTGGCTCCCTCCTCCGCCTTGCAATCGAAGCCGCATGACGCCGCTCCCTGATCCAGCCTAGATCTTCAGCACCCTCCTAGCGGCCACGCCTACGACTGCGGGGGCGAGGGCCGCCGGGCCACCCAGCCGCGCTCGTAGGCGTGCCAGCCCAACTGCATCCGGGTCGTGACCTCGGCGAGGTCCATCAGCCGCTTGACGCGCCGCTGGACCGTCCGGAGGCCGAGGTCGAGCTGCTTGGCCACGCTGACATCGGTCATCCCCACCAGCAGCATCGAGAGGATCTGCAGATCGATGCCGTCGGGCTGCTCACCCGCTTCGACCACGACGCTCTGCGGTTCCCCCGCGCCGCCGAGGCGGATCGGCAGCGCGTGGTCCCACACCGAGTCGAAGAGTCCGACCAGGGCCTCCAGCATTCCGCCTGCGCGGACCATCAGCGCGGACGGTTCGCCGGGCGCCGCCAGCGGGCGCAGCGGCATCATCGCTACCGAACGGTCCGCCAGGATCAGCTTGGTGGGGACCCGGTCGGCCACCCGGACCTGCTCGTCGCGTTCCAGCGCGGTCGTCAGCACGGTGCCGCCCTCGGGGGAGTCGAGGGCCGCGCGTTCGATGACCACCCGGTACGACACCCCGCGCGCCACCGCGACCGGCTCGGCCTCGTTGTCCAGCCCGCTGACCACGACCGGCGTATGGGTGACCAGGGCGAGCACCTCGCGCTCCGCGCCGAGCTGCAACTGCTCGAAGCGGTGCCGTACGGCGTCCGCGCCGGTGATCACCTCGACCAGGTCGCCCATGGTCAGGCCGACCGCGTTGCGCCGGTACTCCTGGGCGAGCGTGTCCACCGCCCGTTCGGCCTGCGTCAGTTCGTGTCTGCGTTGGGACAGCACCGCGCCCAGGGCGACGGCAGGCGGCGCTGCCACGTGCTGCCCTGGCTCGGTGGACGAGGGCGAGGCCAGGCCTAGCCGCTCCAGGCCGGCGAGCGTCCGGCCGACCTGCCCCTCGCGGAGGTCGAGCTTCCGGGCGAGCTCAGCCGCCGAGGCTGACCCGAGGCCGACCAGGAGTCGGTACACCTCTTCGTCCTCCCCGTCCAGTCCGACGAAGCCCAGCACCTGACCACCTCGCTCGTTCGTCCGCCCTTCGACTTCCCCGCAAGCGCTGGAGAGTCCGTCGTCCTCAAGGTCATCATGCCTGGCCAGGCGCTTCTGGGGTAGTCGGATTAATGGACCGGGCGCGCGGATCGCCGCGCGACCGGTTCGGCGCCACTGCTCCAAGAGTGTTCTGATTCGCCGGTTCCGCCCGGTGACCGGGTCCGCGACGTGGAGAATGGCGTCGGTCCAGGCATGCCGCATGTCGCTGAGGAGACGAATCGATGAGCAGCCAGGGTGCGTCTGCATCGGGTGGGGCGGACGGTTCGTGGTGGGACGCCGTCTACGCGGGGCCGGGGGACGAGGTTCCCGACACACCTCGCGCGGACTCGCGGCCGGGGACTGTCGACGACTGGTTCGATACCGCCAGCGGAATGATCGGTGGTGCGGCCGATGTGCAGGATGCCGAGCAGGGTCCTGCGGAGGCTCCCGCAGAGGCTCCCGCGGTGGGCCCCGAGACGAATGGGCCGCCGACGCTCGTGGACGAGCCCGTGCGAAAACCGGCTGTGCCCGAGCAGCCGCTGCGAACCCAGCCGCCGGTGATGCCTCCGCTGCCGAGGCGTCCGCCGCGGGTTCCGCCGCTCACCCCTGATCCCAGGGTCGTCGCTCCGCGCACCCCCGAACCGCGCACCCCCGAACCGCGCACCCCCGCTCCGCGCACCCCCGCTCCGCGCGCCGCCGAACCGGCGGACCGCTACGACGGGGACGTCTTCGAGGACGACGGTTACGACGGGTACGACGGCCTTGAGGGTTTTCAGGGCCGGGACGACGAGCGGGAGCCGCAGCCTCCTATCCCGGCCCCTGCCTCCGGCACCTCCTCCGCCCCCACGACCGCCGTCACCGAGCCGCTGCCGCACGTCGGCGAGCGTCCGCCGACCTACGAGCCCGAGCCGACGGCTCTGCCCGCCGCCGACCCCGACCGGCTCGCCGGTCTGGTCCCCGACACCGCCCTGGACGGTGCCCGCTACGGCACCATGACGCTGCGCGCCGCCTCGATACGAGGGGACTCGGCCCGGCACCGGGGCGAGTCGCGCGCCGACCGGCTGCTGACCGTGCGCTTCGGGGAGGGCAGCGAGGCGCTGCTGCTCGTCGCCTTCGCGACACCGCCCCACGCGGAAGACCCGGCGGTGGCGGACGAGGCATGCCGCCAGCTCGCCGCCGCCGTGGGCCGCAGCCGTACCGAGCTGCTGGCCGACCTGCGGGTGGGCGCGCAGGAGCGGCTCCGCTACGGCCTGCAGCGGCTGACCGCCCGCGCCGCGCTGCCGCTCCAGCGCTCCGCCGGGCAGGTCGGCGGCGCGGGCGGCGGCGCGGGCGGAGCCCTGCATGCGCTGATCGCGCCGCTGGACCCGACCAGTCGCCTGCGCGCCGGATTCGGCCTGGGCCCGGGCGGGTTGCTGCTGCTCGGCGACGACGCCTGGTACGACGCCTACGCGGGGCGCCGGTTGGTGTCGCAGCAGGGCGCCCCGGATACCGTCGCGCAGTCGGCAGCCGCGCAGGAGCCCGACCGCTTCCGCTTCCGGGTGGTGGTCCCCGAGCCCGGTGACGTGCTGCTGCTGTGCAGCGACGGACTCGCCCAGCCGCTGCGGGAGGAGCCCGCGGTGTCCGACTTCCTCGCCGACCACTGGGCGCATCCGCACCCGCCGGGCACCGTCGACTTCCTGCGCCATGTGCAGGTCCGCGCCAAGGGCTACGCGGCCGACCGGACCGCGGCGGCGATCTGGGAGGACTGACGCAGGATCAGCCGGCCGGGTCCTCGTCGGCTCGCTCCTTGGCCAACTCGACCGCCGGCGGCAGTACGGCAGGCTCCGGCACCGGGTCCTGCGCGGGAGCCGGGCGCGGGGTCACCGGGCCGGTCAGCGGCGACAGTCCGCCGTCCAGCGGCGGCGACTGTACGTCCTGGGGCGGCACCTGCGCCGCCGGCGCCGCCGACGCGTCCTGGACGGGCTGCGGCTGGTAGGGCTGCGGCGCGTACGCCGTCTGGGGGTACGGCATGGACGCCGCCTGCAGCGCGTACGGGTGGTCGGCGCCCGGGCCCTGCAGAATCCGCACCCGTTGCATCGTCGTGATCTTCCTGACCACGAGCAGCGCCAGCAGGGCCGCGAGGGCGCGCATGAAGTCAGTGGCGATGCCGAAACCGGCGGCCGTCTGCAGGTGGGACAAGGAGAGCCGGTCGCCCGCGACACCAACGATGCCTCCGATGACGCCGACCGCCCAGAACAGGCACCAGCCGGTCCACCAGGCGTTCAACAGCCCGGATCTCCGGGGGAACTGGTTGGGCGTCGGTTCCAGGGGACGGCTGGCCGCCCAGATGTCCCCGGCGACCCCGCGCGGGATCCAGAAGAAGCCGACAGGGATGAACCAGCCTCCGATCGCGAATCCCCGGGAGAAGGTCTTGGGATGGTTGGGTCCGAGGATGTCGGAGAGCACCCGAGACTTGTGGAACCAGATGATGAACACCACGACGACGGCGATGAAGGAAGGGAAGCCGATCAGCGCGCTGAGCACACCGACCGCGGCCGCGGCCGCGCCAATGGTTCCGTTGGCGGCCAGCGAGGACAGTTCGAGCACGCCGCCGACCACCGCGACCAGCCCGGCGAGGATCTGCACCCCGAACAGGAGCTGTGCCGCGATGGCGATTCCGGTCGGCGCAGCCGGGGCGGTGTAGGCCACCGGGTACAGCCCGGCGGCCTGCATGCCGCCGGGGGGCGCGGCGGTGTAGCCGCAGGCGGGGCACCGTCCGTACGGGTCGAGATACGCGGACGAGCAGGACGGACAGTGCACCGGGGGCTCCACCAGTTCAACCCGCTCCTGAGTGGCGGGGGCGGCTGATGCTATGCGACCGGTATGACAACCGTCCATTGACTTGATAGCCGCACGCCTGAGGTGATCAGCGCAGGTGAAGGGACTCGTCCAGGTATTCGCCGATGTGCGCCAGCGCTGACTCCCGGCCGGCTCCGGGAAGCCCTGTCACGATGGGCGTGCCGAAGCCGTCGAGCAGTGCACCGAACCGCACCGCGAAGCGTTCCGCGTCCACCTCCCGGAACTCGCCGCCCGCGATGCCCTCGCGCAGCAGCGCGACCAGGTCGGCACGCCAGACCGCCTCGATGCCCACCTGTCCGGAGCGCATCGGCTCGCTGGACAGCGCCCGTCCCCACACCTCGACCCACAGCGTCCAGCGCGGGTCGCCCGTCCCGGTCGGGAGGTAGAGCGCCACGTAGTCGTCAAGGCGACGGGCGGCGGAGGCAGCCGTCGCGAGCGCGGCGCGGCGGCGCTCCCCCAGCTCCGCCTCGCTCCAGCGCAGGGTCTCCAACAGCAACTGGTCCTTGCTGCCGAAGTAGTAGAGGAGGTGGCCGCCGCTCATGCCCAGTTCCCTGCCGAGACCGGCCATGGTCAGGCTGGCGAGTCCGTGCTCGGCGATGGCCGCCATCGCGGCGGCGAAGACCTCCTCGCGCGGCGGCGCGGGGCGCCGGCCCTGGGTCTGGCCCTGCGTCACGCTGCGCACCCCCTGAACTGCCTCGATGATGTCCGCCACCAGTAAACCAGCGGATGCCTGTGTGCCGTCTGCGCCGGATCTATTGACATGTCAGTGGCGCTCCACTGTTATGTGTTTCGCCAAGTTTGATTCTGTCCAAAGCTGATTCGTTTTGTGGTCCCTTCACCGCCACGCCCGGAGGTCCCCTTGCGCAGGTCCACCATGCTCGCCGCTCTGGCAATCGCAATGGCAGCGAGTCAGCTGACGCTCCTTCCGGCCTCCCCGGTAGCGGCCCAGGCCAACGGTGCGGGTCTCACCCCTCCCATGGGATGGAGCAGCTGGAGCTTTCTTCGTAAAAATCCTACAGAATCAAACATCGAGGCCCAGGCAGCCGCCCTGGCCAGCAGCGGACTCGTCTCCCACGGCTACCGCTACGTCAACATCGACGACTTCTGGTACCTGAACCCGTCGAACACCGTCGACGCCTACGGGCGTTGGGTCACCGACCCGTCCCACTTCCCCAACGGCATGGGAGCGGTGGGCAGCTACGTCCACGGCCTCGGCGAGAAGTACGGGATGTACCTGACCCCCGGTATCCCGGTCGCCGCCTATCAGCAGAACACCCCCATCCAGGGGACGTCCTTCCATGCCAGGGACATCGTCTCCAACACCAGCAGCTACGAGACCAACTACAACTTCGGCAGCGGGTCGATGTACTACATCGACTACGCCAAGAACCCCGCCGCCGCCCAGGCGTACCTCAACTCCTGGGCCGACCAGCTCGCCTCCTACGGGATCGACTACCTCAAGATCGACGGTGTCGGCGACTGGGACGTCCCCGACATCCAGCACTGGTCGCAGGCGCTGAACCAAACCGGCCGCACCATCCACCTGGAGCTCTCCAACAGCCTCGACGTCAACAACGGCTCGACCTGGAAGCAGTACGCCAACGGCTGGCGGATCGACGGTGACGTCGAGTGCTACTGCAGCAGCACGTCCTACCCGCTCACCAACTGGAACAACGTCTCCAGCCGCTTCGGCGACGTACCGCAGTGGACCGGCTTCGCGGGCCCCGGCGGCTGGAACGACCTCGACTCGGTCGAGGTCGGCAACGGTTCCAATGACGGCCTCACGCCGGACGAGCGGCAGAGTCAGCTGACCCTGTGGGCCATCTCCGGCGCGCCACTGCTCCTCGGTACCGACCTCACCCACCTCGACAGCGCCGACCTGGCCCTGCTCGGCAACGACGAGGTCGTCGCCGTCGACCAGGCGGGTCACCCGGCCCGGCCGGTCGACCGGCTGACCCAGCAGCAGGTCTGGTCCGCGCCCAACGGGGACGGCAGCTACACCGTCGCGCTGTTCAACCTGACCGGGTCCAGCGCCCCGGTCACCGCCCGCTGGACCGACGTCGGCTTCAGCGGCTCGGCCACGATGCACGACCTGTGGAGCCACACCGACCTAGGCAGCGCCGCGGGCAGCTTCACCGCCACCATCAATCCGCACGGTGTGCGCCTGCTCCGGGTCACCCCGACGGCGGGGTCCGGCTACACGGCCCTGCACTACAACCTGGTCAACGCGGCGAGCGGCAAGTACCTCGACGTCAGCGGCGGCTCCACCGCCGATGCGGCCGGAGTGGTGCAGCAGCCCTCGAACGGCGCCGCCGACCAGCAGTGGCAACTGGTGCCGACGGGCGACGGGTTCTACAAGGTGGACAACGTCAACAGCGGGAAGCTGCTCGACGTTCCCGGCGGCTCCACCGCCCAGGGCACCCAACTCGTGCAGTACCACGACGACAACTCCGCCGGATCGCAGTGGAAGCTCACGCCCACCGGCAACGGCTCCTACACCGTCACCGCCCGCTCCGACGGAAAAAACGCGGACCTGGCCGGCGACTCCGTCGTCCAGTCGGCCCCCGGCACGGCGACCAGCCAGCAGTGGAAGCTGGTCCCGGTGCCGACGCCCGGGGCACAGTACAAGCTGGTCAACGGAGCCAGCGGTGGCCGGATGGACGTCACCGCGGACTCCACCGGGGACGGCGCGAAGATCCTTCAGTGGCACGACAACGGTCAGGCCGACCAGTTGTGGACGTTCAACGCGCAGGGCGGGGGCGTCTACACCATAGGCAACGTCAACAGCGGCAAGCTGCTCAACATCCCGGGACCGACGACCAGTCAGGGAACCCAGCTGATCCAGTACCACGACGACGGCGGCTCCAACGCCCGGTGGACCCTGGTCGACGCGGGCCCCAACCAGGTCCAGCTGAAGAGCGTCTACGACGGGCAGTTGATCGACCTCGCCGCCAGCTCGCTCTCCGACGGCGGCACGGTACTGCAGTGGCCGGCCGACGGCGGCGCCAACCAGCTCTGGTCACTGGTGCCGCCGGCGTAGGAGTCGAGGCCGGTGGGTGCTGCCGGGTGCCGGTCCCAGACGAATGCTCGTACGATCTGCGCCATGAAGTACTCAGGCGCCTTCGGCCGTAGAGACGCGATGCTGGACGCCATCGCCCTGGTCGAGGCGAAGCGCCGCGAGCCCCACAACAACCCGGTGGGGCCCGCGATGACGCTCGTCGGAGAGGACCTGCGGCTGACCCTGGACGCCCTCGCCACGATCGCCGTGAAGGCGGCCGCGGCGACGGGCGATCCCGAGGCGGTCTTCCGGTCGCTGCGCTCGGCGACGCTCGAGATGGAGGCGTAGCGCCGGACACGGGCGCGAGCCGGACGGAGTACGCAGCGCCGAGGGCGGCGTCGAGCGGAGCGTCAGATGACCCTTCACGCGCGGCCGCCGACGGCTGGACGCCCTCGAATCCGCATTACCCCGAGTAGCACCCTGGCACATCCCATCGTGTACATGCCATCATAATCCGGCGTCCACATGGCCCTGGGCGCCCAACGGCGCCCCGCCCAACCCATGCGGGGCGCCCCCGGACCAGCTGCTGACCTTCCGTCACCCCGCAGGCGACGCCGCCCCCCATTCGCCGGTCGGTCTTAGGCCCTGGGCTGCTGCTGGGTGATGCAGTGGATGCCGCCGCCGTTGGCGAAGATCTCCCGGGCGTCGACGAGTTCGACCTTGCGGTCCGGGAAGTGGTGGGCGAAGAGCTCGGCGGCCTGCTGGTCGCGGGGGTCGTCGAAGGCGCACAGGACGACCGCGCCGTTGCAGAGGTAGTGGTTGATGTAGGAGTAGTCGACGGGCTCGCCGTCGTCCTCGAAGAGGACGGTGGGGGCCTGGAGTTCGACGACCTCCAGTTGGCGGCCGCGCGCGTCGGTGGCGGTGCGGAGAAGCGCGGCGATCTCCTGGGTGACCTCGTGGTCGGGGTGTGCGGAGTCGGGTTGGGTGTGGACCACGACGACGCCGGGCTTGAGGAAGGCCGCGACGATGTCGATGTGGCCGCGCGTGCCGAAGCGCTGGTAGTCGCGGGTGAGGCCGCGTGGAACCCAGATCGCCTTGGTGGTGCCCAGGTAGGCGTGGATCTCCGCCTCGACCTGCTCCTTGGTCCAGTCGGAGTTGCGGCCCTCGCCCAGTTGGACGGTCTCGGTGAGCAGCACGGTGCCCTCGCCGTCGACGTGGATGCCGCCGCCCTCGTTGATCAGGCTCGAGGCGAACCGGGGCACGCCGGTGAGGTCGGTGATCGCCTCGGCGATGTGCTGGTCGTGCTCCCAGCTGGCCCACTCCTGCGCGCCCCAGCCGTTGAACACCCAGTCGGCGGCCGCGAGTTCGCCCTTGCCATTGGTGAGGAAGGTCGGGCCGATGTCGCGCATCCAGGCGTCGTCCAGCGGTCGCTCGACGATCTCCACCTCGGCGGAGACATAGCGACGGGCGTCGTCGGTCTCGCCGACGTTCACGATCAGGGTGACCGGCTCGTAGCGGACGACGGTGTTGGCGACTGCGGCCCAGGCCTCGCGGGCGGCGTGCAGTTCGTCGCCGGCGAAGGTCTCGTTGGAGGTGGGGAAGGCCATCCAGGTGCGGTCGTGCGGCTGCCATTCGGCGGGCATGGAGAAGCCCTGCTCAGCGGGGGTGTTGGCGGCAGACATGAGCATGCGTGGGGCTCCTTTAGAGGAAGTAGAGGCGGCTGAGGGAAACCGAGTCGGCGGGCTCGGACTGGAGCAGTTCGCCGTCGAGCGAGACCAGTCCGCTGCGGGGGTCCACGTCGACCTGCCCGACGCGTCCGTTGCGGAGCAGGTCGCGCGGGCCGATGCCCCGGGTGTTGCGGACGGCGACGCGGCGGCGGCGGGTCGGCATGGAGTCGCCGTTCTGGACGGCCGCCTCGGCGACGAAGGCCACTGAGATGTCGGCGGCGGTCGAACCGTGCGCGCCGAACTGCGGGCCGAGGACCAGGGGTTCGCAGCGGTCGGTGGAGGCGTTGGGGTCCCCGGTGACCCCGTAGGCGGGGAACCCGGACTTGAGGACGAGCTGCGGCTTGGCGCCGAAGTGGTCCGGCCGCCACAGCACGAGGTCGGCGAGCTTGCCGACCTCGATCGAGCCGATCTCATGGGCGAGGCCGTGGGCGATGGCGGGGTTGATGGTGAGCTTGGCGATGTAGCGCAGCACGCGCTCGTTGTCGTCGCCGCCGTTGACCTCGCCGAACGAACCCGTGCCGTCCATTGGGCCGAGCTCGTACTTCATCTTCCCGGCCATGGCGAAGGTGCGGCGCACGGTCTCGCCGGCGCGGCCCATGCCCTGCGCGTCCGAGGAGGTGATGCCGATGACGCCGAGGTCGTGCAGCACGTCCTCCGCGCCCATCGTCCCGGCCCGGATCCGGTCGCGGGCCAGGGCGGCGTCACCGGGCAGGTCGACCTTGAGGTCGTGCGAGGTGACGATCATGCCGAAGTGCTCGCCGAGGGCGTCCCGGCCGAACGGCAGTGTCGGGTTGGTGGAGGAGCCGATGACATTGGGGACGCCGGCCATCTTCAGCACGTTGGGGACGTGTCCGCCGCCGCAGCCCTCGATGTGGAAGGCGTGGATGGTGCGCCCGGCCAGCACGGCGAGGGTGTCCTCGACCGAGAGGCACTCGTTGAGGCCGTCGGTGTGCAGCGCGACCTGGACGTCGTGCTCCTCGGCGACGCGCAGGGCGGTGTCCAGGGCGCGGGTGTGCGCGCCCATGTCCTCGTGCACCTTGAAGCCGGACGCGCCGCCCTCGGCGAGCGCCTCGACCAGCGGGGCTGCGTCCGAGGACGAGCCGCGGGCCAGGAAGCCGATGTTGACCGGCCATGCGTCGAAGGCGTTGAAGGCGTGCCGCAGCGCCCAGGGGGAGTTGACGCCGACGCCCCAGACCGGGCCGAACTCCTGGCCGATGATGGTGGTGACGCCGGAGGCCAGCGAGGCCTCCATGATCCGGGGCGACAGCAGGTGGACGTGGGTGTCGATGGCGCCGGCGGTGGCGATCATGCCCTCGCCGGACACGATGGTGGTGCCGGTGCCGACGACGATGTCCACGCCGTCGAGGGTGTCCGGGTTCCCGGCCCGCCCGATCGAGCAGATCCGGCCCTCGCGGATGCCGATGCTGGTCTTGCGGATGCCCTGCACGGCGTCGATGACCAGCACGTTGCTGATGACCAGGTCGCAGGTCTCGCGGACGGCCGCGGCCTTGAGGTGCAGGCCGTCCCGGGCGGTCTTGCCGAAGCCGGCCAGGAACTCCTCGCCGGGCTGCTGCGAGTCGGACTCGACCCGGACGATCAGGCCGGAGTCGCCGAGCCGTACCCGGTCGCCGGCGCGCGGGCCGTGGACGGCGATGTAGTCGTGCGGAGTGATGGTGCTGGTCGGGGCGTTCGCCGAGGGGTGGCCGTGGCAGCCCCTGGGCTCGAAGCTGCTCGCGGTCACTGCTGACCCTCCTCGAACGTCGTCAGGTACCCGGTGGCGCGGGCCTTCTCCAGGGCTTCCTCGCGGGCCCCCGGCGCGTCCAGCGGTCCGTCCACCAGCCCCGCGAAGCCGATGGCGACGCGGGCGCCGCCGATGGGCAGCAGCTCCACCTCGACGGTCGCACCGGCGTCGAAGCGCACGGTGGAGCCTGCGGGGACGGCGAGCCGGGTGCCGTAGGCGGCCGCGCGGTCGAAGGCGAGGCGCGGGTTGGCCTCGAAGAAGTGGAAGTGCGAGGTGACGCTGATCGGCACGGGCGAGGTGTTGCGCACCGGAAGCCGCAGCGACGGCTGCTGGGGTCGGTAGCCCGCGCCGTCGCCGGGCAGCGCCGCTCCGGGGGCGTCCGGACCGAGCGAACCCGCGCCGCGGAACGGGTCGTCGATGACGCAGAGCCGCGTGCCGTCGTCGAAGACTGCCTCGACCTGCAGAGTCGTCACGACGTCGGGGACGCCGGGCAGCACGTCGTCGGCACTGAGCACGCTGCGTCCGGCCTCGATGGCCTCGGCGAGGCGGCGGCCGTCGCGGGCGGCCTCGCAGACGGTGTCGGCGATCAGCGCGGTCGCCTCGGGCACGTTCAGCCGCACGCCGCGCGCACGGCGGGCACGGGCCAGCTCAGCGGCCGTGAAGATCAGGAGCCGGTCCCGCTCGGTCGGTGTCAGTCGCACAGTGCCTCGCCCCGTGTCATTCGAACGGCTGGAAGTTTAGAACGGCGTTCAAACCATTCCCCGCATTGAACCCCGACCGGGCTTCCGATGTCCAGCGTGGTGGCGGAGTGTCGTGCTCGCGCGACCGGTGTGGGTGTCAGTGGCGTCTGCGAGGGTGAACCGACCGGCACAGGTACAGACAGATCCAGACGTACGTAGCACGCGGCCCGCACCGAGCGTCGCTGGATCGTGGCGGCGTTGGCGGGTCGACCGCTGCCGGACCTGCGGCCGATCACCGACTTCGGCGCGGACTTCCGGCGGGAGGCAGGCGAAAGCGTGACGTCTCTGCTGGAGCACTACGCGGAGACGGAGGCGGAGATCGAGAAGATCGTCGGCGGTCTCGACGATCTCGGCGCGCTGTGCGCGCTGGAGTCGGCCCGGCAGTGGTCGGCCCGCTGGGTGCTGCTGCACCTGATGGCGGAGACGGCCCGCCATGCCGGCCACGCCGACGTCGTCCGGCAGTCCATCGACGGCCGGCATGCGGGAGAGCTGATGCAGGCCGCCGAGGGGCGTCCGGACGAGTGAACGGCGTCCGGCTCCGGTGGGCGGCGGGAATCAGGCAGCCCTCAGGCGGGCGTGAGGCCGAGGAGGGTGTCGCGGCGAGCGAACCAGGCGAGGGTGTCGGCGATGCCCTGGTCGAGGCTGAGCTGGGGCTTCCAGCCCAGGAGGCGGGCGGCCCGGTCGCTGCGGGTGAAGGCTCCGGCGTTGTCGCCGGGCCGGGGGCCGGCCTCCGCCACCGGAAGCGGTGCTCCGGTCACCCGTTCGAACGCGGCGATCAGCTCGCGGACCGTGGTGCCCTCGCCCGTGCCGAGGTTGATGACCTGGTACGGCTCGGGGCCGTCGGCGGGCACGGCCCGGTCGAAGTGCAGCAGTGCGGCGACGTGCGCGCGGGCGAGGTCCCAGACGTGCACATAGTCCCGGATGCCGCTGCCGTCCCGGGTGGGCCAGTCGGTCCCGGTGATCCGGAACGTCCCGCCGTTCCGCCGGGCCTCGATCAGCTTGCCCAGCGCGTGCGAGGGGAGCCGCACCTGCAGCCCGGTGCGCAGCTGCGGGTCCGCCCCGATCGGGTTGAAGTAGCGCAGCGACAGTACCCGCAGCGGCGTGGCCTGGGCGGTGTCCTTGAAGGCCAGTTCCATCAGCATCTTGGTACGGGCATAGGGACTGAGCGGGTCCAGTGCAGAGCCTTCGTCGACCGCGAAGTCCGCCCCCGGGGTGTATATCGAGGCGGAGGAGCTGAACAGCAGACGGTCGCAGCCGTTGCGCTGCAGGTGTTCGAGCAGCGCCACGGTCTTGGCGACGTTCTCCCGGTAGTAGCGCAGCGGCTCGGCCACGGACTCCGGTACGACGATGAGCGCGGCGCAGTGGATGACGGCACTGATCTCCGGGTGCTCGGCGAATATCCGGTCGACCAGCTCGCCGTCGGCGATGTCGCCCCGGTAGAAGGGTCGCCCCTCGGTGAACTCCTGCCGCCCTGTCACCAGGTTGTCCAGGATCACCGGAATGATGCCGTTGTCCAGGCAGGCCGAAGCGACCGTGCTGCCGATGAATCCGGCCCCGCCCGTGATCAGTACCTTCATGCCGTCCTGAGCCTCCATGCGCCGACCTCCCCCCGCGCGGTCGCTCTTCGATCGCGCTGACGTCCTGCTATGTGTCGACGTACGGACGGCCGAGATGGTTCCGTTATCGGGTCTCCATCAAACAGTGATGATCCGCGAGTGAGGGTGCGCCGCCATTGCCGCAGGTGCGATCATCCGACAGGATGAAGTCCGGATACGTGTCCGACAGCCTGAGCAGTTCGTTGGTCCCTGCGACTGGGCGGAGCTGAGCAGCCAAGGCCAAGAGCGGCAGGAGAACGATGGCGTCCACACCCCAGTCGCCACGGCTTCCTGCCGGTTCGGTCGGGACGCCGGTCGTGACCCCGCTCGTGCCGGAGCTGACGGAACTCGTCGGCGGCAGGCCCGACTGGCTCGAACCGGCGATGGCTGCCAACGGCATCGGGTCCTTCGACTGGGACATCCGCACGGACGTCATCGCCGGGGACGCCCGGGCCTGCCTCATCCTCGGCCTCGACATCGACGACTCGCTCGCGGACGAGACCGGCGACCATCACCACGCGGACCGCCCCGGACTGAACTCCGAGTCCTTCCTCGCGATGCTGCACCCCGAGGACGCCCCCACCGTGCGTCGCCGGGTCGAGCGCGCCGTCCAGGAGCTCGGGCAGTGCGGCGCCTATTACCGCACGGTCTTCGCGGACGGGGAGATGCACGCCGTCCGCTTCCGCGCCCGGGTCCTCGCCGACGAGCACGGACGGCCCGCGCACATGGTCGGCTTCGTCTGGGACGCCACCGTCGAGCTGCACAAACGGGTCCGCGCCGACCACCTCGCCGTGCTCCGCGAGGAACGCACCCGCTTCATCAAGGAAGCCGCGCGCGCCCTCTCCGAGGCCACCACCATGCAGGACGTCGCCCGCGTCTTCACTGAGCTGCCGCTGCCGGGCATCCCCCCGGACGGGCTCATCCTGGCGGTGCTGGAGAGCGGCCGAATCCAGATCCTCCGCTCCAGCGGCTACACCGAAGGCGCCCCGCCGCCGCACGACCACGTCCCGCTGGACGCCGACCACCCCGCCGCGCTCTGCCTGCGCACCCGCACCCCGGTGTTCCTGGGCAGCCGCGCCGAGTACAAGGACCGCTTCCCGGGGGCCTGGCAGCAGGTCGCCCCGGCACCCTCGCCTCGCAGCGCCTGGGCCTTCCTGCCCCTGGTCGCCAGCGGCCGTCCGATCGGAGTCTGCCTGGTCAGCTTCGACGAGGACCGGGCCCTCGACTCCGAGGACCGCACCCTGCTCAGCACCCTCGGCGGCATGGTCGCCCAGTCCCTCGCCCGGGCCCGGCTCCACGACGCCGAGCACGAGCTCGCCGCGGGACTCCAGCGTGTGCTGCTGCCCCGCCGCGTTCCGCCGTTGCCCGGCTTCACCACCGCCGTGCGCTACCTCCCCGCCGGGACCGGACTGCAGATAGGCGGTGACTGGTACGACGTGGTGCCGCTGCCGGGCGGACACGTCGGCCTGGTCATCGGCGACGTGCAGGGCCACGACGTGCACGCGGCCGGGGTCATGGGGCAGCTGCGGATCGCCCTGCGCGCCTACGCCGCCGAGGGCCACCCCCCGGCCGCGGTGATGGCCCGCGCCTCCCGCTTCCTCGCCGACCTCGATACAGGACACTTCGCGACCTGCCTCTACGCCGAGGTCAACGTCGACTACGGCGCCGTGTACGCGGTGCGCGCGGGCCACCTCGACCCGCTGGTGCGCCGTGCCGACGGCAGCAGCGCCGTGCAGCCCGTCGCGGGCGGCCTGCCGCTGGGCATCGACCCGGAGAGCTCCTACCCCGTCACCCGGTTCACCCTCGACCCCGGCGAGTTGCTGTTGCTGTGCACCGACGGGCTGGTGGAGACCCGCAGCGTCGACATCGACGAGGGCATGGAACGGCTGCGCCGCGCCATCGGCGGGCACCAACCGTACGGTCCCGGTGAGTTGGAGGCTCTGGCAGACCGGATCGAGACGGCGGCTGCGGAGAGCCACGAACGCGACGACGACATCGCCCTGCTGCTGCTCCGCTGGGACGGCCCGGCGGAGAGCCGGCCCCGGCAGCTGCGCCGGCGCATCCCGCAGGCGGACCTGGAGCAGATCTCCGAGGTGCGGGGCGAGCTGCGCGACGCCGTACGCCGCTGGGGTGTCGGCGAGCTCGCCGACACCGTGGAACTGCTCACCTCGGAGCTGGTCACCAACGCCCTGGTGCACACCGACCGGGACGCCCTGCTCACCGCGCGCCTCTACCAGGAGGGCGGGGATTCGGGGCCCGCCCGCTTGCGGGTCGAGGTCGACGACGAGTCCGACCTGTGGCCGCGACGCCGTACACCCGGCGAGCAGGCGTCCTCAGGGCGCGGACTGATGTTGGTGGAGGCACTGGCCGACGCCTGGGGCGTGGACCCGCGCGGCAGCGGCAAACGGATGTGGTTCGAGCTCATCCACCGGGACGGCTGAGCCACCGGGACGGCTGAGCGCGGGACGGCTGACCCACGGCGACGGCCGAGCCGCGGCATTGACATTCCGTCAGCCGTACAGCTGCTCCAGGTCCTTGAGCTTCTGTTCCAGCGAGTCCAGCCGGGGCAGCGTCAGGGTGTCGTCCTCGGCCGTCAGGTCGAAGGTCCGCTCCTCGGGGCGCGGACGCACCGGCAGCTCGACCACCGGTTCGACTGCCGCGACCTGTTCCTGAGCGGCTATGACGGGCTCCGCAGGAATGGATTGGCGCTCGCCGGAGGCGCTGCGGTGTGGCGCCGCGGGCAACGCCATCCGTCGGCCGTCCCTGCCCCGTGACCAACCCCGGCTGCTCAACGCCCGTAGCTCCGCCCGCTCATGGCGCGAGGCGCGGCGCTGCTCGTCCCGGTCGACCAGCCGCTGCCGCTTGTCGTCGCGCACCTCCTCGACCGCCTCGTCCAGCGTCCGGACGTTCTCCAGCAGCATCAACGACCAGGCGGCGAAGGTCTCCTTGGGCGCGCGCAGCCAGCGCACGATGCGGATCTGCGGCAGCGGGCGCGGAACCAGTCCCTGCTCGCGCAGTGCCGCACGGCGGGTCTGCTTGAGCGCCCGGTCGAACAGCACCGCCGCGGACATCGACATCCCCGCGAAGAACTGCGGCGCGCCGTTGTGGTCCACCCCGCGCGGGGCGTGCACCCAGTTGAACCAGGCCGACGCGGCGGCGAACAGCCACACCAGGATGCGCGAACCGAGAGCCGCGTCACCGTGGCTCGCCTCGCGCACGGCCAGCACCGAGCAGAACATCGCCGCGCCGTCCAGACCGAACGGGACCAGGAACTCCCAGCCGCCGGACAGCCCCAGGTTCTGCACGCCGAAGCCGACCAGCCCGTGGAACGACAGTGCCGCGGCGACCGCGGCGCAGCAGAACAGCAGCACGTACGAGGCGGACCCGTACAGGGCCTCCTTCTTTCGGCGGCGCTCCTCGCTGCGCTCCCATGAGTCGCTGCTCTCCCGTGCCGTCGCGCCGCGTGAACGCAGCAGGGTCGCCAGACCGGCGACGAGCAGGAGACCCACGACGGCGGCGACGCCCCACCCCAGCGTTATGTCCGTAACTCTCATCGTCTCGCCCAAACCTCGGCTTGTGCCCGAACGTTCCCCAAACCCCGGCTGCCGCCGAAGTGGGAACCATCCTGGCCCAAGCCGCCGTTGCCCATGGTGCTTTTGGGGCGGATACACCGGGAAGGGTGAAGTCTGGCGTCCTTGGCGCTAAGACCGACCGGCCGTGCGATCCGCGGGCTGCCCGTCGGCGAGCCACACCGGCACATTGCCGAACGCCCGGACCAGGCGGGACGCCTGGGCGCGCAGCAGGACCGCCTCGGGGGCGGGGGAGACCTCGGCCAGCGAGGCGAGCGCGGGGGCGATGCCGACCGCGAAACCGGTCTGCTCGCGCAGTCGCAGCGACTCGGCGAAGCCGTGCCGGGCCCCGGCGAGGTTGCCGTCCTGCTGGGCAATGGAGGCGAGATGCCGCCAGGTGTAGGAGAGCAGCAGGTTGTCCTGCTGCTGCTCGGCCCCGGCGTGGGCGCGGCGGTACGCGGAGCGGGCGGCGGCCGGGTCCCCGAGCAGGTTCTCCGCGACCAGGCCGCGTCGGAAGTCCAGCAGCGGTCGTCCCGCTGCGTCGGGCGGCAGCAGGGCAGACGCGCGGCCCAGCGCGGCCTGGGCCTCGTCCAGCCGGTCGTGTTCGCGCAGCAGCGTCGCGCAGTAGGCGAGATAGCCGCGGGCGCAGGCCGCGGCGGCGCGCTCAACATCGGTGCGGGCACCGGCCTCGGCCAGGCGCAGGGCGCTCTCGGCGGTTCCCCAGCCGTCGCCCTCGAACAGAGTGCGCTCGATCAGGAGTTCAGCCCGAGTCAGGGCAGCGTCGGGGGAGTGGGCGGCGCGGGCTTCCAGCAGTGCGGCTGCGGCCTCCCAACAACCCCGGGAGCGCAGCCGCCAGATCGTCCCCGCCTCGACGGCGACGGCCGGCTCGGTGGCCGGGGCGCTGCGGGCCACGCCGGCGGGGGTTCCGGGGGCGCGGCCGAGGTGGTTCGGGGCGGGGCCGGGCGCGGGGCCCGCTGCGGTGCCGTCACGTGAGTCGTCGATCCGGGCCGTTCGTTGCTCCGACGCCGTTCGATGGTCCGACAAGGACGGCTCCCCTCCGTGCTGCGGGCCGGTGGTGACGGAATTCCAACACGCGGCCGGTGAGCCACGCAAGATCAAACACACACCTGGTCGGGATTGATCGCGAAACGACCGCCGGACCGTGCCGGCGTCAGCTGCTGCCGCCGGTGCGCAGCAGCTCGCGTGCGGTCGAGTTCACCGGTTGCGGTACGCCTGCGAGATCCAGCTCGAACAGGGCGACCAGCAACTGGTCCGCCCGGTTGCGCGACTCCTGGTTGTATCCGGCGAGGGTGAACATGATCGGTTGCAGCTCGTCGGCGTGCAGCGTGTTCAGCCAGAGGCACTCGACGGCGCGCAGGTCGGCCGGCTCCGTCCAGGTGTCGACCTGGGCGACCACCCTGGTCCCGAGCAGGCAGACGCCCTCGCGGTCCTGCGAGTCGGAGACCTCCAGCTCGCCGAATCCGAGCCATTCCAGGTAGCGGGCGGCGGCCAGTACCGCGTCGTCGGAGGTGCGGACGGGGTGCGGCAGGAACGGCGGCCGGGTCGGGGCGGGTCGGGGCCGCGCGGGCGGTTGCACGGCCGGTTGCATCGGCGGCTGGACCTGCGGCCGTCCCGTGGCGGGACGCGGTGCGGGCCCGCTACGGGTCGGTGGTGAGACCGGGATCGGCCTGCGGGCGGTGTCCACCGGCAGCCGCACGGTCGCCCCGCAGCCGCAGGTGAACTCGGGCTGCGGCCACTCCTCGGAGCGCCCGCAGGAGGGGCAGCGCATGCTCAGCCAGGAGTCCTCCCAGGAGCGGAAGCGCACCTGGACCGGGATGCCCCCGCGCAGCAGCGGCACCTTGAGGCTGGCACCGCAGGGGCAGGGGAACACCGAGGGCTCGTAGGAGTGCTCCCTGCGGCAGGAGGGGCAGCGCACCGGCCGGGCCGAGGACTGCCGGGCGCCGGCGCCCTGATCCGAACCGCCCTGGCCCGAACCGCCCTGACCTGGGGTGTTCTGGCCTGGCGGGTTCTGGCCTGCGGCGTTCTGGCCGTCCAGGTGGTGGCCGCCCGTGCTGTCGGGCTGCGGCGTACCGGGCATGACGGACCATCCGTTCGGCTGGGAGTGTGCACCTGCCCCACCATCGTCCCTGATCCAGGGCGGTTCGGGGAGGGGCTTTCACGGAGACTCGGCCATGCGTGCCGTCTTTCGGCGCTGCGGCTCAGCCACCGATGGCCGACATGGGTCGCTCCGGCTGGCGGAAGTCCGCGCTGTTGATGTCGTGACCAGGGCCCTTGCCAGCCACCGAGGCCCGCCAGGCAGCCTCCACGGCGTCGTCGTCGGCGCCGCCGCGGAGCAGGGCACGCAGGTCGGACTCCTGGCAGGCGAACAGGCAGTTGCGAAGCTGGCCGTCGGCGGTCAGCCTGACCCGGTCGCAGCCGCCGCAGAAGGGTCGGGTGACGCTGGCGATCACGCCCACGACGGAGTCGGTGCCGACGACACGCCACTCCTCGGCGGGAGCGTTGCCCTCGCGCGGCAGCGGCTCCAGCACGAAACGCTCGCCGAGGCGTTCCAGGATCTCGTCGGCGGTGACCATGCGGCTGCGGTCCCAGGCGCCCTGGGCGTCCAGCGGCATGGACTCGATGAAGCGCATCCGGTAGCCGTGGTCGACGGCGAAGGCGGCGAGGTCGGCGATCTCGTCCTCGTTGACTCCGCGCACCGGCACAGCGTTGATCTTCACCGGGGCCAGCCCGGCGACCTGCGCGGCGGCGAGACCCAGCAGGACGTCGGAGAGGCGGTCGCGCCGGGTGATCTCGGTGTAGCGGTCCCTGCGGAGGGTGTCCAGGCTGACGTTGACGCGGCGCAGTCCGGCGTCACGGAGCGCGACGGCACTGCGTGCCAGGCCGATGCCGTTGGTGGTGAGGGACAGCTCGGGTGCGTCGGGTAGTCCGGAGATCCGCTCGACCAGACCGGGCAGGCCGCGCCGCAGCAGCGGCTCGCCGCCGGTGAGCCGTACCGAGCGGATGCCCAGCCGCCGCACCCCGATGTCGACCAGCCGCAGCATCTCATCGTCCGTCAGCAGTTCCGGCTTCGGCAGCCAGGCCAGGCCCTCCTCCGGCATGCAGTAGGTGCAGCGCAGGTTGCACCGGTCGGTGAGGGAGACCCGCAGGTCGGTGTGGATCCGGCCGAAGCGGTCCAGGAGCGGGAGCGGGCGAGTGCTGGGCATTGGCCCAGTAGAACGGGAATTCGAGTACGAGGTCCAGCGGGTGAAGCCCCGGTGAACTGAGGAGGCGGACCGAGTGGGCCTGTAGTTTCCTACAGGATGAGAGTGGCCGCCGTAGCGCCAGACTGGACGGATGACGTCCTCCCTCGTCGCCGTACCGGCCGCCCCGACCGCCCTGCTGCTCGCCGCCGGTAGCGGCAGCCGGCTCGGGTTGGGCCCGAAAGCGTTGCTGCCGCTCCAGGGGCGGCTGCTGGTTGAACACGCGGTGGACGTGCTCCGGGCGGGCGGCTGCCGGCGGGTGGTAGTGGTGCTCGGGTCCGGGGCGGACGAGGTGCGGGCGCGGGCGGATCTGGCGGGCTGTGAGGTGGTCCGCAACCCCGACTGGGAGTCGGGGATGGGCTCGTCGTTGCGTGCCGGTCTGGCGGCGCTGGCCGCGGACTCGCCGGCCGCGCTGGTCTCCCTGGTGGACACGCCGGGGGTGACGCCGGAGGCGGTCGCCCGGCTGCTGCGGGCGTACCGGGGCGGCGCGCAGCTCGCTGCGGCGGCGTACGGGGGCAAGCGGGCGCACCCGGTGCTGATCGGCTCCCGGTTCTGGCCGGAGGCGATACGCGGCGCGGTCGGCGACTCGGGCGCGCGGGCCCTACTCGCGGCACGCACGGCGGAGTTGACCCTGGTGGAATGCGGCGACGTGGCGCGGCCGGACGACATCGACACCCCGGAGGCCTGGTCCCGCTGGAGTGGACGGCGCTCCCGCTGACCCCCTCCGGGGTTGGTGCCCGACCGAGCGCGGCCCCTGCGGGCCGGCGCTCCGGTCGCGGTGCGGTGCGGGTTGCGGGCGTACCCGTGCTACCCACGCCCGGCTGAACCCGCGCGTCAGCTGAGCCCGTGCGGGGACGGTGCGTAGCCCGTGCTACCCACGCCCGGCCGGCCCCCGCCCGTCAGCTGAGCCCCTACGGGGCCGGTGCTCCGGTCGCGGTGCGGTGCGAGTTGCGGGCTACCACGCCCGGCCGGCCCCCGGCGCATCAGCTGAGCCCCTACGGGGCCGGTGCTCCGGTCGCGGTGCGGTGCGGGTTGCGGGCTACCACGCCCGGCCGGCCCCCGGCGCGTCAGCTGAGCCCCTGCGGGATGGTGCTCCGGTCGCGGTGCGGTGCGGGTTGCGGGCAGCAGTCCGGGCAACCCACGCCCACGCTTGCGCCCTGCGCGGAGCGCCCCTGCGCTGGAAGGGTCAGCCGCTGGCGGCGAGAGCGTGGCCGAGGCGGCCCGCGATCTCCTGCATCTGCGGGATCAGCCCGCCCAACGCGTCCCGCGCCTCCAGCGCCCTGATCCGCGCCTCGGGCCCGGAGATCGACAGCGCGGTCGGCGTCGGCGCCCCGGGGACGACGACGGCGACGCAGCGGACGCCGATCTCCTGCTCCTGGTCGTCCACGGCGAACCCGCCGGCCTTCACGGCGTCGAACTGCTGCAGCAGCCGCGCCGGCTCGGTGACGGTGTGCTCGGTGTGCGCGGGAAGCGGCCCGCGGCCCAGCACTCCGGCGGCCTCGGGCCGCGGCAGCTGCGCCAGCAGGATCTTGCCCACGGCCGTGCAGTGCGGCTGGACCCGCCGTCCGACCTCGGTGAACATCCGCATCGAGTGCCGCGAGGGCACCTGCCCGACGTACACCACCTCGCCCGCCTCCAGGACGGCGAGGTTCGCGGTCTCGCCGGTCGCCTCCATCAGCTCGGCCAGGTACGGCCGGGCCCAACTGCCGAGCAGACGCCCGGCGGTCTCGCCGAGGCGGATCAGTCGGGGGCCGAGGGTGTAGCGACGAGCGGTGTCCTGGCGGACGTACCCCTGTTGTACCAGCGTGCGGATCAGTCGGTGGATCGTCGGCATGGGCAGCCCGGAGGCGGACGCCAGGTCGCTGAGGGTGCTCACACCGCCTGAGTCGGCCAGTATCTCCAGCAGGTGGAAGGCGCGCTCGACGGACTGGACGCCGCCGGAACGGTCGGCCGCCGGAGCGTCGAGCGATGCGGGAGAAGCGGCCACGGGGCTACCTTCCTAGGGACGTGCCAGGGCAGGAGTACGGTGTGCCGCGAGAAACCTCAACAAAATGTTGAATTTCTGTATCGCGGAAACTAGCCTCCACCTTACAGAACCACGTCAGGGTCGACATCACTTTCGATCAACTGTCGTTCACCGCCGCCGACGGTGTGACCTCCCCAGTTTGAAGGAGCTTTGGACCACATGTCCGGACCGCAGGAATCCGACCTCTCCTCCATCACCCTCGCCGGCCTCCCGGTCGACCGCGGCGAGGAGGTCCTCACCACCGAGGCCCTGAACTTCCTCGCCGCCCTGCACCGTCGCTTCGAGCCCCGCCGCCGCGAACTCCTCGCCCTGCGCAAGGAGCGCCGCGCCCGCATCGCCGCCACCGGCACCCTTGACTTCCTTCCCGAGACCGCTGACGTCCGCGCCGGGGACTGGCGGGTCGCCGAAGCCCCTCGCGCACTCCAGGACCGCCGCGTCGAGATCACCGGCCCCACCGACCGCAAGATGGCCGTCAACGCACTCAACTCCGGTGCCAGAGTCTGGCTCGCCGACTTCGAGGACGCCACCGCCCCCACCTGGAGCAACCTGGTCGAGGGCCAGCTGAACCTGATCGACGCCTTCCAGCGCCGCATCGACTTCAGCACCCCCGAGGGCAAGTCCTACGCGCTGCGCCCCGACGCCGAACTCGCCACGGTCGTCGTCCGCCCGCGCGGCTGGCACCTGGACGAGGCCCATCTGCTCGTGGACGGCGAACCGATCGCCGGCGCCTTCTTCGACTTCGGCCTGTACTTCTTTCACAACGCCGCCCGGCTGATCGCCCGAGGTGCCCAAGACCCCAACTCCGGTCCTTACTTCTACCTCCCCAAGACCGAGAGCCACCTCGAGGCCCGGCTCTGGAACGAGGTCTTCGGCTACGCCCAGCAGGCCCTCGGCATCCCGCACGGCACCGTCCGCGCCACCGTGCTGATCGAGACCATCACCGCGGCCTTCGAGATGGACGAGATCCTCTACGAGCTGCGCGACCACGCCGCCGGTCTCAACGCCGGACGCTGGGACTACCTGTTCTCGATCATCAAGAACCTCCGCGACGCGGGGGAGCGCTACATCCTCGCCGACCGCAACTCCGTGGGCATGACCTCGCCGTTCATGCGCGCGTACGCAGAGCTCCTGGTCCAGACGTGCCACAAGCGCGGCGCCCACGCCATCGGCGGCATGGCCGCGTTCATCCCCTCCCGCCGCGACCCGGCCGTCAACGCCGCCGCCATGGAGAAGGTCACCGCGGACAAGGAGCGCGAGGCCGGCACCGGCTTCGACGGCTCCTGGGTCGCCCACCCCGACCTGGTCCCGATCTGCACGGCCTCTTTCGACGCCGTGCTGGGCGACCGACCCAACCAGAAGGACGTCGTCCCGGCGGGTACGATCACCGCCGCGGAACTGCTGGACGTCGCCGGAGCGGGCGGCAGCTGCACGGCCGCGGGGCTGCACAACGCCGTCCAGGTCGGCGTCCGCTACATCGAGGCGTGGCTGCGCGGCCACGGCGCGGTCGGCATCTTCAACATGATGGAGGACGCCGCGACCGCCGAGATCTCCCGCTCCCAGATCTGGCAGTGGATCTACAACGGCGTCGTCCTCGACGACGGCGCGAAGGTCACCCCGGAGCTGGTGCGCGCGCTCGTCGCCACCGAACTCGCGGAGCTGCGGGCCGAACTGGGCGACCAGGCGTACGCGGCGGGACGCTGGGCCGAGGCGGCCCAGCTGTTCGAACAGGTCTCCCTCGCCGACGAGTTCGTCGACTTCCTGACCCTACCGGGCTACGCCCTGCTCGGCTGAGCGGAGCACCCGCGGGTCCCACGGACCGGCGGCGGTGACCGAGGAAAAACCTGGGGAGGTCCTCCCTGGTCACCGTCGCCCGATTGATCAGCAGCCTGCATCCGAGAGTGTCAGCGGCAGTTCGGACGCCTGCCGTGGTTGGCCTTGCGCCGGCGCCAGCTCCGCTTGCGGGTGCGCTTGGACATCCTGCCTCCCTGGATTCCTGCTACAGGGAGATGATGGCGCGTCAGAAGCGCTGTGCCTACCGGCTGGGGTCGAGGATCAGCTTTCCGGTCGTGCGCCGGGCCCGCAGGTCCTCGTGCGCGCGGGCTGCTTCCGACAGCGGGTACGCCTCGCCGACCAACGGCTTCAACTCCCCGCTCGCGGTGAGCCGCAGCAGCTCCGCCATCGGCTCCGCGTGCAGCGCCGGCTTTCCGACGCAGTGCATCAGCCAGAAGCCGATGACGGCTCGCGAGTGTGCCATCAACTGCCCTGCGGTGACCGGCTTCGGCTCGGTGCGCGAGGCCATCCCGTAGGTCACCAGGCGTCCGAACGGCGCCAGCGCTGCCAGCGACGCGTCGAACACCGGCCCGCCGGTCATCTCCAGGACGATGTCGACCTTCGCGCCGCCGTTCGCCGCCACCAGCCGCTCCTTCAGGCCCTCCGCCTCGGCCTCCACGGCGACGTCCGCGCCCAGTTCGAGAGCCAGGTCGCGCTTCTCCTTGGTGGAGGCGGTGGCGATCACCCGCCCGGCCCCGAAGTGCTTGGCGAGCTGGACGGCGAGCGAGCCGGTGCCGCCCGCGGCGGCGTGCACGACCACCGTCTCGCCGGGGGCCAGTCGCGCGGACGTGCGCAGCAGGTGCCAGGCCGTGAGGCCCTGGACGACCAGGGCCAGCGCCGCGCCGTCGGACACCTCGTCGGGCACGTCCAGTGCCATGTTCTCCCAGGCCACGGCGCGTTCGGCGTAGCCGCCGGTCGCGGTCAGCGCGACCACGCGCCGCCCTTCCGGAGTCCGGCCGACGACCTCGCCGCCGGGGACCATCGGCAGCGTGCTGCTGGACAGGTAGGAATTCTCGACGGAGTGGGTGTCCGCGTAGTTGATACCGGCCGCGGCCACGTCGATCAGCAGCTGCCCCGGCTGGGCGACCGGTTCTGCCAGCTCGGCCAGTCGCAGCACCTCGGGGCCGCCGAACTCGGTGATCTGAATCGCCCGCATGCCCTGCTCCTTACCAGTGGGTAACACTTCTCGCCGCCAACATACCCGTTGGTATGTCGTAGTGGCAGGGGCGGGGTCAAACCCAAGCGACCGAACAATTCCACGCGAGGGTTCGCTCATTCTGCAACAGATATTGACGCCGCTGCCGCCATGCAGTTGAGTGCCAGTCGCCCCGGACATGCCACAGCGGCCTCCCTCCGCCTCTCCGTCAGCCGGGGCGTACCTCGGCACGTCCACTCACGTCCCAGGTCAGACCCGGCGAGGATGGAGAACCTCATGCCCACACGCACCACCAGCACGACCAGACGACTGCTCGCGGCGCTCACGGCAGGCGCGGCCGCGCTGACCGCGGCGTTCGCGGCCGCCATGCTGCCGGCTCCGGCGGCGCACGCCGAGAACAACGGCGTCGGGCTCACGCCCGCGCTGGGCTGGAGCAGTTGGAGCTTCGTCAGGCACAACCCCACCGCCGCGAAGATCAATGCGCAGGCGGACGCCATGAAGAGCAGCGGCCTCGCGGCGGCGGGTTTCCAGTACGTCAATGTGGACGACTTCTGGTACCAGTGCCCCGGCAGCCAGGGACCCAACGTCGACCAGTACGGCCGCTGGGTCACCGACACCACCAAGTTCCCCAACTCCGGCTCCACGGACGGCATCCAGGCCGTCGCCGCGCATGTCCACGCCGACGGCCTGAAGTTCGGCCTGTACGTCACCCCCGGCATCTCGCACCAGGCCGTCACCCAGAACACGGCGATCCAGGGCACCAGTTACCACGCCGCCGACATCGCCACCAGCACCGCCGAGAAGAACTACAACTGCAAGGGCATGGTCGGCATCGACTACACCAAGCCGGGCGCGCAGGCGTTCATCAACTCCTGGGCCGACGAGTTCGCGGCCTGGGGTGTCGACTACATCAAGATCGACGGAGTGGGCACGAGCGACGTCGGCGACCTCCAGGCCTGGTCGCAGGCGCTGCAGCAGACCGGCCGACCGATCCACCTCGAACTGTCCAACAGCCTCGCCATCGGCAGCGCCGCCACCTGGAAGCAGTACTCCAACGGCTGGCGCACCGGCGGCGACATCGAGTGCTACAGCTGCGAGTCCGGCGGCAGCAGCTACCCACTGACACACTGGGCCAGCGTCCAGTCCCGCTTCGCCCAGGTCGCTAGCTGGCAGCCCTACGGCGGCCCCGGCGGCTTCAACGACTACGACTCCCTCGAAGTCGGCAACGGCAGCAACGACGGGCTCACCGCGCCCGAACGGCAGTCGATGATGAGCCTGTGGGCGATGGGCGCCTCCCCGCTGATTCTCGGCACCGACCTCACCAACCTGGACGCCACCGACCTCGGCTACCTGAAGAACAGCGGGGTCCTCGCCGTGGACCAGGACGCGATCGACGCCTCACGCATCGTCAGCAACGGCAACCAGCAGGCCTACAGCAAGACCGAGAGCAACGGCGACGTCATCGTCGGCCTGTTCAACTACAGCGACACGAGCAGCACCACGGTGACCGTTCCGCTGTCCTCCGCCGGAATCAGCGGCAGCGCCACGGCGACCGACCTGTGGACCGGCGGCTCCCTGGGCACCATCAGTGGAAGCTACAGCGTCACCCTCGCCCCGGGCGCGGTCCAGCTGATCCGTGCCACCCCGACTTCCGGCGGTGGCGGCACTGTACGGGTCGAGGCGGAGGCGTCGGGCAACACCATCGCCGGTGCGGCCCGGATCGCCACCTGCTCCGCCTGCTCCGGCGGCGCCAAGGTCGGCTACATCGGCAACGGCGCGGCCAACTACGTCACCGTCAACGGCATCAACGAGGCGACGGCCGGCAGCCGCACGCTGACCATCAGCTACCTGCTCTCGGGCAGCCGCAGCTTCTACGTCAGCGTCAACGGCGGCCCCGACGTGCAGGTGAGCCTCACCGGCAGCAGCTTCTCCACGGTGGCCACGACCACCGTTCCGATCACGGTCCAGGCGGGAGCCAACACCATCAAGTTCCACAACGACACCGCCTATGCCCCCGACCTCGACGTGATCACCGTCGGCTGATCGCACCGGCCGGCCGCGAAGCGGGCACGCCGCTGCCCCGGACCCTCGCCGTGGGTCCGGGGCAGCGGTCCCCTCCGCGCGAGCGCGTCGGGGAGTCCGGGCGGCACACCGTCCAGTGGCGCCCGGAGAATGGGGGGTTCAGGAGCGGGCGGCGAGTTCCCTGGCCGCGTCGGCCGCGGCCTTCGCGATGCGGTCCTCGTTCACCGTGGTGAGGTGGCCGTTCTCGACCACCGCGCGGCCGTTGACCAGCAGCAGCGACAGCGGCGGCAGCGCGCCCAGGGTCAGCGCGGCGACCGGGTCGGCGATCGACGAGTGCATGATGCCGTCGACCTTCCACAGCGCCAGGTCGGCCAGCTTGCCGACCTCGATGGAACCGATCTCGTTCTGGCGGCCGAGCACTCGCGCCCCGCCCATCGTGCCGAGGCGCAGCACCTTACGGCCCGTCAGCGCGTCCGGGCGGCCGTGCAGCCGGTTGATCAGCAGCGCGTTGCGCAGCTCCGTGCCCAGCTCGCCGGACTCGTTGGAGGCGGTGCCGTCCACGCCCAGGCCGACCGGGACGCCGGCCGCGAGCATGTCCGGGACGCGGGCGATGCCGGCCGCGAGGCGCGCGTTGGACGAGGGGCAGTGCGCGACGCCGGTGCCGGTCTCGGCGAACATGGCGATGTCCGAGTCGTACATGTGGACGCAGTGCGCCATCCACACGTCCTCGCCCAGCCAGCCCACGCTCTCGAAGTAGTCGGTCGGGCCCATCCCGAACAGCTCCTTGCAGAACTGCTCCTCCTCGGCCGTCTCCGAGCCGTGGGTGTGCAGCCGTACGCCCTTGCGGCGGGCGAGAACCGCCGACTCCCGCATCAGCTCGGTGGTCACCGAGAACGGCGAGCAGGGGGCGATGGCGATGTGCAGCATCGAGTCGAACGAGGCGTCGTGGTAGCGGTCCACGGCGGTCTCGGACGCGATCAGGATGTCCTCGGTCCGCTCCACCGCGTGGTCCGGCGGCAGGCCGCCGTCGCTCTTGCCACGATCCATCGAGCCGCGGGCGGCCGTGAAGCGCATGCCCAGCTCGGCCACTGCCTCGATCTCGGCGCTGAGGATGTCGCCGGAGCCGTGCGGGAACACGTAGTGGTGGTCCATTGCCGTGGTACAGCCGGACTTGAGCAGGGCGGCGGCCGAGCCCTGGGCGGCGGCGTGGACGAGCTTGTCGTCGATCCGTGCCCAGGTCGGGTAGAGCGCCACCAGCCAGTCGAACAGGATGTTGTCCTGCGCCAGCCCACGGGTGATCCACTGGTAGAAGTGGTGGTGCGTGTTGACCAGGCCGGGGGTGACCAGGTGGCCCTCGGCGTTGATCCGGCGGACGACGCCCTGCAGCCACTGCGGGGCGGGGCCCTCGCCGACCGACTCGATGCGGTTGCCCGCGATGACGACGTGGCCGCGGCTGTACTCGTTGTCAGCGGCGTCCACCGTGGCGATGGCTGCGTTCTCGATGACGATGCGTTCGTCGGAGGACGGGGGGAGGGTGGTCATTGCGCCTCAGCTCCTTCAGCGGTGTCAGAGGTGCAGCGGTGGCGGGCCGCCGCGCCTGTGGAGTACCGCCGTCGAGTGGGCTGCCCAGGGCGGGACGGCGGGAGAATCCCTGGGGTACTTCTACACGCGACGGGCGGTGCTAGCTGACCGGAATCACCGGCACGACGCCCTCGCGGTGCACCGTACCCTCGATCAGGCCGTAGGGGCGATCCGCCGCGAAGTAGACCTCGTTGTTGTTCTTGAGGCCGAACGGCTCCAGGTCCACCAGGAAGTGGTGCTTGTTCGGCAGCTCCAGGCGGACCTCGTCCACCTCGGCGCGGTTGTTCAGCACCCGGCTGCCCATCGCGTACAGGGTCTGCTGCAGCGAGTAGGAGTAGGTCTCCGCGAACGCCTCGAGCAGGTGGCGGCGTACGTGGGTGTACGAGCGCTCCCAGTTGGGATGGAGCTCCTCGCCGCTCCAGGAGTGCTTCCAGCGGGCGGTCACCTGAGTGGCCAGGATGCGGTCGTACGCCTCCTTGAGGGTGGTGTACTTGTCCTTGATGTAGCCCCAGAACTCCGAGTTGGTGGAATTCATCACGGTGAGCTCCTTGAGCCCGGTGATCACCTGGAAGCTGGTGCCGTCGTAGACGATCTCGGCCGTGCGCACCTCGCCGCCGTTACGGACGAAGGAGTGGCCGACCTCCTCGGACCCTATGAAGCGTGCCGAGTTGTCCGGGGTCCTGATGCGGTCCCAGGTGTACTCCTCGATCCGGATCCGGGCCCGGTGGATCGGCTCGTTGTTGTCCACGAAGTGGCGCGCGAGGTGGATGCCGAAGGCTTCCGCCGACTCGATGCCGTGCTCCTTGGCGAAGGCGTACACCGTGTTCTTGGTGGTGTCCGTCGGCAGGCAGTTGGCATTGGAGCCGGTCAGGTGGACGTCGTCCAGGTCGCCGGAGAGCGCGACCGAGACGTTCAGGTCCTTGATCTCGTGGCGGGAAGTGTCACGGTAGACGCGGACGACACGGGTCTCCGCCTTTCCGTACTGGTTCTGGCCAAGAACGTGAGCCATGAGGCTTCTAGCTCCCTCGGTAGACGGAGTACCCGTACGGGTTCAGCAGCAGGGGTACGTGGTAGTGGGACTGGGCCGGGTCGACGGCGAAGACGATGGAGACCTCGGGGAAGAAGGGGCCCGCAGTGGTGAAGTTCAGTCGCAGGACCGTGCCCGCAGCCAGGTCGGGGACCGGCAGGTCCGTGCAGCGGCCGTCCGCGTCGGTGCCGGACGCGCCGAGGACGGTCCAGCCGCCGTCAGGAGCGCGCTGGGCCAGCTCGACCGGGACGCCTTCGGCTGGGCGGCCGGCGCTGGTGTTCAGCACGTGGGTGGAGATGGACGTCATGATTCCCGTCAGCTCTCGTTCAGTCGTCGGTGATAAGGCGGTCGATGCGAATGTCGTTGATCTTCCGCAGTTCGCCGCGGACGATCTCGCGCTCGGCCTCCGCGTCGTTGCCGAAGCGCCCGCGCAGCGCGGCGAGCATGGTCTCGGCGGTGCGGCCGGTGGCGCAGATCAGGAAGACATGGCCGAACTTCGCCTCGTAGGCGGCGTTGGCGGAGTCCAGATCGTCCAGTAGCGCGGTGTCGGCGCCGTGGACGCCGGACTGCTCCCGCTGAGAGGCGGCGTCGCCGGCCTTGGGCTGGCCGATCCGGGCGTGGCCGGCCATCGCGTCGTTCAGGTCGGCGGTCACAAGTTCCGCCATCGCCGCCGCGTTGGCGGCGTGGAGGGCGTCGGCGTCGGCCCAGGGGCGCGCCGAGCGGACGAGCTTCGCCCAGGTCGGACTGCTGCAGATCTCGACGAGCAGAGCGTCGAGGTCGGCGTCTGCCGCACCGTTCAGGCGGTCGAGCGGGGAGGTGGCGGACTCGGCCACGGGTGACCTCCTAGGAGGGGTGTCACCAAAAGCTAGAACCACCACCCCGTTACGTCAACAGTTTGTTGAAGAAAGGTGGTGCGGCAGGAGTCTGTCAGGCGTCCTTGCCGTTGGCCTGCTGCCGGTTCAGGTAGTTGTACACCGTGAAACGGCTGACGCCGAGCGCCGCCGCGACGGTTTCCACGCCGTGTCGGATGGTGAACGCGCCGCGCTCCTCCAGTTGGGCGACCACGCGCTGCTTGCTGGCGCGGTCCAGCGCGGTCAGCTCGCCGCCGCCGAACTGCCGCCGCACCTCGCCGAGCAGCCGGTCCAGTGCGCTCTCCAGGCCGGGCAGCCGCACCGCGACCGCAGGCTGCCCCTCCCACTCCAGCAGCACGTCGTCGGGCCGGGCCTCGTCCGGGTCGACCGCGCTGGCGCCCACGGCGTCCAGCAGCGGCTTGATGGCGTGGGCCAGCGGGTGGTCGATGGCAGTCATCCGGATTCCTCCGCACGGTCCGCTATAGGTCGGCCGTTCTCGTCCAGGGTGCTGACCTGGACGGAGATCCGGGTCGCGCCGCTGGTCAGGGCATCCTGGAGGAGTCGCGTGATCGCGGCCAGGGTGTCGGCGGCCTCACCCTCCGCGCTGGTGCCGAACGGGCCGACGTCGACCGTCAGTCCCGCCTCGTCCACCGCGCGGCGGGCGGCCTTGGCATGGTCGGGGAAGCCGTCGAGTGCAAACGGCTCTGTCGTGAACTCCACCTTCAATCGCACGCGCGCAGCGTATCCGACTACCCGTCGCCCGGATCCCTTCGCTTCAACAAAATGTTGCGGCACTCTTGACAGCCCGGCGACCCGGCATGCCATAGTTCCATCAAGCAGAAACTTGCTTCCGCATTGTGGAATTGGATGGTGACCGCATGACCGCCGCCGCACGCAACTGGCTCGACCAGCGCTGGACCGCGAACCTCTCGACCCTTTTCACCGAGCTGCCGCTGGTGCAGCGTCCCGCCGCGGCGGCCGAGGCCGGCTTCGACGCCGCCGAGATCTGGTGGACCCTCGACGGACCCACCCCGCCCGACGGCGACCTCGACGCGCTGCGCCGCGCCTTCACCGACGCGGGCGTCCAGCTCACCGGGCTCAACTTCGACGCCGGGAACATGGCGGCCGGCTCCAAGGGACTGCTGTCCCGGCCCGCCGACTCCCAGCAGTTCCGCGACAACATCGCGGTCGCGGTCGGCCTCGCCGACTCCCTAGGCTGCAAGGCCCTCAACGCCCTGTACGGCAACCGCGTCGAGGGCCTCGACCTCGCCGTCCAGGACGAGCTGGCGCTGGAGAACCTCGCGCTTGCCGCTCACGCCGTCGAGGCGATCGGAGCGGTCCTGCTGGTGGAGGCGCTGAACGCGCCCGAGGCCCCGCAGTACGGCCTGCTGTCCAGCAAGGACGCCGTCGCGGTCGTCGACCAGGTCAACGCGGCCACCGGCCTCGGCAACACCTTCTTCCTCTGCGACCTCTACCACCTGGCCCGCAACGGCGAGGACCTGCCGCAGGTCATCGAGCAGTACGCGGACCGCATCGGGCACGTACAGATCGCGGACGCCCCGCAGCGGAACCAGCCCGGCACGGGCGAGCTCGACTTCGCGGACCTGCTCGGGCGGCTGGACGCCGCGGGGTACGCGGGCTACATCGGCCTCGAGTACAAGCCGGCGCCGGGCGTGGCCACCGTCGACACCGTCGACTGGCTGCCCCGCGAGCTGCGCACCAGCGCCCGCGGCTAGCCAGAGGCACCTGCTCGGCCAGGCAACGACGTCAGGGGCGCGAGGAACTGCGCGAGAAACCGCGCACCTCCGTGGAGGGTTGATCGCGCATTTCCCCGCGCCCCTGGAAGTTGCCTGGCTGCCCCGGAACTTGACTGACCCTCATATGCGTAGGAGAACGACAATGTCCCGCACCATCGCGTTCATCGGCCTCGGCATCATGGGCAGCCCCATGGCTGCCAACCTGGTCAAGGCCGGCCACACGGTCACCGGCTACAACCTGACCCAGGAGCCCATCGACAAGCTCGTCGCGGCCGGTGGCAGGGGCGCCGCCGGCATCGCCGAGGCCGTGGCCGACGCCGAGGTCGTGATCACCATGGTCCCCGCCGACCCGCACGTCGAGCAGGCCATCCTCGGTGAGGGCGGCGTCCTGGACAACGTGAAGCCGGGCACGCTGATCATCGACATGAGCAGCATCACCCCGCAGACCTCGATCAAGGTCGCCGCCGCCGCCAAGGAGAAGGGCGTCCGCACCCTGGACGCTCCCGTCTCCGGTGGCGAGGCCGGCGCGATCGAAGCCGTGCTCTCCATCATGGTCGGCGGCGAGGCGGACGACTTCGCTGAGGCCAAGCCGCTGTTCGACGCGCTGGGCACCACGGTCATCCACGTCGGCCCGGCCGGTGCCGGACAGACCGTCAAGGCCGCCAACCAGCTCATCGTGGCCGTGAACATCCAGGTCGTGGCCGAGGCCGTGGTCTTCCTTGAGAACGCGGGCGTCGACCTGGAGGCCGCGCTGGACGTCCTCGCGGGCGGTCTGGCCGGTTCGACCGTGCTGAACCGCAAGAAGGCCAACATGGTCAACCGCGAGTTCGCCCCCGGTTTCCGGATCGACCTGCACCACAAGGACATGGGCATCGTCACGGCCGCCGCCCGAGCGGTCGAGGCCCCGCTGCCCGTCGGCTCCCTGGTCGCCCAGCTGGTCGCCTCGGCCCGCGCCAACGGCGACGGCTCGCTGGACCACTCGGCCCTGCTGCGCGGCGTCGAGCGCCTCGCCGGCCGCACCGTCTGAGTCCCCCACCCGACTTCTCTTCTACCGGAGGCCTCAATGGCTCGTATGACAGCCGCTCAGGCTGCAGTGGAGATCCTGAAGCGTGAGGGCGTCACTCACCTCTTCGGTCTGCCCGGCGCAGCGATCAACCCGTTCTACTCCGCGATGCGGACCAACGGCGGCCTGACCCACATCCTGGCCCGCCACGTCGAAGGCGCCTCGCACATGGCGGAGGGCTACACCCGCGCCAAGGCCGGCAACATCGGCGTCTGCATCGGCACCAGCGGCCCGGCCGGTACCGACATGATCACCGGCCTCTACTCGGCCAGTGCGGACTCGATCCCGATCCTGTGCATCACCGGCCAGGCGCCGGTGTCCAAGCTGCACAAGGAGGACTTCCAGGCGGTCGACATCACCTCGATCGCCAAGCCGCTGACCAAGGCGGCGACCACCGTCCTTGAGGCCGCCCAGGTCCCCGGCGTGTTCCAGCAGGCCTTCCACCTGATGCGCTCGGGCCGTCCGGGACCGGTGCTGATCGACCTGCCGATCGACGTTCAGATGACCGAGATCGAGTTCGACATCGACACCTACGAGCCGCTGCCGGTCTACAAGCCGGTCGCGACCCGCGCGCAGGTCGCCAAGGCGCTGGACATGCTCCAGGCCGCCGAGAAGCCGCTGATCATCTCCGGCGGCGGCGTCATCAACGCCGACGCGGCGGACCTGCTGGTCGAGTTCGCCGAGCTGACCGGTGTCCCGGTCGTCCCCACCCTGATGGGCTGGGGTTCCATCCCGGACGACCACGAGCTGACGGCCGGTATGGTCGGTCTGCAGACCTCGCACCGCTACGGCAACGCGACGCTGCTGGAGTCGGACTTCGTCCTCGGCATCGGCAACCGCTGGGCCAACCGCCACACCGGCGCGATCGAGCAGTACACCGAGGGTCGTACCTTCGTCCACGTCGACATCGAGCCGACCCAGATCGGCCGGGTGTTCGCGCCGGACTTCGGTATCGCCTCCGACGCCAGGGCCGCCCTGGAGCTCTTCGTCGAGCTCGCGCGGGAGCGCGGGGCCGCGGGCGAGCTCAAGGACCGGACCGCCTGGGCCCGTAGCTGCCAGGAGCGCAAGGGCCGGCTGCTGCGCAAGACCGACTTCGACAACGTGCCGGTCAAGCCGCAGCGGGTCTACCAGGAGATGAACAAGGCCTTCGGTCGTGACGCCCGTTATGTCACCACCATCGGCCTGTCGCAGATCCAGGCCGCGCAGATGCTGCACGTCTACGGTCCGCGCAACTGGATCAACGCCGGTCAGGCCGGCCCGCTGGGCTGGACCCTGCCGGCCGCGCTGGGCGTCGCCACCGCCGACCCGGCGGGCAACGTCGTCGCGCTGTCCGGCGACTACGACTTCCAGTTCATGATCGAGGAACTGGCCGTGGGCGCGCAGTTCCAGATCCCCTACATCCACGTCGTCGTCAACAACGCGTACCTGGGCCTCATCCGCCAGGCGCAGCGGAACTTCGACATGGACTACCACGTCCAGCTGTCCTTCGAGAACGTCAACGCTCCCGAGGTCAACGGCTACGGTGTGGACCACGTCAAGGTCGCCGAGGGCCTGGGCTGCAAGGCCGTCCGGGTCTTCGACCCGAACGAGCTCGGTGCGGCGTTCGAGCAGGCCAAGAAGCTCATGGCCGAGTTCCGCGTCCCGGTGGTCGTCGAGGTCATCCTGGAGCGCGTCACCAATGTGTCGATGGGCGGCGCCGGACTCGACTCGGTGAACGAGTTCGAGCCCGTCGCGACCCGGGCGTCCGACGCCCCGAGCGCCATCCTCAACACCCTCGGCTGACCACGGCGCCGAGCTGCGGTGCCGCCGCCTCGGGCCCCCGGCCCTGACAGCTCGCGGGCCCGAGGCGGCCGCCCACCCTCCCCCACCCTTCGGGCGGGGGGACCTCCAGCCCGCCGCCACCCTTCCAACGGCGCGCTGCGCGCGGCACCCCCAGACCTCTCCCCGTGCCCGGAGATCCCATCCGGTCGTGCCCCCGGGCACGGGGAGGGCCCAACCGGGCCAATAGATTTCCTCCCGGCGGTGTGACCCCTCCCTAGGTGGGAACATCCGGTCGTGCCCGCACCGCCGGGAGGATTCAGCCATGGCGAACCAACCTGACCCACCTGTGAGGACGACGATGCCGCAGTCGCAGACCAGTACCGGACATGTGGTCGTCGCCCCCGACAAGTTCAAGGGCAGCCTGACCGCCGCCGAGGCCGCCGAGCGCATCGCCGCCGGAATCCGCCGCGTCGCGCCCGGCACCGAGGTCCGGTTGCTGCCGGTCGCCGACGGTGGCGAGGGCACGGTCCTGGCCGCGCTCGCGGCCGGCTACCAGCGCGTCGAGGTGACCGTGAGCGGCCCGATCGGGGTTCCGGTCAAGGCGGCCATCGCCGTCCAGGGCGGCACCGCCGTAGTGGAGGCGGCCCAGGCCAGCGGCCTCACGCTGCTGCCGGAAGGAGTCAAGGCCCCGCTCACCGCGAGCAGTTACGGCACCGGACAGCTCATCGCCCGCGCGCTGGAGCACGGCTGCACCCGGATCGTCCTCGGCCTCGGCGGCGTCGCCTGCACCGACGGCGGCGCCGGCCTCGCCCAGGCACTCGGCGCGACCCTGCAGGACGCCGAGGGCAACGAGCTCCCGCCGGGCGGCGCCGCGCTGCGCCGACTGCACCACCTCGACCTCGGAGCCCTGCCGGGCACGCTCGCCGGTGTCGAGGTCGTCATCGCCGGCGACGTCGACAACCCGCTGCTCGGCGAGCGCGGAGCGCCCGCCGTCTACGGCCCGCAGAAGGGCGCGAACCCGGACGACGTGGCCGAGCTGGACCGGGCGCTGGCCTGCTGGGCCGACGCCGTCGCCAAGCTGACCGGCGCGGACCTGCGTGATGAGCCGGGCGCGGGCGCGGCGGGCGGCCTCGGCTTCGGAGCACTGGCCCTGCTCGGGGCCCGTATGCGGCCCGGGATCGAGCTTCTGCTCGATCTGCTGGGCTTTGACCAGGCGGTGCGGGGAGCCCGTCTGGTCGTGACCGGCGAGGGATGCCTTGACGTGCAGACACTGCACGGCAAGGCCCCTGCCGGGGTCGCCGCGGCGGCCACCGGGGCGGGGGTTCCGGTGGCCGCTGTGGCCGGCCGACTCGAACTCGACGAGGCCGCGTGGCGCGGTGCCGGTTTCGCCGCCGCCTACGCCCTCGCCGACCTGGCCGGCCCGGACGCGCCGGAGGGCGACAGCCTGACCCGCGCGGGCGAGCTCGCCGAGCTTGCGGGGGAGCGGCTTGCGGCGCAGTTCCTGGGCGACGACAGCTGACCTCCGCTCCCCTGAACTCCGCTCTCTCCGAGGGCGGCTCTGCAGAAAATGGGACATTGACGTTTTGTTGAAGGCGGTCGTAGGCTCGCCCTACTCAAACCGCCAGGTTGTTCCGGCTGCAGCGCACCATCCGCAGCTTTCCCAGCCGCACCGTGCCGTGCCAGCTCTGCCCGCCTGACCAGTCGGGCGGCCGCAGGCGCCCCGCCGATCCAGCCCGGAGGTTTTCTTGACCGCCTCGTCGCAGACCACCGTCTTCCGCTCCCGCCGCGCCGTCCTGCCCGAGGGCGAGCGCGCTGCCGACGTCGTCGTCCGCGCCGGGAAGATCGTCGAGGTGCTGCCGTACGGCGAGGCCGGGCAGCAGGGCGAGTTGGTCGACCTGGGTGAACTCGTCCTGCTGCCCGGCCTCGTCGACAGCCACGTGCACGTCAACGAGCCGGGCCGGACCGAATGGGAGGGCTTCGCCACCGCCACCCGCGCCGCCGCTGCCGGCGGGGTCACCACGATCATCGACATGCCGCTGAACTCCATCCCGCCGACCACCACGGTCGCCGGCCTCGACGCCAAGCGGAAGGCGGCCCACGGCCAGACCTTTGTGGACGTGGGTCTGTGGGGCGGGGCCATCCCCGGCAACACCGGCGACCTGGACATCCTGCACCAGGCCGGGGTGTTCGGCTTCAAGAGCTTCCTCGCCCCCTCGGGGGTGGACGAGTTCCCGCATCTGACCGGCAGTCAACTCGAGGAAACCCTCACCGAACTGGCCCGGATAGACGCGCTGGCGATCATCCACGCCGAGGACCCGGCGGTCCTGGAGGCCGCCCCGCAGCAGCCGGGCCCGCACTACTCCGACTTCCTCGCCTCGCGCCCCGACGACGCCGAGGCCACCGCGGTCGCCGGACTGCTGGCGACCGCTCGCCGCACCGGCGCCCGGGTCCACATCCTGCATGTCTCCTCCGCCGCCGTGCTGCCGATGCTGCGGCAGGCCCGCGCCGAGGGCGTCAGAGTCACCGCCGAGACCTGCCCGCACTACCTCACCCTCGCCGCCGAGCAGGTGCCCGACGGCGACACCGCGTTCAAGTGCTGTCCGCCGATCCGCGACGAGTCCAACCGCGACCTGCTCTGGCAGGCCCTGGCGGACGGCGAGTTCGTGGCTGTGGTCTCCGACCACTCGCCCTCCACACCCGATCTCAAGCATCTGGCCAGGTACGGCGGCGACGGCGACTTCGCCGCCGCCTGGGGCGGCATCGCCTCGCTGCAGCTGGGCCTGCCTGCGATCTGGACCGAGGCCCGCAGGCGCGGGTTCCAGCTCGCCGATGTCGTCCGCTGGATGAGCGCGGGTCCTGCGTCCCTCGCGGGGCTCTGTACGAAGGGGGCGATCGCCTCCGGTAGGGACGCCGACCTGGTCGCCTTCGACCCCGACGCCGCCTTCACCGTCGACCCCGAGGGCCTGCACCACCGCAACCCCGTCACCCCATACGCAGGCCGCACGCTGACCGGCGCCGTCCGCACCACCTGGCTTCGTGGCCGGGTCGTGGAGCTGGACGCGGACGCCGAGCCCATCGGCCGCATCATCGCCCGAGGAGAAGCATGAGCAGCAGTCAGAACCCTGCCCAGGCGCCCGCCGCCTTCACCGAACTGGTCAACCTCGCCGCCCGCAGTCTGGGCGCGGGCGTGGTGGACACCAACGACGAGTTGTTCGCCGAGAAGGAGAACCTGATCGTCGCGGCCCCCGCCGAGTTCCGCCCGCACACCTTCGGGCACAAGGGCCAGATCATGGACGGCTGGGAGACCCGCCGGCGCCGTGGCGTCTCGGCCGACGAACCGCACCCGACCGACGACGACCACGACTGGGCCGTCGTCCGGCTCGGCGCCGCCGGCGTCGTCCGCGGCGTCGTCGTCGACACCGCCCACTTCACCGGCAACTACCCGGAGACCGCGTCCGTCGAGGCCGCCTCGGTACCCGGGCAGCCCTCGCCGGCGGAGCTGGCTGCGGCGGAGTGGGTCGAGATCGTCCCGCGCTCCGCACTCAAGGGCGACACCGCGCACGAGTTCCCGGTCGACGTCGAGCAGCGGTTCACCCACGTGCGGCTGAACATCTGGCCGGACGGCGGCGTCGCCCGGCTGCGCGTCCACGGCGAGGTCGTCGCCGACCCGCGCGACCTCGACGGACTCACCTTCGACCTCGCCGCGCAGGAGCACGGCGGCGTCGCCACCGGCGCGTCCGACCGCTACTTCTCCTCCCCGCACAACCTCAACTCCCTTGGCCGCGCTGCCGTGATGGGTGAGGGCTGGGAGACCCGCCGCCGCCGCAACAAGGACAACGACTGGGTGGAGCTCGCCCTGGCGGGCACGGGAGAGGTGCTCGCCGTCGAGATCGACACCACCCACTTCGTCGCCAACTGCCCCGGCTGGGCCTCCGTTTCCGGCCGCGACGAGGCCGGGGAGTGGATCGAGTTGCTGCCCCGCATCCGGCTCCAGCCCGACACCCGGCACCGCCTGCGGGTCGAGCCGCAGCACCCGGTCACCGCGGCCCGGCTGGATGTGTTCCCGGACGGCGGCATCGCCCGGCTGCGGCTCACCGGCCGCCTCACCGAGGCCGGCCGCGCCGCGCTCGCGCTGCGCTGGCTGAACCTGGTCCCGGCCGCCGAGTCCCGGCAGGCGCTGGCCGAAGCCGGACTCACCGAGGTCGAGGCCGCAACGATCACCGCCGTCCGTCCGCTCGCTGACGCTGCGTCAGTGCATTCGGCCGTGGCCGCGCTCCAGCCCGCCGACATCCCGGACGGAACCGAGACCTCGCGCCGCCGGGCCGCGATCTGGCGGCTGCTGGGCGTCTGACGACGACGGCCCGTCCAGCAGCCGCCGCTCCACTTCCACCTACACGTCACCACCACCCGAGCCACTACCGAGGTACCTCCATGTCTCAGCTCCTTACCACTGAGTCCGGCGCACCCGTCGCCGACAACCAGAACTCCGCGCAGGCGGGTGTCGGCGGCCCGGTCCTGATCCAGGACCAGCAGCTGATCGAGAAGCTCGCCCGCTTCAACCGCGAGCGCATCCCGGAGCGCGTCGTCCACGCCCGCGGCTCCGGCGCGTACGGCTACTTCGAGGTGACCGACGACGTCACCGCGTTCACCCGCGCCGACTTCCTCGGCGAGGTGGGCAAGCGCACCGAGGTGTTCCTTCGCTTCTCCACCGTCGCGGGCAACCTCGGCGCCGGCGACGCGGTCCGTGACCCGCGCGGTTTCGCGCTGAAGTTCTACACCGAGGAGGGCAACTACGACCTCGTCGGCAACAACACCCCGGTGTTCTTCATCAAGGACCCGATCAAGTTCCCCGACTTCATCCACTCCCAGAAGCGCGACCCGTTCACGGGCGTTCAGGAGGCGGACAACGTCTGGGACTACTGGTCCTACTCGCCGGAGTCGCTGCACCAGATCACCTGGCTGTTCGGCGACCGCGGCATCCCGGCGTCCTACCGGCACATGAACGGCTACGGCTCGCACACCTACCAGTGGGTCGCCGCCGACGGCGCCGCGTACTGGGTGAAGTACCACTTCAAGACCAACCAGGGCATCCGCAGCCTCGACGCCGCCCAGGCGGGCGAGCTCGTCGGCCAGGACGCCGACAGCCACCAGCGCGACCTGCACCAGGCCATCGAGCGGGGCATCTTCCCGTCCTGGACGGTCCACGTGCAGCTGATGCCGGTCGCCGACGCCGCCGACTACCGCTTCAACCCGTTCGACCTGACCAAGGTGTGGCCGCACAGCGACTACCCGCTGCAGAAGCTCGGCCGACTGGTCCTGAACCGCAACCCCGACAACGTCTTCGCCGAGGTCGAGCAGGCCGCGTTCTCACCGAACAACTTCGTCCCCGGCATCGGGCCGTCCCCCGACAAGATGCTCCAGGGCCGGCTGTTCGCCTACGCGGACGCGCACCGCTACCGCCTGGGCGTCAACCACACCCAGCTCGCGGTCAACGCCCCCAAGGCGACCACGGTTCAGAACTACGGCCGCGACGGCGTCGGCGCCGCCAACTCGGCCGGGCGCGCCAAGAACTACGAGCCCAACTCGTACGACGGGCCGCGCCAGACCGACGAGGCCCTGGCCGCGCCGACCGCCGTTCAGGGCTGGACCGGCGCCCACGTCGCGCCCTCGCACGCGAAGGACGACGACTTCTTCCAGGCCGGCGAGCTGTTCCGGCTGATGTCGGCGGGCGAGCAGGAGCGTCTGATCGCCAACGTGGCCGGCTCCATCGGCTCGGTCAGCCGGGACGACGTGGTCGAGCGCGTGCTGCCGTTCTTCCACGCCGCCGACGCGGACTACGGCAAGCGCCTCCAGGCCGCGGTCGAGGCCTTCCGCAACGCCGAAGAGGCGTGACCTCCTAGCGGGAGGCGGCAGTCGGCAGCAGCCGGCCGACATCAGGACCAGCGGGCCCCCGGTGCAGCGTCGCACCAGGGGCCCGCTCGTGTCCGCCGCCCGCGCGTGCAGGGATGGCGGCGTGTCCCGTCGTCGGCGTGTCCCGGTAGCGGGGCGACTCCGTTCGGTGAAGAGTGGTCGCCGGGGGGATCGTCCGTACGCTCCGATCCGGAGGCATCGATGCCCGAAGTCAACGCCCCCTACGCGCCCGGCACGCCCTGCTGGGTCGACCTGATGGTCCCCGACCAGCAGGCCGCGCTCGAGTTCTACCGCGACCTGTTCGGCTGGGAGGGGGAGCCGGGACCGGGCGAGACCGGCGGTTACGCCATGTGCCGCAAGAACGGGTACGCCGTCGCGGGCATCGGCCCGTCGATGGACCCGTCCACGCCCACCGTCTGGACCACCTACCTCGCCAGTGACGACGCGGACTCCACGCAGGCCCGGATCACCGCGGCGGGCGGCAAGGTCATGATGCCGCCGACGGACGTCCGCACCTTCGGACGCATGGCCGTCGCCGGCGACCCGGCCGGTGCGGTCTTCGGCATCTGGAGCCACCAGGACTTCTACGGCGCGGAGCTCGTCAACGAGCCCGGGTCGATGGTCTGGAACGAGTGCAACTCCCGTGACGCCGACGCGGCTGCCGCCTTCTACCGAGCCGCCTTCGGCGTGGAGGTCGCGGAGATCGACGGGATGGGCGGCGGCTACCTGGGCATCCAGGTCAACGGCCGTCCCGTGGGCGGGCTGCAGCAGATGACCGAACCGCCCTTCCTGCGGGAGACGCCCTCGCACTGGATGACCTACTTCGCCGTCGAGGACACCGACAAGACCGTCGACGTCGCCATCGAGTCGGGCGCGGGCGTCATCATGCCCGCTGTGGACACCCCCGTCGGACGTATGGCCGCGCTCCTCGACCCGTGGGGGGCAGTCTTCTCCGTCATCCGCCCGATCGACCGCGCCTGAGCGGTCCACCCCTGTCAGCGCCATGCCCATCGGCCCAGTTGACGGATAGTCTGATGGGTATGGCGGCACAGAACAGCAGTCACCAGCTGGATCGGGCGCAGCCCCACGCGTCCCCGCGCAGCACCCTCCAGCGCGCCCTACGGCTCCTGGAGGCCGTGGACCGCAGGGCCCATGGCGCGACCGCGGCCGAGCTCGCCCGCGACGTCCAGCTCCGCGTGGACCCCGCACGCAGGCTGCTGCGCGCGCTGGAGCGCGAGGGCTACGTGCAGCGGCTCGACGACGGCGGATACGTGCTCGGCGGGGCATTCGCCATGCTCGGGCAGGCAAACCGCGAGCAGATGGTGCAGGCGCGGTTGCTCGCCAAGCTGTCCTCGCTGCGCGACGAACTCGGCGCTGCGGTGTACTTCAGCCGCTACCAGGACGGCGAGGTGTACGTGGACGCGGTGGTCGACGGCCCGTCCACTCCGAGCGTCCACGAATGGGTGGACTTCCGCGCCACCGGCCACGCCAGCGCCATCGGCAAGTGCCTGCTCGGTCAGCTCGACGACGACGCCCGTCGCGAGCACCTGAGCCGCCACCCGGTCGCCCGCTTCACCTCGCGCACCGAGGTCGACACGGACGCACTGCTGCACCGCCTCGACCGCCAGCCCGCGACCGTACCCGTCCTCGACCTGCAGGAGTACGCCCTCGGCACGGTCTGCGCCGCGGTCCCCGTCACCGCCGGCGACACCGTCGGCTGCCTGGCCTTCTCCCTCCCCCTCGACCAGGCCTTCCGCCTGCGCGAGGCCGCCGAGACCCTCTCCTCCCGCGCCGCCCCAGTACTGCTCGCCCTGGCCCTCTAGCGCCCGCCTGCCCGCCCGCACGCCCGCAGAGGTTCGAGCGGGACCCGCTGCTGGCCCTCACTCCCGTGCACCCGGCTCCGTTGTCCACCCGGGCGCTATCGCTCCCCAGGACGTAAGGACGCAGAGCCGCCGTCTCAGGTGACGCGGCCGGTCCCGGGCTTTCGGGCCAGCAGGCGTGCCTGCGGCCGCTTCTTCCCCTCCGAGATCAGCCGCGCGGTGACGCTGATCCCGGCCTGGCCCAGCAACTCGACGATGTGGTCGGGCCGCCACAAGTAGGTGTCGTAGGACACCGGGTGGCCGTACGCGCGCTCAGGGCGCAGCTGCTCGTCGCCGACATGGAAGCCCATCAGCACGTGGCCACCCGGGGCCAGGGTCCGATGGAACTCCGCGAATACCACCGGCAGCACCTCCGGCGGCGTGTGGATGATCGACCACCAGGCGACGATGCCGCCGAGTTCGCCGTCACCGATGTCCAGGGCGGTCATCGAACCCACGTCGAACCGCAGGTTCGGGTACGTCCGTCGGGCGATCGCCACCATGTTCGGCGACAGGTCCACGCCGAGCGCGGACACACCGAGCGAGTCGAGGTGCGCGGTGACGTGTCCCGGACCGCATCCGAGATCGGCAACCGGCCCACCGCCGTTGGCCTGTACGAGCTCGGCGAACGCAGCCAGCATCGTGCGTCCCAGCGGCTCTTCCGCGAAGAGTGTCTTCACCAGCTCGGCGTAGTCGTCCGCGACGGTGTCGTAGGACGAGCGAGTGGTGGTCAGGAAGGAAGGCTCAGTCACGCCGGACGACCCTAGTGCCTGTCCGGTCGCCGGCCCGCCGGTTTGGCCCAAACCCCGTGCTGAGGAGGTCAGGCGATGCGGCGGGGGAGGTCGGTCTCGCGGAGCGGGTGGTCGTGGTGGATGGGGCCGCTGTGGGCGGACAGCGGCAGGCAGGTGCCGCCGCGGCGATGGGCGACGATCTCGGCGGCCACCGCGACCGCGGTCTCCTCGGGGGTGCGTGCGCCCAGGTCCAGGCCGATGGGGGAGCGCAGACGGGCCAGCTCCAGCTCGGTCAGGCCCGCCTCCCGCAGCCGGTCGAGGCGTTCGTCGTGGGTGCGGCGTGAGCCCATCGCGCCGACGAAGCCCAGCGGCATCCGCAGCGCGCGTTCCAGCAGCGGGATGTCGAACTTGGCGTCATGGGTGAGCACGCACAGCGCGGTGCGGGAGTCGATGCGCCCAGCAGCGGCCTCCGCGTCCAGGTAGCGGTGCGGCCAGTCGACCACGACCTGGTCGGCGGTGGGGAAGCGGCGCTCGGTGGCGAAGACGGGCCGGGCGTCGCAGACGGTCACGTGATAGCCGAGGAAGCCGCCGATGCGGGCGACGGCGGCGGCGAAGTCGATGGCCCCGAACACGATCATGCGTGGCGGCGGGACGTGCGCCTCGACGAAGAAGGTGGCGACGTCGTCGGCGGCCGGGTCGCAGGGGCGGCCGTCCAGGGCGAGGGTGAACTGCCCGGTGCGGCCGGCCTCGAGCATGGCGCGGGCCTGCAGGACGGCGGAGTTCTCCAGCGCCGTGTGGGGGAGGCCGAAACTGCCGCGGTGGGCGTCGCCGGTGACGGCCAGCGCCGCGCCGAGCAGGTCGTCGGGTGCGCTGACGGCGCGGACCAGAGCGACCGGGCTGCCCGAGTGGACGTGGGCGAGAGCCGCGTCCAGGCCGGCCGAGGTGCCGGGGACCACCGGCTGGACAAAGACGTCGATGATGCCGCCGCAGGTCAGTCCGACCGCGAAGGCGTCGTCGTCCGAGAAGCCGAAGCGGTGCAGCACCGGCCGCCCCGACTCCAGCGCCTGCTGGCACAGTTCGTAGACGGCCCCCTCCACGCACCCACCCGACACGCTGCCCACCGCCTGGCCGTCGCCGTCCACGGCCAGCGCCGCGCCCGGGTCGCGCGGAGCGCTCCCGGACACGGACACCACAGTGGCCACGGCGAAGGAGGCTCCGGCGGAATGCCAGGCGTTGATCTGCTCGGCGATGTCCTGCACGGGGTGCTCCTTCGGTCGGTTGGAGGTGGTCGATGGAAGCGGTCGGGTGAGGGGTCGATCGGGTGGAGGGGGCGGGACGAGAGGTGGTTCCTGGAGGGTGGTGCCCCAGGACGCCTAGTGGATGCCGAGCCAGTCCTTGATCGGGTGCAGCGCGAAGAACACCACGAACACGATGGACAGGCCCCACATCAGGACGCCGGGTTCGCGCCACTTGCCGTTGCCGGCCTTGATCGCGACGTAGGAGATGACGCCCGCGCCCACACCGGCGGTGATGGAGTAGGTGAACGGCATCAGCGCGATGGTGAGGAAGGCCGGGATGGCGATCTCACGGTCGGCCCACTCGATGTGGCGCGCCTGGGAGAGCATCATCGACCCGATCACGACCAGGGCGGCGGCCGCGACCTGGCCGGGAACCATGCCGGCGAGCGGCGTGAAGAACAGCATGAAGGCGAAGACCGCACCGGTGACCACGCTGGAGAGACCGGTGCGGGCACCGTCGCCGACGCCGGTGGCGGACTCGATGAAGACGGTCTGGCCGGAGGCGCCGGCGATGCCGCCGATCGCGCCGCCCGCGCCGTCCACGAAGAGGGCCTTGGACAGGCCGGGCATGCGGCCCTGCTTGTCGGCGAGCCCGGCCTCGGTGCCGAGGCCGATGATGGTCGCCATGGCGTCGAAGAAGCCGGCCAGGACCAGACTGAAGACCGCGAAGCCGGCGCTCAGCGCACCCATCGCGTGGCTGCCGAACGCGCCGAGCAGGTCGACGTGGCCGAAGAGTCCGAAGTTCGGGGCCGCGATCGGGTTGCCCGGCCACTTGGGCACGGAGAGGCCCCAGGTGGAGGCCGGCAGGTTCAGGACGGCCTGCAGGGCCAGCGAGAGCAGGGTGCCGATGGCGATGCCGATGAGGATGGCGCCGCGGACCTTGCGGACCTGCAGGATGAAGATCGACAGCAGGGTGACGCAGAAGATGAGGACCGGCCAGCCGGTGAGGTTGCCGATCGAGCCGAGCTGCACCGGAGCATCCGAGTGGGCGGCGTCCGGGATACGGGTCACGAAGCCGGCGTTCACCAGGCCGATCAGCGCGATGAAGAGGCCGATGCCGATGGTGATCGCGTGCTTCAGTGCCAGCGGTATGCCGTTCATGATCATCTGGCGCAGGCCGGAGACGACCATGAGCACGATCATGAGTCCGTAGATGACACAGAGTCCCATGGCTTGCGCCCAGGTGACATGTGGTGCCATGACGGCGGCGAGGGTGTTGGACACGCTCAGGCCGGCGGCTGCGGCGAGCGGGGCGTTGCCGACGACGCCGAGCAGGATGGTGGTGACTGCGGCGGCGAGGGCGGTGGCCGTGGTGACCTGAGTGGGGTTCAGGTGCACGCCGGTGACGTCCGCGCCCGACAGGATGATCGGGTTCAGCAGCAGGATGTAGGCCATCGCCATGAATGTGGTGAGGCCACCACGGATCTCGTTGCCGATGGACGAGCCACGGGCGCTGATCCGGAAGTACCCGTCCAGGGCGTTCTTCGGTGCGGGCGATGCTGCGGGTGATGCTGCGGGCGACTCGAACTCGCTGTCAGCGGTAACTCTGGATTCCGTGGGGATCTGGGTCACGGGTTCCACTCCCAAGGTTCACAGGGGGTTGGGGTGGGGCTCGCGGCCGGCCTGGTGCCCGTCAGGTAGGGAGTCCAGGGGACGGTGCGGCTCGCTTGTTTGAGTGCCTGGGATGTACCGGCCCCGGCGAGGGCTGGTACGGCGATTGATCCGGTCGTGTGCCTTGTCATGCGGTGCTGCTCATTGCAGTGCTACTCATTGCGGTCACGCCATTGACGTGTTTCGTGCTCTTGGTGCTTCCCCGGGGCGGCCGGGAAGACGGGAGCCGCCCCGGGGAGGTAGGGGGTCTGACCGGGGGTCAGGTACGGGTGATGTGCTCCGGACGGACGGGGACCCGGTTCAGGGCCAGGCCGGTCGCGGCACGGATGGCCGAGACGATGGCCGGGGTCGAGGAGAGGGTGGGGGCCTCGCCGACGCCGCGCAGTCCATAGGGGGCGTTGGGGTCGGCGAGTTCGAGGATCTCGACCGGCTGCGGCGGGGTGTCCAGGATGGTGGGGATCAGGTAGTCCGTGAAGGAGGGGTTCCTGACCTTGCCGTCCCGGGTGATGATCTCCTCCATCACCGCGAGGCCGAGGCCCTGGGTCGAGCCGCCCTGGATCTGACCGATCACCGAGAGCGGGTTGAGCGCCTTGCCGACGTCCTGGCAGGCGGCCAGCTCGACGACCTTGACCAGGCCCAGCTCCACGTCGACGTCCACGACGGCGCGGTGCGCGCAGAAGGTGTACTGGACGTGGCCGAAGCCCTGCCCGGTCTCCTTGTCGAACGGGACGGTCGGGCGGTGGTGGTGCTCGCGGGTCAGGTCGATCGCCTGGTCGCCGAGCAGGTCCACCATGGAGATGAGGACTCCGGCGGAGGCCGAGACGACCTTGCCGCCGACCAGCGAGAGGTCGTTGTAGGTCCAGCCGTAGCGCGAACGCCCCAGGTTGAACAGCTCGTTGCGCACGGCCTCGGCCGCGAGCTTCACCGCGCCGCCGGTCATGTAGGTCTGGCGCGAGGCGGAGGTGGAACCGGCCGAGCCGACCTCGGTGTTGGCCGGCTGGATGGTGACCCGCTCGACGCCCAACTCGGTTCGGGCGATCTGGCCGTGGACGGTGACGCCGCCCTGGCCGACCTCCGCCATGGCGGTGTGCACCATCGCGACCGGCTCGCCGCCGATCACCTCCAGGCGGACCCGGGCGGTCGAGTAGTCGTCGAAGCCCTCGGAGAAGCCGACGTTCTTCAGACCCACCGCGTAGCCGACACCGCGGACGATGCCCTCGCCGTGGGAGGTGTTGGACAGCGCGCCCGGCAGCTCGCGGATGTCGAGGTTGGCGGTGTCCAGGGCGGGCGGCAGCGGCAGGTCCTTGACCCTCTGCAGCAGCTCCGCCACCGGCGCCGGGGCGTCGATCATCTGACCCGTCGGCAGGTACGAGCCCTGCGAGACCGCGTTGAGCTGGCGCAGCTCCACCGGGTCCATGCCCAGCTTCGCGGCGAGCCGGTCCAGCTGGGTCTCGTAGGCGAAGCACGCCTGGACCGCGCCGAAGCCGCGCATCGCGCCGCAGGACGGGTTGTTGCTGTAGAGCGCGACGGCGAGGACGTTGACGTTGGGGATCTCGTACGGGCCCACGCTCAGCGAGGAGGCGTTGCCGACGACGGCCGGGGAGGCCGAGGCGTACGCGCCGCCGTCCAGGACGATCCGGGCGTCCATGTAGACGAGCTTGCCGTCGCGGGTCGCGCCGTGCTCGTAGCGCATCTTCGCCGGGTGGCGGTGGACGTGCCCGAAGAAGGACTCCTCGCGGGAGTACACGATCTTGACGGGCTTACCGGTGCGCTGTGCCAGCAGGCAGGCGTGGATCTGCATGGACAGGTCCTCGCGCCCGCCGAACGCGCCGCCGACGCCCGCCAGGGTGAGCCGGACCTTGTTCTCGGGCAGGCCGAGGACGGGCGCGACCTGCTGGCGGTCCACGTGCAGCCACTGGGTGGCGATGTAGAGGTCGATGCCGCCGTCCTCGGCGGGTACGGCCAGGCCTGACTCGGGGCCCAGGAACGCCTGGTCCTGCATCCCGACCTCGTACTCGCCGACGACGACCACGTCGGCGAGGGCGCGCACGCCGTCGTTCACCCCGAGACCGGAGATCACCTTCTGCTGGTGCACGATGTTGCCGGAGGCGTGGCCTTTGTACTCGGCCGGGTCGTGGACGTAGCCGTAGGTCTCCGGGTCGAGGCACTGCTCCTCGGTGGTGATCGGCGGCAGGACCTCGTACTCGACCTTGATCTTGGCGAGGGCGCGGCGCGCGGTCTCCGGGTGGTCCGCGGCGACGATGGCGATGGCCTCGCCGTGGTAGCGGATCTTGTCGATGGCCAGGGCCGGCTGGTCCTGGATCTCCAGGCCGTAGTACTTGCTGCCGGGGATGTCCTCGTGGGTCAGCACGGCGTAGACGCCCGGCTGGGTGAGGGCCTCGGAGATGTCGACCGAGAGGATCCGGGCGTGGGCGTGCGGCGAGCGCAGCGCCATGCCCCACAGCATGTCCTCGTGCCACAGGTCGGAGGAGTACGCGAACTCGCCCTTGACCTTGAGGGTGCCGTCCGGGCGAAGTGGCGAGCCGCCGATGCCGTCCGGGTGCGCCGTGGTGATGTCCTGGAGGTTCTTCTCGCCGCGGATGGTCCGCGTGGCGCTGTTCCTGGTGCTCTCGGGACTCCTGGCGCTCACTGGGACACCTCCTGCTGCTGGCACTTGCGGGCGGAGGCGAGGCGGACGGCGTCCATGATCTTCTCGTAGCCGGTGCAGCGGCAGAGGTTGCCCGACAGGGCCTCGCGGATGTCGCCGTCGCTGGGTTGCGGTTCGCGCTCCAGCAGGTCGTGGGTCTGGACCAGCAGGCCGGGGGTGCAGAAGCCGCACTGGACGGCTCCGGCGTCGATGAACGCCTGCTGCACCGGGTCGAGGCCGGTCTCGGGGTCCGCCAGGCCCTCCACGGTGCGGACCTCCCGGTCCTGCACCTGGCCGGCCGCGACCAGACAGCTACAGACCGGCGCACCGTCGAGGTAGACCGTGCAGGAGCCGCATTCGCCCTGCTCACAGGCGTTCTTGGAACCCGGCAGGCCCAACCGCTCGCGGAGCATGTAGAGAAGGCTCTCGCCCTCCCAGACGTCGTCTGCCTCGACCGGGCGGCCGTTGGCGTTGAAGGTCACCCTCATGCTGCACTCCTCAGCGACTGCGTGTACTCGGTCCAGGTCCAGGTCAGCGTGCGGCGGGCCATCACCGCGAGCGCGTGGCGGCGGTAGGCCGCGCTGCCGCGCACGTCGTCGATGGGGGATGCGGCAGCGGAGACCAGCTCGCCGAAGCGCTGGATGGCGGCCGGGCCGATCAGTCCGCCGGTCGCCCACAGGTTGCGGTCGGCCAGTTCGTCGGCGAGGAACTGCTCGGCCTCGGTGGCGCGGCGCGGGGTGGGCGCGGCCGAGCCGATGCCGGTGCCGACGGTGCCGTTCTTGGGGTGCAGTGCGAAGCCGAAGGCGCAGACCGCGATGACCATCGCGTTGCGGGTGCCGATCTTCGAGAACTGCTGGGGTCCGTCCGCGACCGGGATGCGGATCGCGCGGATCAGCTCGTCCGGCTCCAGGGAGTTCCGCTTGACGCCCACGTAGAAGTCGTCGATCGCGATCAGCCGGGTGCCGCGCACGGAGGCGGCCTCGACGAAGACGTCCTTGCCGGCCGCCAGCAGGGCGGGGTGGGCGTCGCCGGCGGGGGAGGCCCCGCCGAGGTTGCCGCCCACGCTGCCCCGGTTGCGGATCTGCGGGGAGCCGACGGTGTTGCCCGCGATGGAGAGGCCCTGCAGCGGCCCGGAGAGCTCGCTGGTGATCCGGGCGTAGGGGACGGCCGCGCCGAGGCGGATGACCTCGCCCTCCTGGCCCTCGTAGGTGCCGGACTCCCAGTCGGTCAGCTCGGTGATCCGGTTCAGGTCGAGCAGCGCGGTGGGCCGGTGGCGATCGAAGTTGAGCTCGACCATCACGTCCGTACCGCCGGAGATCGGCAGTGCGGACGGGTTCCCGGCTTTTGCCGCGAGTGCCTCGTCCCAGGTGGCGGGCCGCAGGAACTCCATGCGGTGTCTCCTTCGTCAGATCTCTTGTAGTGCTGTGGAGCGGTGGTCGTCCGAGACGAGTGCTACAGACGAGTGCTACAGCAGTGGCTGGTGGCGACGCGGAAGGTGATGCGGGGCGGGCGCGTCGACCAGATTCGGTCGTGGCTCTGCGGTGTGTGAGCCAGTACACATTCGCGAGGGCAGGGAGAGGCAGTCACTGATGCCATGAAGCAGCGACCAGGTGCCCCTCCCCGGCGCTGTACTTTTCTCCAAGCCGAATGGTCGGCTGGCTGTCACCTGCCGGAGGCCGGGCGTTCACCTGGCTCCGGTGCTCGGCGCGGCGTCCGGGTGCACTGCCCGCGACCGGCGAACCACCCGGAAAGCGACCCGAAAACCGGGACGCGGAGCCGCCACCCCCGGGCGTAGTGTCTGGCGGATGACGACGCTGAACCCCTTCCTCAGCTCCAGCACCTTGCCGTACGGACTTCCGCCGTTCGGAGACCTCCGCGAGGAGCACTATCTACCCGCATTCGAGGCGGGAATGCGCCTGCACCTCGACGAGGTGGCCGCCATCGCGGGCAGCGCGGAGGCGCCGACGTTCGAGAACACGATCGAGGCACTGGAGCGCGCGGGCGCGGTGCTGCGCCGGGTGTCGCTGGTGTTCTTCAACCAGTCCTCATCCGACACCACGCCGGGCGTGCAGCGGCTGGAGGCGGAGATCAGCCCCCGGCTGGCAGCGCACGAGGACGCCGTCCACCTGGACGCCGCCCTGTTCGCCCGCGTCGACGCCCTGCACGGGCAGCGTGAGGAACTGCGCCTCGACGCCGAGTCGCTGCGGCTGCTGGAGCGCTACCACTCCCGCTTCGTCCGGGCCGGGGCGCGGCTCGGCGAGGCCGAGCAGGCGCGGCTGCGCGAGCTGAACGCGGAGCTCGCGACGGCGTCCACGACGTTCGAGCAGAACATCTTCGCCGACACCCGGGCGGCCGCGCTGATCCTCGACAGCGCCGAGGAGCTCGCGGGCCTGTCCGAGGACGCGATCGCCGCTGCGGCGGAGAACGGGCGGGCACTCGGTCATGAGGGTAAGTACGTCATCAGCCTGAAGAACTTCTCGAACCAGTCCGAGCTGGCGTCGCTGGATGATCCCAAGGTTCGCCGCCGGCTGCTCGCTGCCTCGCTGGCCCGGGGAGGGGAGTCCAACGGCGGGCTCGCCGTTCGGATGGCCGTGCTCCGGGCCGAGCGTGCCGCCCTGCTGGGCTTCCCCAGCCACGCGGCCTACGAGGTCGCCGACCAGACGGCGGGCACCACGGAAGCCGTCGAGGGGATGCTGGGACGCCTGGTCGGCCCCGCCGTCGCCAACGCGCTCCGGGAGGCGGAGGCGCTGGCCGCCCAGGCGGGTGTGGACGGCATCGAGGCGGCGGACTGGCAGTACTACTCGGAGAAGGTCCGCAAGGCCCGGTTCGACATCGACGGCTCGGTGATGCGTCCGTACCTGGAGCTGGAGTCAGTACTCAGGGACGGTGCGTTCTTCGCCGCCGGGCAGGTCTACGGCATCAGCTTCGCCGAGCGCCCCGACCTGGTCGCCCACCACCCCGACGCCCGCGTCTTCGAGGTCACCGACGCCGACGGCAGCCCGCTGGGCCTGTTCGTGGGCGACTTCCACGCCCGCGAGTCCAAGCGCGGCGGAGCCTGGATGAGCGAACTGGTGCAGCAGTCGCACCTGCTCGGCCAGTTGCCCGTGGTCGTCAACAACCTCAACATCGCCAAGCCCCCGGCGGGCGACCCGGTGCTGCTGACCTGGGACGAGGTCAGCACCCTGTTCCACGAGTTCGGCCACGCCCTGCACGGCCTGTTCTCGGACGTCCGCTACCCCCTGGTCTCCGGCACCGAGGTGCCGCGCGACTTCGTCGAGTACCCCTCGCAGGTCAACGAGATGTGGGCGGACTGGCCCCTGGTCCTGGCCAACTACGCCAGGCACCACGTCACCGGCGAGCCCATGCCGGCCGAGCTGGTCACCCGGATGAAGCAGGCGGAGTCCTTCGGCCAGGGCTTCCGGACCGTCGAGTACCTCGCCGCCGCCCTGCTCGACTGGGCCTGGCACACCCTGCCCGCCGGGGCCGAGCCCGGCGACGCCGAGGCGTTCGAGGCCGCGGCCCTGCGGCGGTACGGCCTGGCGCTGGACGCGGTTCCGCCGCGCTACCGCACCGGCTACTTCGCCCACATCTTCGCGGGCGGCTACGCGGCCGGCTACTACGGCTACATCTGGTCCGAGGTTCTGGACGCCGACACTGTGGAATGGTTCAAGGAGAGCGACCGGACGATCCGCGAGAGCGGTGAGATCTTCCGCCGCGAGCTGCTGAGCAGGGGCGGCAGCGTGGACCCACTCGGTGCCTTCGCCGCCTTCCGGGGCCGGGCGCCGGAGATCGAGCCGCTGCTGGCGCGACGCGGTCTCACCGGCTGAGCTGTCCGGGAGGCCGGGCTCGACGGTGCCCCGCCCGGCCTCCCGGGAGTTGCCGCTCGGCAGGCCCGGTCGGGTAACGTGCGGCAACACCCGCGCCACACTCGGCCACATAGACGGAGGTACCACCGTGCGGATCGGAGCCCTGCTCGCGCCAGCCGCACCCCGTCTGCGGCTGCTCGCCGGGCGTGAGGAGCTCGACCGGGTGGTCTCCGGCGTCATGACGACCGACCTGCACGACCCCGGCCGCTACCTGCAGGGCGGCGAGCTGGTGCTCACCGGCATGCTGTGGCGCTCCACGGCGGAGGACTCCGAGCGCTTTGTCCGTGGTCTGGCCGCAGCCGGGGCCGTGGGTCTGGCGGCGGGCGAGGCCGAGGTCGGACCGGTCCCCGAGGACCTGGTCGCCGCCTGCGAGCGGCACCGGATGCCGCTGTTCGCGGTCCCCGAGGACGTGGCGTTCGCGCAGCTCACCGAGTACGTGGTGCGCCAGGTGTCGGCCGACCGGGCGGCCGATCTGTCCGCGCTGGTGGAGCGGCACCGGGTGCTGGTGACGGCGAGCGGCGGCGCCGGTCTCGACGCCGTCCTGGAACTCCTCGGCGGCGACCTCGACCTCGACTGCTGGGTGCTCACCCCCAGCGGCCGGGTCGTCGCCGGACCACCCGGCCGGCTCAACCCCGCCGAACGTGAACAGCTCGTCCGCGCCCACCTGGACGGCCAGCGCCGCCGCTCGGGCCCGTCCGTGCGGGTCCGGGTCGGCGGCCGGCCGTTCTCGGTGCTGCCGGTCGCCGCCGAGGGCACGAGCCTGCTCTCCCAGTGGCTGCTCGCGGTCGAGGGGGACGTCACCGAGTGGACCCAGAAGCGGCAGCAGCTCGCTGAGAACCTGGCCCGGCTCGCCGGAGCCGAACGCGAGCGCCGCGACGAGAGCCGCAAGCTGCGCAGCCGCCTCGCCGACGAGGTGATCACGCTGCTGCAACGGGACGCCCCGCCGGAGGAGCTGAGCCGCGCCCTGGAAGCCTCGCTGGCGATGGCGCAGGGCGACGACAGCGCCCCGGAGGCATGGGTCGTGGTGTCCGCCGAGGGCGTCGGCCTGCCCGACGGAACCGTACGCGCGGCCCTGGTCGAGGCGCTGACCGGCGCGGACGACCGGGCGCTGGTCGGCGGCGGCGGGACCGGCGCGATCCTGCTGGTGCCGCAGGCGGAGGACGGAGAGCCGATGGCGGAGCGGCTGCGGGCGCTCCTCGCCCCGCTGGAGGCCGGGCTCGGCGCCGAGGGCCGCCTCACGCTGGGCGCGAGCGCCCCCGCAGGCTCGGCCGGCGGGCTGCGCGGCGCGCTGGAGGAGGCCCGGCACGCACGCCGGATCGCCGCCGCCCGGGTCGGCCGGATCTGCGTCAGCGGCCCGGAGGAACTGGCCTCGCACGTGCTGCTGCTCGCCGCCGTGCCGGACGAGGTGCGCCGGGCCTTCCGCAGCCGGCTGCTGGACCGGGTCGTCGGCTACGACCTGGAACACCAGGCCGACCTGGTCCGCACCCTGGAGGCGTTCCTGCGCTACGACGGCTCCTGGACCCGCTGCGCGGCCGCGCTGCACGTGCACGTGAACACGCTGCGGTACCGGATCGGCCGGATCGAGGAGCTGACCGGGCGCGACCTGTCCAAGCTGGAGGACCGGGTCGACTTCTACCTGGCGCTCGAACTCTCCTGACGCGGCCGCCGCGTCGTCGGAGATCGCTTCTCACTGCCAAAACGAGGCAGGATGGCAGCAGCCACCCGAAGACCCTGGTGAAGGATCGGAACAGACGTGAGCGGTGCGTACACACGGACGAGCGGCCGGCGGGCGACCCGGCGACGGGACGGCGCTCCGCGCCCGGGGCTGCTCCGCCTGCCGACCGTCGGCATCGACATCGGCGGCACGAAGATCGCCGCCGGGGTGGTCGACGGCGAGGGCCACATCCTGGAGCAGCTGCGCACCGAGACCCCGCACAAGAGCAAGAGCCCGAAGGTGGTCGAGGACACCATCACCGAACTGGTACTGGACCTGGCGGACCGTCATGACGTGCACGCCGTGGGCATCGGCGCGGCCGGCTTCGTGGACGCCGACCGCTCGCGGGTCCTCTTCGCCCCGCACCTGTCCTGGCGCAACGAGCCGCTCCGGGACGCGTTGAGCTCCAGGCTGCGCCTGCCCGTCGTGGTCGAGAACGACGCCAACGCCGCCGCCTGGGCCGAGTGGCGCTTCGGCGCGGGTGCGGGCACCGACCACCTGGTCATGGTGAACCTCGGCACGGGCATCGGCGGCGCCATCGTCCGCGACGGCTGGCTGGAGCGCGGACGCCACGGCATGGCGGGCGAGTTCGGCCATATGACGGTCGTGCCTGGCGGACACCGCTGCCCGTGCGGCAACCGCGGCTGCTGGGAGCAGTACTCCTCGGGCAACGCCCTGGTCCGGGAGGCCCGCGAGCTGGCCGCCGCCGAGTCGCCGGTGGCACAGCCGCTGCTGGACCGGGTCTTCGGCGATGTCAGCGCGATCACCGGGCCGCTGGTCACCGAGGCCGCGCAGCAGGGCGACGCCGTCGCGATCGAGCTGCTGCAGGAGATCGGTCACTGGCTCGGCCTGGGTATCGCCAACCTGGCCGCCGCACTGGATCCCGGACGGTTCGTCATCGGCGGCGGGGTCTCCGCCGCCGGCGAACTGCTGCTCGGCCCGGCCCGGGAGGCGTTCCGCCGCAACCTCACCGGGCGCGGCTTCCGCCCCGAGGCGGACATCGTGCTCGCCCAACTCGGCAACGACGCCGGTCTCGTCGGCGCGGCCGACCTGGCCCGGCAGGTGGCGCGGCGGTTCCGCACCGTCAAGCGCAGCCGGGTGGAGCGGCCCCGCCGCTGACGGCCTGCGCCCGTGGCACGCGGTGCCTCCGGAAAGTGAGCAGGTTTTTGCACCGGTGAAACGCTGACGCAACGTCAGGGCAACGGCGGGGCTCGACCTTCCGGTTGGATGCGCGCGGCTCCGCCGCGTCGCGCAAGGCACGCTCTCGACCTCCGACGGGAGGCACCGCGCAGTGATTCCCTATCCAAGTTGGCTCAACTCAGGCGACAACACGTGGCAGTTGGTGGCCGCGACACTGGTCGGACTGATGAGCATTCCCGGTATCGCGATCCTCTACGGCGGCCTGGTACAACGCAAGTGGGCCGTCAACACCATGCTCATGGCGTTCAGCGCATTCTCCATCGTCCTGGTCGCCTGGGTGCTCTACGAGTTCAAGATGAGCTTCGGCCAGCCGCTGCACCTCGGCCCCGGCATCCTGCACTCCGCGGTAGGCAAGCCCGGCCCCATCACCAGCGCCGCCGCCGAGACCAGCAAGGCGAACATTCCTCTGGTCAGCGGCCTGGGCCTGATGCCGGACTTCCGCTTCCCCCAGTCGACCCTCGCCTACTTCCAGTTCGCCTTCGCGGCGATCACCCCGCTGCTCTTCCTCGGCAGCGTCATCGGCCGGATGAACTTCAAGGCCTGGCTGCTGTTCGTGCTGCTCTGGTCCGGCCTGGTCTACTCGGTCAACGCCTTCCTGCTCTGGGGCGGCGGCTGGTGGGCGCAGATGGGCGCGCTGGACTACTCCGGCGGCTACGTCATCCACCTCGCCGCCGGGACCTCCGGCTTCGTCGCGGCGGCCGTCGTCGGGCCCCGGCTCGCCCGCGACCGGGCCCGGGCCGTTCCCAACAACCTGCCGCTGGTGGCCTGCGGCGCGGGCTTCCTGTGGCTCGGCTGGAACGGCTTCAACGGCGGCGACATGTACTTCGGCGGCCAGAACGCGGCCGCCGCCGTCCTCAACACCAACCTGGCCACCGCCGTCGCGCTGCTGACCTGGGTGCTGCTGGACATGTTCCTCGGCGCCCAGCGCAAGCCCACCTTCCTCGGTGCGGTCAACGGCATGATCGTCGGCCTGGTCGCGATCACCCCGGCGGCGGGCTTCGTCACCGGCGTCGGCGCCATCCTGATCGGCCTGATCGCCTCCGTCCTGGTATGGCTGTCCTGGAACAAGCTCGCCAAGCTGAAGTTCATGAGCAGGGTGGACGACGCCCTCGGCGTGGTCCACACGCACGGTGTCGCCGGCCTGGTGGGCGGCCTGCTGGTCGGCCTGTTCGCCGACCCGGCCATGGCGATCTACTACAACAAGGACGGCAGTGTCGTCTCCGTCGCCGGACTCTTCCACGGCCACGCCAAACAGCTCGCACTGCAGGCGGGCGCGGCCGGGACGATCATCGTCTGGGACGGTCTGATGACCTTCCTCATCCTGCGGCTCATCGGACTGTTCATCAAACTCCGCTCCCCGGACGAGGTCCTGGAACTGGGCGACCTCGCAGTCCATGACGAGGAGGCCTACCCGAGCGAGGAGGGGCTCGCTGCGGTCGGTGTCGGCAGCAGCCCGCCCCCGGCGGTCGAGGCTGCTCCGGCGAAGAGCGCCGAACCCGCCGCCGAGCCGTGAAACTGATCACGGCGGTGCTCCCCATCGCCGGGTTCGAGCAGGTGCGCGAGGCGCTGCGCACGCTCGGCATCCCTGGCGTCACCGTCAGCTCGGTGTTCGCCCGGGTCAGCCGTACCCCCCGGTTCGAGGTGTACCGGGGTGTGCGACGGCAGGTGGAGCTCCACCCCGCGGTCCGGATGGACATCGTCGCCTCGGACGCCGACGCGGCGGACGTGGTGCAGGTCATCACGGTCGCCGGCGGCGGCCGTGGCGGCTCGGTGTGGGTCCAGCCGGTGGAGCAGCTGGTCCGCATTCGCACCCGCGAGCGCGGAGAGGCCGCGCTGTAGTGGTGCGCTCCTCCGTACGCGACGAGGCCCGCACCCCCTGCCATCGGGGGTGCGGGCCTCGCCGGTGCTGTTGCTGGCGGCTGCCGTTGGTCACGCGGGCTGCTGTCGCTCGCTGGTGCGGGTGCCTAGGAGGGTGCTGAAGATCTAGGCCGTGAGCAGGGGGCGCAGGAAGCCGGACTGGAGCCGGACCACCAGTGGCGGGCCGAAGCGCTTCGCCAGCAGCATCACCGGAACCGCCACGACCGCGCCGACGACCAGGCCGACCAGCACGTCGTGCGGGTAGTGCGCGCCGACCCAGATCCGCGAGAAGCCCATCAGCAGCGCGGCGAGCGTGGCGATGATCCCCAGCCTGCGGTCGACCATCCAGAGCGCTGCCGCCGCTGCCGCCGCGATGGCGGAGTGGTTGCTCGGGAAGGACCAGTCGCCGATGCCGGGGCAGGGCAGCAGCGTGGCCGGGGAGGTGATCACCTGGCAGGGCCTGGCCTCGTCGAAGATGGTCTTGACGATGTCGTTGGCGATGTAGGCGATCACCACGGTGACCGGCACCGCCAGCGCCAGGGCCATCGCGGTGGCGCTGCGTGCGTTCCGTGCCTGCCACCAGCCCCAGATCATCATCAGGGCGAACAGTCCCAGGCCGTAGTCGGCGTAGGCGGAGATCACGTTGTCGAACCAGTGCGGGGCGTTCTGCGCCTCGGTGATGAACCAGTGGTACAGGCCTCCGTCGATGGAAGCGCCGTTCAGGGCTGCGAGGTAGATCACTTGCCGGACTCCGGGGAGGTGCTGTCGGTGCTGCTTGTGCCGGTCGCCGCCTTGCGGCTGCGGAGGATCTCCAGGGCGATCGGGATCACCGAGACGACGACGATCACCGCGATGATCGGGAGGAGGTACTTGTCGATGTTGGGAATGGTGTTCCCGAGGCCGTAGCCGGCCAGCGTGACGCCGACCGTCCACAGCAGGCCGCCGAGGACCTGCCAGACGGTGAACGTGCGCACGGGGACGCCGAGCGCGCCGGCCATCGGGTTGAGCACGGTGCGGACAACCGGGATGAAGCGGGCCAGCACGATGGCCTTGGCGTGCCCGTACTTGGCGAGGATCTCCTCGGCCCTGACCGCGCCCTGCTGCAGGTGCTTGTTGCTGCTGCGGGCCAGCAGCGACTTTCCGCCCTTCTGCCCGATCAGGTACCCGACCTGGGCGCCCGCGATCGCGCCGACGATCGCGCAGACCAGAACGGCGGCGAGGTTGAGGTGCACACCGTTCTTGCTGGTGGTGCAGAGCAGTCCGGCGGTGAAGAGGAGCGAGTCGCCGGGGAGGAAGAAGCCGACCAGCAGACCGGTCTCGGCGAAGAGCACGGCGGCGATGCCGAACGCCCCGAAGGCGGCGAGCAGCGAGTTGGCGTCCAACGGGTTCACCGCCAGATTGATCAGGGCCGTCGGGTCCGGGGCCATGGACGTCACACTCCTGCGATGGGGGACACTGGTTCGAGTCCGGGTGGCGGTGCGAGCTCATTGTCTACATGCGTGTAGTCAACGTGTGCCACTCTAGTGGATGGAAGTAACCGTCCCGGTGAGAGGTTGGAGTCGTTGGAGCGGAAGGTCGGAGTCCCGTGGCGATGATCGGACCGCAACGGCGCCACCCGGGAGAGCTGGAGGCTGGAGTCCTGGCCGTTCTCTGGGCCGGGAACCGCGGTCTCACCCCCGGTGACATCCAGCACGCACTCGGCGGAGACCTCGCCCGCACCACAGTCAACACCATCCTGTCCCGGCTGTACGAGAAGGGCGTGGTGGTCCGCACCCGGGTCGGGCGCGCGTTCGCGTACGCGCCCGCGCAGGAGGCACAGGACGCGCCGGGGCTCGCGGCCCGGAGGATGCGCTCCGAACTGGAGAAGGAGGAGGACCGGCAGACCGTGCTGGCCCGCTTCGTCTCCGGTCTCAGTGAGGACGACGAGCAACTGCTGCGCAGCCTGCTCAGCGAGGGCCAGGGCGGCGCCGACGGTGACGGGGCAGCGGACCTGGACGGGGCAGGGGAGGCGCGATGACCTTCGACGTCTGGGCGCCGCTGGTGCTGCCGCTGCTGCTCGCCCCCCTCCTCGCCCTCTCCTCCGTCCGCTCCCTCCCCGACCGGCTGCCTCCCCGGCTCGCCGCATGGCTGCTCACCGGGACCGCGGTCGGCCTCGCCGGGGCCGGCGCCGTCTCGCTCGGGTTGCTGGCGCTCGCCGCCCTGCTGCACCTGCCCTTCGTCGCGGCCGTTGGCCATCTCGACGTGCCGGTCGCACGGCACCTCGCCCCCGGCGCGGTGGTGCCTGTGGGCACCCTCGCGGCCGTGCTGCTGCTCGTCGTCGGGGTACGCGCCGCCCGGGTGCTGCACCGCCATCTGCGGGACCACGCCGAGGCGCGGCGGATCATCCACGGGCACCGCACCGGCGGCGACCTGGTCGTGCTCCAGGACGCGGTCCCCGACGCCTACGCCCTGCCGGGCGGCCCGCTGCCGCGGGCCCGGAACAGGGGCAGGATCGTTGTCACCACGGGCATGCTCAGAGCCCTCTCGGCAGCCGAACGCGAGGTGCTGCTCGCCCACGAGCGGGCCCACCTGACCTGTCGCCACCACCGTTTCCTGCTGCTCGCCGACCTCGCCGCCGCCCTGCACCCGCTGCTCCGCCCGCTGCGCGAGGGCGTGGCGTACAGCGTCGAGCGCTGGGCGGACGAGACGGCGGCGGTCTCCGTCGCGGACCGGCGCCTGGTCGCCAGGGCCATCGGCCGTGCGGCGCTCGCCGGCGCCGGCGGCGGTGACCTCAGCGGACGGTCGCGGCGGCTCGCCGGCGTTGCCATGGGCGTCGCGGCCGGACCCGTGCCGCGCCGGGTCGCCGCACTGCTCGGCCCCGACCTCGCCGTGTCGCCAGCCAGGATCCGGCGGCGCTCGGCGCTGACGGCCGCTCTGCTCGCGACCGTCCTCGCGCTGTCCGTGGGCTCCACCCTGGACGCCGCGAAGGACCTGCACCACCAGGTGGAAGCCGCGCAGCGGCCGGGCCCCGCCGGCTTCTCCGAGTAGCGCTGGGCGGACAAGCCCTGGGGCCGGCCGGTCGAAGTGCCCGCGGGTGCACCGGCGCGTGCACCGCTGCGCCGACCGGCGGGTGGGCGAGGATGTGCCCATGGCCTTCAGGACGCTGATCCTCGAACTCACCACCGGCAGCCGCGAGACCGTTCTCGACCTCACCGACCGCTGCAACGCCTTCCTCGGCAATGTCGCGGCCGGGCGTGACGGGCTGCTCAACGTGTTCGTGCCGCACGCGACGGCGGGCGTCGCGGTGATCGAGACCGGCGCGGGCAGCGACGACGATCTGCTCGCCACACTGCGGGAGCTGCTTCCCGCGGACGACCGCTGGCGGCACCGCCACGGCAGTCCGGGCCACGGTCGGGACCACGTGCTGCCGGGGCTGGTCGCCCCGCACGCGACCATACCGGTGCTCGGCGGGCGGCTGGCGCTCGGTACCTGGCAGTCGGTGGTGCTGGTCGACACGAACGGCGACAATCCCCGACGAACCGTCAGATTGTCCTTCCTGGACTGAGACCGACCGTCCTGGACCGATCGGTGCGTTCCAGAAGAATTCTTGGCATGGACACTTTTGTTCGAGGTTACCGGCTGGTACTTATCTAGTGGCACACATCACACCGTGTGCCACCACCCAGCAGTGGAGGCCCCATGCGCCCACCCAGCGCACGCTCGCTCCGCACGCTCACTCTCACCCTCCTCACCGCCCTCGGGCTCACTCTCACCGGACTGGCCGCCGTTCCGGCGAGCGCGTCCGAGCCCGGGTACGCCGCCCTCGGGGACTCGTACTCCTCCGGGCTCGGGGCCGGCAGCTATCTGGGCTCCAGCGGCAGCTGCGAGCGCAGTACGAAGGCATACCCGTACCTGTGGCAGGCCGCACACGCACCGGCCTCCTTCACCTTCGTCGCGTGCTCGGGGGCGACCACGGCGGATGTGCTGAACAGTCAGCTGTCCGGCCTGAACGGGTCGACGGGGCTGGTCAGCATCACCATCGGCGGCAACGACGCGGGATTCGCCTCCAGCATGGAGACCTGCGTCCTCGCCGGCACCAGCGCCTGCCTCTCCGCGGTGTCGACCGCGGAGAGCTTCATCAACAACCAGCTCGGCGCGCTGCTGGACAACACCTACGCGGCGATCCGCGCGCACGCTCCCAACGCGCATGTGGTCGTGCTGGACTACCCGCATCTCTACCAGGTGCCGGGGAGCTGCGTGTTCGGGATCAGTGACACCTCGCGCAACGCCATCAACGGCGCGGCGGACCAGCTGGACGGCGTGATCGCCAAGCGCGCCGCCAACGCGGGCTTCAGCTTCGTCGACGTGCGCGGCGCGTTCACCGGGCACGAGATCTGCTCCAGCGACTCGTGGCTGCACAGCACCACGTGGCCGATAAACGAGTCCTACCACCCGACGGCGGCCGGGCAGTCCGGCGGCTACCTGCCGGGGTTCACCTCCGCCGCGGGCTGATCCAACGGCGGCATGCAGCATCATTGGCGGCATGACCGACGATCAGGGGAGCCAGGCGTCCAGCCCCTTCATCCACCATGTGGAGCTGTGGATGGACGACCTGGCCACCGCCGAGCGGGAGTGGGGCCCGGTGCTGCTCGCGTTGGGCTGCGAGCCCTTCCAGCACTGGGAGGACGGCCGCAGCTGGCGGCGCGACGGCAGCTATGTGGTGATCGAGCAGTCCCCGGACCTCCGGCCCGGCGGCCACGACCGCCTGCGGGCGGGGATCAACCACCTCGCAGTGCGGGGAGAGCGGGAGTCCGTGACGAGAGCAGCGCTCTCGGCGGGCTGGAGCGTGCGGACGGACACCGGCCGGGCAGTGCACCTGACCGACGGTCAGGGTTTTGAACTCGAGGTCGTCTACGTCGAAGCGCCCGAAGTCGCTTCGGAGTAGAGCGCGTCGATCTCGCGCGCGTACATCTTGGTGACGGCCCGGCGGCGCAGCTTGAGCGAGGGGGTCAGCAGCCCCTCCTCCTCGGTGAAGTCGCCCGGCAGGACCCGGAAGGCGCGGATCGACTCGGCCCGCGAGACCGCGGTGTTGGCGGTGTTCACCACCCGCTGCAGCTCCGCGTGCAGGTCGGGATCGGTCCGGGCGACGGCCGGCGGTTCGAGCGTCCGGCCGCGGCGCTTCTGCCAGTGCTCCAGGGCCTCCCGGTCGAGCACGATCAGCGCCCCGATGAACGGGCGGTTGTCGCCGACGAGCATGCAGTGCGCGACCAGGGGGTGCGCCCTGACCCGGTCCTCCAGCACGCTGGGCGCGACGCTCTTCCCGCTGCTGGTGACGATGATCTCCTTCTTGCGGCCGGTGATGCTGAGATAGCCGTCGTCGTCCAGATGGCCCAGGTCGCCGGTGGCGAGCCAGCCCTGGCTGAGCGTCAGCCCGGTGGCGCCGGGGTCGTCCAGATAACCCTGGAAGACCTGTCCGCCGTGGAGCCACACCTCCCCGTCCTCGGCGATCCGCACGGTCGTACCGGGAACGGGGTGGCCCACGGTGCCGAACCGGGGCCGGTCCGGCGGGTTGGCGGTGGCTGCGGCGGTGCACTCGGTGAGGCCGTAGCCCTCGAACACGGTGATTCCGGCCCCGGCGAAGAACAGGCCGAGCTCCCGGTTCATCGCCGAGCCGCCCGACATGGCGTGCCTGACCCGGCCACCGAGCACGCCCCGGACCTTGCTGTAGACGAGCCGGTCGTAGATCTGGTGCTGGAGCCGCAGGCTCGGGCTCGGCCCGGGGCCGTCGCCGAACGCCTGCCGCTCCACGGCGGCGGCGTAGCGCACCGCCGCACTGACTGCCTTTTCGAACGGGCCGAGCTTCCCCGCCTCCTCGGCCGCCGCGCGCGCCCGCTGCATCAGCTTCTCGAAGATGTAGGGGACGGCGAGGATGAACGTGGGCTGGGTGGCCTCCATCGCGGGCATCAGGTCGGCGGGCGCGAGACTCGGCTCGTGCGCGAGGCGCACGCCCGCTCGCAGCGCGGCGACTTGCACCATCCGGCCGAAGACATGGGCGAGCGGCAGGAACAGCAGGGTGCTCGGCTGCTCGGTGTCGTTGTTGCGGAACACCGCCTGGTAGCGGGCCACCAGGTTGTCGGTCTCGGCGGCGAAGTTGCCGTGGGAGAGGACACAGCCCTTGGGACGTCCGGTGGTGCCCGAGGTGTAGATGACGGTGGCGACCGACTCGGGGGAGACCGCCTCGCGGTGCCGGTGCACCAGCTCGTCGTCGACGCCGCGTCCGGCGAGGGCGAGCGCCCTCAGTGCGCCGGAGTCCAACTGCCAGATGCTGCGCAGGTTCGGCAGCGCTTCGCAGACCGAGCCGACGGTCATGGCGTGGTCCTCGTGCTCGACGACGCAGGCCACGGCCTGGGAGTCGGCGAGGATCCAGCGGAGCTGCTCGGCCGAGGAGGTGGGGTAGACCGGGACGGGCTGCGCGCCGATGGTCCACAGGGCGTAGTCGAGGAGGGTCCACTCGTAGCGGGTGCGGGACATCAGGGCGACCCGGTCGCCGAAGCGGATGCCCTGGTGCAACAGGCCCTTGGCGATGGCGACGACCTGGTCACGGAACTGCAGCGCGGTGACGTCCTGCCAGCTCCCGTCCTCGGTGCGGCGCGAGAGCTGGACCAGCCCGGGGTCCTCGGCGGCGACGGCGAACACCGAGTCGGCGAGGCCGCCGGTGCGCAGCGGTGGCGCGAGCGCCGGAACCGAGTACTCCCGCACGCCTGCTCCCTCCATGCGTTCCGAGCTGAACGCCCGCCGGCCGCTACGTTGCGGCTGAATTTCGTAAGTTACTCGACGTAAACAATGCCGACCAGGGTGCTCGTCGATCTCCACGCTATGTGCACGAGCAGGTCACAACGCTCCAGGGTGTTGACGGGTCTGCCCCGCGCCCATAACTTACTCTCCAGTAAGTTCTGCTGGGCCCGGTACATCGCGCACGTCTGAGGCAAGGAAGTGGCCCCATGTCCGTCGCTCCGCCGCGCACTATCGCGCGCACCGTCGCCGCCGCCGACGGTGCGCCGATCGCCGTGTACGTGGAGGGCGACGCCGAGGCACCGGTCACCCTGGTGCTCGCGCACGGATGGACTCTCGACGCGAGCGCCTGGCAGCAGCACGCGCGTGACCTGACCACGGCCGGCTCCGGCTCGGCCGTGCCGGTCCGGGTCGTCCGCTACGACCAGCGCGGGCACGGTGCCTCCGGCGGCGGCAGCCGTCCGTGGAGCATCGACCTGCTCGGTGAGGATCTCGCCCACGTCATCGCGGAGACCGCGCCGACCGGGCCGGTCGTCCTCGGCGGGCACTCGATGGGCGGGATGACCATCATGGCCCTGGCCGCCGCGAGGCCGGAGCTCTTCGCCGAACGGATCGGCGGCGTCCTGCTCACCAGCACCTCGGCGGGGCGGCTCGACCCGCGCGGACGGCGGGACGTCCCGCTCAGGTCGCGCGCGCTGGGCCACGCCGAGTCCGCCTTCTTCGGCTACTGCTCACGCACGGTCGAGCGCTCCGAGCGCATCCGGGCCCGACTGCCCGGACCTGCGGGCAGGCTCAACCCCTACCTGGTCAAGCGGTATCTGTACGGTCCCGGGGCATCGCGCGAGGCAGTTCTGGCCGGGGCCAGGATGATCCACGCCTGCCCCATGGCCGCTGTCGCGGACTGGTTCCCGGCCCTGATGCGGCATGACAAAGCAGGAGCGCTGGGCGCGTTGAGGCAGGTGCCGGTCGAGGTCGTCGTCGGCACCCTCGACCGCCTGACGCCGGTCGCCCACAGCCGGCGTCTCGCCGCCGAATTGCCGGACGCCGAACTGCACGTCGAGCCCGGTTGCGGCCACATGCTGCCGCTGGAGCGCCCCGAGGTGATCAGCGCCAGGCTGCGGACCCTGGTGGCACGGGCGGCCGCGGGGACGGGCGACGGGGCGGGCGAGGGGACGGGCGACGGGGCGGGCCGGGCGGGTTGACCCGGTCTGTGCGGGAGTCGCACAAAGCTCACTTTCGTACGTCCAACTGATGCTCGAACTGATCATCAGACAGGTAGTAGGCTCACGCCGACACACAGGTACCTCCGCACCCTTCCCTGCCATCCAGTCGGTTCCGTCTCCGCGTGCACCCCTGCGGTCGGCCCGGAGGAGCCCATGCGCTTTCGCAGCAGATCGGTTCGCGCGAAGATTATCGCGCTGCTCCTGGTACCGCTGGCCTCGCTGACCGGGCTGTGGGCCTACACCACGGCCGGAAGCGTCAGCCAGGTCTGGGGTCTGATTCAGGTCAGCACCGACTACCGCTGGTTCGGCACCCCCGCGGACGACCTCTCGCGCGCCCTCCAGGACGAGCGCCGGGCCGCCGTCGCCTACGCTGCCGCACCCGCGGGCAAGGGCGATCTGGACACCCTGCACCGCGCCGAGGTGGCGACCGACCAGCTGGCCGCGGTGGTTCGGGCCCATGCCTCCGACGCCGGAAAGCTCGCCGACCTGAACGCCACCCAGCGCCTCGCGCTGAACGGCGTCCTCACCCAGATCGCCGGCCTCCCGGCGAGCCGCGGCCAGACCGAGCACCACCAGCTCGGCTGGGACGACGTCTACCAGTGGTACACCGACGCACAGACTCCCTTCTTCACCCTGCGCCTGCAGCTGAGCGACCTCCAGGCCGGCGACCTCACCCGCGAGGCGGGCAACCTGATCGAGCTGGTCCGCGCTCGTGAGTACATCTCCCGCGAGGACGCGCTGATGTCCGGCGCCCGCGCCGCCGGCCACTTCACCGAGTCCGAGTTCCAGAACTTCCTCGCCACCATCGACGGCGGGTCCCTGCTCTTCTCCGTGTACCAGCCGCAGCTGCCGGACCAGGAGGCCGCACTCTTCACCGGGTTCACCAGCGGGCAGGACTACGCCACCCTGGCCGGCCTGCAGGAGCAGGTCAGCGGGCTGGGTGTGGGCCGCGCCGTCGCCGGGGTCGACGCGGCCCACTGGCAGACCGCCGCGAACTCCGTGCTCGACCAGCTGAGCCGGCTCGACGTGCAGGCCGCGACCATCGAGGGCGATCGCGCCAGGTCCTACGCCATGGGCGTCATCTGGCGCGACGGGGCGGTCGGGCTCGCCGGACTTCTGGCGGTGCTGCTCACCCTGCTGGTGTCACTGCGCATCGGCCGCGGCCTGGTACGCGAGCTCGTCGAGCTGCGCAACTCCGCCTTCGAGCTCGCCGGAGTGCGCCTGCCCGAGGTGATGCGACGGCTGCGGGACGGCGAGCGGGTCGACCTCGCTTCCGAGGTGCCCGAGGTGCCGGCCCGCATGGGTGAGCACGACGAGATCGCCCAGGTCGGGCGGGCCTTCAACGCGGTTCAGCGGGCCGCCGTCGAGGCGGCCGTGCAGCAGGCGGAGCTGCGTCGCGGCATCGCCGCCGTCTTCGTCAACCTGGCCCGGCGCAGCCAGGCGCTGCTGCACCGTCAGCTCACCCTGCTGGACGAGATGGAGCGCCGGGCGGAGGACCCCGACGAACTCGAGGACCTGTTCCGACTCGACCACCTCACCACCCGGATGCGCCGCCACGCCGAGGGCCTGATCATCCTCTCCGGCTCCGCGCCCGGCCGTACCTGGCGCCGCCCGGTGCGGGTGCTGGACGTGGTCCGGGCGGCCGTCGGCGAGGTGGAGGACTACGCGAGGGTGCGGGTGCACCGGATGCCGCCCGTGGCCGTCGTCGGCGGCGCGGTCTCCGACGTCATCCATCTGGTCGCCGAACTCGTCGAGAACGCGGCGGTGTTCTCCCCGCCGCACACCCAGGTCCGGATCCAGGGCGAGGAGGTCGCCAACGGCTTCGCTCTGGAGATCGACGACCGGGGTCTGGGCATGGGGGAGGAGGCGCTGATCGCGGCGAACAACCGCCTGGCCACCGGCGGCGACTTCGACCTCGCCGACTCCGACCGGCTGGGGCTCTTCGTGGTCAGCCGGCTGAGCACGCGGCACGGCGTGCGGGTCTCCCTGCGGCGCTCGCCGTACGGGGGGACCACGGCGGTCGTCCTGCTGCCCCGCGAGCTTCTCGCCCCGGTCTCGTCGCGTCCCGGGGACGCCTCCGCGCCCGACGGCGATGAGACCTCGGAACCGGCGCTGCCCGTGCAGCGACGGCGGATGGGCCGCGAACTGCCGCAGTCGGCACGGATTGCGGCGGCGCAGAGTCCCACCCGGCCCCGGCCCGCGGTACCGGCCGTCCCGGCGGACGGGGAGCCGGTGGCCTCGCCACTGCCCCGGCGGCGAGCGCTGCCCACCCGAGCGGACAGCTACCTCGCGGCGCGGGACGGCGCCCGCGACGGCGCGGCAGGGGACGGTTCGCTGCGGGAGGGCGGCTCGGGGGACGGTGGCACGCGGGAGGGCGGCACCCGCGACGGTGGCACGCGGGACGCATCGGTGCGGGACCTGGTGCTGAGGGGCGCGCGCACGCCCGAAGCCCCCGCGCAGGACGCGTCCACGCCGCAAGCCCCCGCGCAGGCGCCCGCGCCGGTCGCCCCGCTGCTGCCGCGCCGGGTCCGGCAGGCGAACCTCGCGCCGCAGTTGCGGGTGGCGGCCGCCGAAGAAGGGGAGGGCCACCGGGCCCACCCCGAGCCTGAGCAGCCGGCCGGGCGGGAACGTTCACCCGAGGAGGTTCGGGCGACGTTCGCCTCCTTCCAGCGGGGTCTCAGCCGGGGCCGGGCCACACCCCAGACGCTGTCCGAACCGGCGCCCGAACCAGTGGGGCCCGGCGGCGAGGCACTCGCCGATCCCCCTGCCCGCGCAGCTGGGACACCCGAATCCGCACCGGAAGGAACACACCGATGACCGCACCGACGAAGCCGTCCGGCGACCTCAACTGGCTCCTCGACGACCTGGTGCGCCGGGTCCCCGAGATACGTCACGCCGTCGTCCTCTCCAGCGACGGACTGGCCGCGGGCGCCTCCTCGGCGCTGAGCCGTGAGGACTCCGAGCACCTGGCGGCAGTCGCCTCCGGATTCCACAGCCTGGCCAAGGGCGCGAGCCGCCACTTCCAGGCAGGCGCGGTCCGGCAGACCATGATCGAACTGGATCGGGCCTTCCTCTTCGTCACCGCCGCCGGTGACGGCAGCTGCCTGGCGGTGCTCAGCGAGGCCGAAGCCGACGTGGGCCTGGTCGCGTACGAGATGGCGCTGCTGGTCAAGCGGGTCGGGGAGCACCTGGGCAGCGAGCCTCGGGCGGGCCAGCCCGCAGTCCGGTGAGTGCTGCCGAGCAGGGCGCTGCCGAGCAGGGCGCTGACGAGGCGTGGGACGACGAGGAGTCCGCGCTGTCGCAGCTGGTCCGCCCGTACACGCTGACCAGAGGCCGGACCCGGCATGCCGAAGGGGCCGCCTTCGACGTGATCGCGCAGGTCGCGGTGACGGACCTGGCGGGGACCGCCGACGCCGAGGACGCCGAGGGCGCGGACGACCCGGAGCACCAGACGATCCTGGAACTCGTACGGGAGCGGCCGCTGTCGGTCGCCGAGATCGCGGCCGGGACCGACCTCCCACTCGGTGTCGTCCGGATCCTGCTGGGCGATCTGCTGGAGGCCGAGCTGATCCGGGTGAGCCGTCCCGTGCCCGCGGCGCTGCTGCCGCACGAGAGCGTGCTGCGCGAGGTGATCCAGGGCCTGCGCGCCCTGTAGCTTCCTCGGGCCCGTACGACCTGGGGAGCGATAGGGCTCGGGCGCACACCGCCCGGCACCTCCGCTGGCCGCGTTGCCGGTCTGACATCGGCGGCTGGCGCCGCGGGGCCCAAGTAGCTCCGCTACAAGGGCGTCCCGGCGCCTTGCCATCGAAGGCCGCGCGGCGGAGCCGCACAGTGTCACTGCGACGGCGTGCGCTGACCCGAGCCCTATCGCTCCCCAGGTCGTTGGTTCCATCGGGCGCTGTCGCTCTGTCGAGCGTGTAGTTCTATTCGGCCGATCGTCCGATGTATGCCCATTCGAATAGCTGATGCCCGGTCGGGTGATCTTCCCCCGTCGGGGCGGTGCGGCGGCGCAGCCCACGGCAGAGTCCCTGCTCATGGGACGCATCACAGATCCTTACCGAACATCGGCGCTCCGCGCGCCCGGGGCGCGTCGTGGCGACCTGGCGCACCATCACTGGCCGTGCACCACTTCGCCGCCTCCCCCGCCGCCCGTGCCGCCCCCACCACCCGTGCCGCCCCCACCGCCGCCTGCGCCCCCGTCCGGCGGGGACGAGCAGCCACCGCTGCCGCCGCAACCGCCGCCCCTGCCTCACTTCCACTGCCAAGTAGTTCCGCCGCCGGTGCGGCAGCCCGCCGCACATGTCGTGCCGCCGGCCCCGCGCCGTCCGGCACCCGCCCCGTACCACCCGGCCCCGGTCCGGCACCTGGCCGTCGTGCTGCCCGCGCCACCCGCCCCCAGTCAGCTGCACGCCGCGACCGTGACGCCGCGGGTCATCACGGACACCGCCGCGCCCGCGCCCACAGGTTCGCCCGAGGCCGCGTTCGTCTTTGTCGCGATCACCCTGCCCGCACTCATCTCGGCCGGGGCCAGTTTCGTCAACCACGCTTTCGGGAGACACCGTTGATCCTCGGCTTCGTCCTCTTCGCGCTGCTCGGCGGTCTTGCCGCCGTGATTGTCCTGGCCGCCTTCGGGCGGACCACCCGCTCCCGCGAGGGGGCGTTCTCCGGTGGCGCGTTGGGCTTCCTCGGCTCGGCCTCGCTCTCTTCGTTCATCCTGGTCGCCGCCTTCCTCATCGCCGGCTCCTGGGCCAACATCAACACCGCCCGGGGCCACACCTTCGACGAGGCCCGCGCCCTCAACGCCGCCTACACGGACGCCGATCCGACGACCCGTCCGTTGCTCCGGAGCTACGTCACCTCCGTGATCGGCAGCGAGTGGACCAGCATGGCCCGCGGCACGGCCAGCCCGGCCACCTGGAGCGACCTGGACACCGTGCGGGCGCACGTCGAGACGCTCGCCAACCCGGCCGTCCGCACGCAGGAGTTGAGCGACCTCGCCGCCGTCTACACCACCCGGCAGATCCGGCTCGCCGACACCTCGGCGTCGCTGCCGGCCCCGCTGTACCCCGCGCTGATCTGCACTGGCCTGCTGGTGCTGCTGTACGCACCGATCGCCGGACTGACCTTCCATCTGCGCGAGTCGATCGCGCTGGGACTGGTGGGCGCGATCGTCGGTTTCGGCGTCTACATGGTGCTGCACATGACCCACCCGTACGTCGGGCCGATCCACGTGACCCCGGTCGCCTACACCCAGAGCCTGGCCCGCTTCGCCCAGCTCTCGGGGGGCTAGGAGGGTGCGCCCCTTGGCCCGTCCCTGCCCGTAGCCTGGGCACGGCCGCCTAGGATGGCGCGCGTGGAGTCCATAGCCCCCTTCAACACGGCCCAGACCGCCCCCGTTGCGCTCAAGATCCTTGTCGCGGGCGGGTTCGGCGTCGGCAAGACCACGCTGGTCGGCGCGGTCAGTGAGATCCGCCCGCTGCGGACCGAGGAGCGGCTCAGCGAGGCAGGGCGGCCGGTGGACCCCACCGACGGCGTGGAGGGCAAGACCACGACGACCGTCGCCATGGACTTCGGCCGGATCGACATCCGGGACGGCCTGGCCGTCTACCTCTTCGGGACGCCGGGGCAGGACCGGTTCTGGTTCGTCTGGGACGAGTTGGCGGTCGGCGCGCTGGGTGCGGTGGTGCTCGCCGACACCCGGCGCCTCGACGACTGCTTCCCCTCGGTGGACTACTTCGAGCGACGCGGCATCCCCTTTGTGGTGGCGGTCAACTGCTTTGAGGGCGCGCGCGCCTACCCGCTGGACCAGGTGCGCGCTGCCCTCGACCTGGACAAGGGGATCCCGCTGCTGGAGTGCGACGCCCGGGCCAGGGAGTCGGCCAAGGAGGTCCTCGTCGCCGTGGTGGAACTGGCGGCCGGCGAGGAGGTTGGACGCCCTACGGCGTCGCGGACTTGACCGACAGGCTCTTGACCGGCAGCGCGGTGCTGGTCAGCGTCTGCGGGTTGTCGGACACGACGCGCAGGTAGGTGCTGCCCTTGGTGTTGAGGGTCAGCGGATTCCCCTGGCGGGTGAGCACGTAGCTGCCGGACTGCTGCGGCGCCAGCGTCCGCGGCCCCGAGGTCACCGTCCAACCGAAGTCCAGCCAGGCGTTGTTGCTCGTGGCGAAGGCCGGCGTGAGCGGGCTGGCGGAGACGTTGCGCAGCGAGACGTCGATCTGCTCGATGGTGGGGCTGCCCTGCGCGGGTGTCCCGGTGCGCAGCCCACTGATCCGCAGCGCCAGCGGCACCGGCGCGAGGACCGCGGCGAGGAGGCAGGCGACTGCCGGCAGCGCCAGCAGCACGGGGACTGCCCGCAGCACTCGGCGGTCCAGCAGCAGACGGGGGCGCCACTGCCAGGCGCGGCTGAAGTCGTCGTGGTCGCAGGTCGCGTAGGCAGTCAGCCAGATCGGGGCGAGCAGCACGAAGTAGGTCTCGGTGGAGCGCGTAGAGAGGTAGAAGGCGAGCCACGGCAGCAGGACCAGGGCCGGCGCCAAGCGCTGCGGGAACAGCAGGAAGGCGACGAAGGTCGCGACGAGCAGCGCGGCACCCGCCGCCGAGTACATTCCGAGGTCTCCGCTGCCGCCGGTCAGGTAGTAGCTGATGTCCACGGGCCCGAGGCCCTGCGGGCTGGCGTGCTGGGTGAGGACGGAGAACAGCCCGGTGGCCCAGGCCCGCCCGTCGCGGATCGCGAACGGGAGGCTGAGCAGCAGGAAGGTGCCGAGTGCCAGCGCGGCGTACCGTGCGGTCACCAGCAGTGCGCTCCGCCAGGGGAGTTCGCCGCGCCGCAGCAGCAGGATGCCCGCGAGCAGGAACGGGACGAGAAACCAGGTGAGTTGGTGCGCGGAGGCGGCGAAGCCCAGGCACACCGCGCCGAGCACCCCGCTGCGGCCGAGTACCCCGCCCGAGCCGGTCCTGGTCCAGCGGTGGACCGCGACTGCCAGGAACGGCAGGGTGAGGAAGATGGGGTAGCCGTTACGGGCATAGAAGAAGACCCAGGTGAAGCCAAAGCACATCAGGGTCGCCGCCGGGCGGAGCGGGGCCGGCAGCAGGCGGAACATCACAACGGCGGTCAGCACCAGTGCGCCGAGGCTCATGAGTCCGGCGACCGGCACCCAGGCCGGCATCCACGACGCGAACGGCGCGGCCAGCAGCACGCTCAGCGGCGGGTATCCGAAGCTGTCGGCGATGCCGCCGTTCATCAGCGGGGTCGTGCCCACCTGGAACTGTGCCGCGAAGCCGGGCCAGTGCATCCCGTAGACATGGCCGCCACTCGCGAACGACCGTGCGGCGAGGGTGATCAGCGGTCCCTCGTCGTCGCCGTACGGCTTGAAGTGGTGCCCGGCGCTCCCGGCGACGTACACCGCCAGCCGGACCAGCGCCACGAGCAGCACCAGGACGTCCACCCGGACCAGGTCCCGCTGCCGCCGTACGGTCAGGGTCAGCACGGCGAGCACCAGCATCGCCCCGTACAGCAGGACCAGCGTGGTCACCAGGTAGCGGTTGCCCAGGGCCTGGGACCGGAGCTGCTCGGCGGTGCCTTGGAACAGGGCCAGCAGGGCGAGCAGGCTCAGTCCGCGATGGAGGTACGACGGCCGAGGGTCCTGCGGCGGGTCCTGGGGCGTCGTGGTGCTGCCCGTCCGGGCGGCGGGGGTGAGTGTCATCCGTGCGCGCGTCTTCCGAGAGAAGGCGGAAACTGGGACTCCGGACACCACACGCTAGACCACCCGGGTAAGACCGACCGGCAAATGGAGGGTGGAAGAAGGAGCGGGTCGAGGGCCGAGTCCAGGCGGTGCCGACGAAGGAGCCATGGCGGAGCCCTGGCGACTGAGGAGAAGCCGTCTGGGCGAGAGCCGTCGGCCCGCGACGCCGCCCTCCATGTGCCGGTCGGTCTAGGACCGACCGGCACATGGGGAGCATCAGTGGCCGGGATCACCTGGTGTCGTGGGGCCTGACCAGGCCTGCGCGGGGCGGCCGGTGGCGAGCCCCCGGTAGCGGAACAGCGACCCCGCGCCGGGGTCCACGCCGGGGTCCGCCCGGGGTCCGCGCCCCCCGGCCGTGGTGACGTACAGCGTGTCGAGGCCGGGGCCGCCGAAGGCGCAGCTGGTCACCCGCGACGTGGGCAGTTCGACGGTCTCCAGCAGCTTCCCCTCGGGGGACAGGCAGCGGACGGCGGAGCCGCCCCAGAAGGCCACCCAGAGGTTGCCCTCGGCGTCCAGGGTCATCCCGTCCGGGTCGCCGCCGAGATCGGAGACGTCGAGCGCGCGTACCGGTTCCGCGAGCGGGCCGTGCTCGGGATAGGCGTAGAGCTCGATGCGGCGGGTGGGCGAGTCGATGTGCCAGAGCAGGTCGGGCTCGGGCCAGTCGAGTCCGTTGGGGATGAGCATGCCCTCACGCAGGGTCAGTACCCGTGGGGTACCGTCACGGTCGTACTCGAGGCGGTACAGCGGGCCCGGCGCGCGCGGCTCCGCGGACTCCATCGTCCCGGCGACCATACGCCCGTACGGGTCGACCTTGCCGTCGTTCATCCGGCGTCCGGGCCGGTCGGTCTCGACCTCCGCGACGGTCTCCAGGGCACCGCTGCCGGTGTCGAGCAGTGCGAATCCGTCCTCGACCGCGAGCAGGACCTTTCCGTCCCGGTACGGCGCGAGCGTACCCGGGCGCGTCCCCAACTCCAGCACGCCGACCCGGTCCTGGTCCTGGTCCAGCCAGCGGACCTGACGGTCCTCGATGCCGATCCAGTAGAGGCGTCGGTTCGGGCCGTCCCACACCACGCCCTCACCCAGGGCGAGGCGGCAGTCGTCGACGAGTTCCAGCGGCATGACGCTCCTTCGGCTTCGTGGGCCCACAATAGTTCTTCACGGGATCGGCACATCCGGGGGGGCGAGGGGGGCGGTGACCAGAGCGGTGGCGGATGTCACACCAGAGCCGTGCCCACGGGCCCGGACCCCCCGTGCGTCGCGGCCCCGGGTCCACTGGCGGTACGGCCTGGGCTTCGTGGGACTGCTGGTCAGCGTGGCGGCACTGGTGGCCGTGGGTCAGGTCGCGGGCTGGGTCGGGGACCCGCAGGCCGGTGCGCGGGCCAGTGCGGCGGCGGACTCGCGGGCGGCCGACCTGCAGGCGACGCTGCGCCGGCTGCCTTCGGGCGGCGGTCCGGCGGACGGGGGCGTGGACGAGGCGGCCTTCGACCGGATCGTCCGCGACGAGGACGGCACGGTGGTCTCCGTCGCCTACGGCCCCGGCGGCACCGACCTCCTCAGCTGGCACGGGGTCGAGCTGACCGTGCGGCTGCTCGGGTCGACTACCGGCGGGGCGCTGAACGGGCGTCACCTGACGGTGCTCCATCGCTGCTACCGCTACAGCTGGTCGGGCTCGCCGGCTCGGGCGGAGGTGCGGTCGGTCGACTGCCCCACCGACCCCTCCACCGTCTCGGACAGCGACTGGGCCGCGGCGGTCGGCCTGGTCACCCGGTTGGCGGAGCTGCCGGTCGCCGAGCAGGACGTCCCGGCGACGTCGACCGGCGTGGCGCGCCTGCTGGCCGAGGTGGGGCTGCCGCCCGGGACCGGGTGGGATGCCGCCGCCGAGCAGGGTGACACGCTGTTGGCGCTCAGCCGCGCGACGTCCTGCGTCTTCGTGGACGTGCACGCGGGCAGGCTCACCTCCTGGCCTGCTCCGCAGCTGGCCGCCTGCACCGCGGCGCGGGCGTACCAGGCCGTGGTGGCGAGCCGCGCCTGAGCGCCCTGAGGGCCTGAGCGCCTGAGGGCCTCAGCCCCTGAGCGCCTGCTCGACGAGGGCGCCCCCGGTGCCGGTCTCAGATGTCGCGGAAGGTCTCGATGTGCGCGCCCACCGAGTTGAGGCGTTCGGCCAGGTCCTCGTAGCCGCGGTTGATCACGTAGACGTTGCGCAGGACGGACCTCCCCTCCGCCGCGAGCATCGCCAGCAGCACCACCACCGCCGGGCGCAGCGCGGGCGGGCACATCATCTCCGCCGCCCGCCAGCGGGTCGGTCCCTGCACCCGGAGCCGGTGCGGGTCCATCAGCTGGACATCGGCACCGAGCCGGTTCAGCTCGGTCAGGTAGATCGCCCGGTTGTCGTACACCCAGTCGTGGATCAGGGTGGAACCCTGGGCCACGGCGGCGATGGCCGCGAAGAACGGCACGTTGTCGATGTTGAGGCCGGGGAAGGGCATCGGGTGGATCTTGTCGATGGGCGAGCTGAGCTTGGACGGCCGCACCAGCAGGTCGACCAGCCTGGTCCGGCCGTTGTCCGCCGGGTACTCCGCCGTGCGCTCGTGGTCCAGGCCCATCTCCTCCAGGACGGCGAGTTCGATCTCCAGGAACTCGATGGGCACCCGGCGGATCGTCAGCTCGGACGAGGTGACCACGGCTGCGGCGATCAGGCTCATCGCCTCCACCGGGTCCTCGGATGGGGAGTAGTCGACGTCGCAGTCGATCTGCGGCCTGCCGTGGACGGTCAGCGTGGTGCTGCCGACGCCCTCGACCTTCACGCCCAGCTGCTCCAGGAAGAAGCACAGGTCCTGAACCATGTAGTTGGAACTGGCGTTGCGGATGACGGTGACGCCGTCGTGCCGCGCCGCCGCGAGCAGAGCGTTCTCGGTGACCGTGTCCCCGCGCTCGGTCAGCACGATCGGCCGCTCCGGGCGGACCCGGCGGTCGACCTCGGCGTGGTAGATCCCGGTGGTGGCGGTGATCTCCAGGCCGAACCTGCGCAGCGCGTTGAGGTGCGGCTGGACGGTCCTGGTGCCCAGGTCGCAGCCGCCCGCGTAGGGGAGCCTGAAGGTATCGTGGCGGTGCATCAGCGGCCCGAGGAACATGATGACGCTGCGGGTGCGCCTGGCCGCCTCGGTGTCCATGGCGTCGAGGTCGAGCTCGGCCGGGGGGGTCAGCTCCAGGTCGCTGCCGTCGTTGATCCAGCGGGAGCGCACGCCGATGCTGCCGAGCACCTCCAGGATGCGGTAGACCTCCTCGATCCGCGCGACCCGGCGCAGCGTGGTCCGTCCGGTGGTCAGCAGCGAGGCGCAGAGCAGGGCGACGCAGGCGTTCTTGCTGGTCTTCACGTCGATGCTGCCGGACAGCCGCCGGCCGCCGATGACCCGCAGGTGCATGGGTCCGGCATAGCCCAGGGAGACGATCTCGCTGTCGAGAGCGGCACCGATTCGGGCGATCATCTCAAGGCTGATGTTCTGGTTGCCGCGCTCGATCCGGTTGACCGCACTCTGGCTGGTCTCCAGCGCTTCCGCCAATTGCGCCTGGGTCCAGCCCCGGTGCTGTCTGGCGTCACGGATGAGCTTGCCGATGCGCATGAGGTAGTCATCGATCACGGCGTGACTCTATCTCAGATGTGAGATAGCGGCCTGTGGAGGAACAGTGCGGAAGCAGGTTTTACCCTGATCGAGGGTTTGCAGGGTTCCGTAAGTGACTTACGTTGAGTGTCATACACTTGCGGTCATGACGCGACGACTTGCTGAAGTGGCGAAGAAGGTCGGGGTGAGCGAGGCGACGGTGAGTCGCGTCCTCAACGACAAGCCCGGGGTGTCCGAGAACACCCGTACGGCCGTCCTGACCGCCCTGGACGTGCTCGGCTACGAGCGGCCCACGCAGCTGCGGGGGGAGCGCTCCCGACTGGTCGGCCTGGTTCTGCCGGAGCTGCAGAACCCGATCTTCCCGGCCTTCGCCGAGGTGGTCGGCGGGGCCCTGGCCCAGCAGGGCTTCACCCCGGTGCTCTGCACGCAGACCGCCGGGGGAGTGTCCGAGGCGGACTACGTGGAGCTGCTGCTGCAGCAGCACGTCTCCGGAGTGGTCTTCTTCGGCGGCCTGTACGCCCAGGCCGACTCCCCGCACGAGCACTACGAGCGGCTGGCCCAGCGCGGGCTGCCCACCGTGCTGCTGAACGCGGCCATAGACGACCTGGACTTCCCGCAGGTGTCCTGTGACGACGCGGTCGCGGTCGAGCAGGCCATGGGCCATCTGGTGTCGCTGGGCCACCGGCGGATCGGCCTGGTGCTGGGTGCGCCGGACCACGTGCCCTCCCGGCGCAAGCTGTCGGCGGCGTTCCTGACCGCGACCCGGCTGGGGATCGAGCTGCCGGACAGCCACATCGAGCACGCGATGTTCTCGCTGGAGGGTGGCCAGGCCGCGGCGGCCCGGCTGCTGCAGCGCGGGGTCACCGGGATCATCTGCGCCAGCGACCCGATCGCCCTGGGGGCGGTGCGCGCCGTGCGGCGCAGGGGGCTGACGGTGCCGGACGACGTCTCGGTGGTGGGCTACGACGACTCCTCCTTCATGACCTGCACCGACCCGCCGCTGACGACCATCAGGCAGCCGATCGAGGCGATGGGGCGGGCCGCGGTGGACCTGCTGGCGAGCGAGATCGCCGGCGCCCGGGTCACCCACGACGAGCTGCTGTTCGAGCCCGAGCTGGTGGTCCGCGGCTCCACCGGGCCGGTGGCCGACCGAAGTTGAGCTGACGGGGCACCCGTCGGGCAGGCCAGGGGTCGGACGATCAACGTCCGACCCCTTCGTTGTGCCCTGTCGTTACAATGTCGAAATCTTGCAATATCTCGTCGACATATTGTGGTCATCTGCTGGTAGTGGTTAAGTGGCACGCGCCACACCGAGCCACCCCTCCCTGTAAAGCCCTGCCCCCAGAAGGGTCCTCAGATGACCATTGAGCGGCTGACCAGTCACCGCGTCCGCAGAACCACCTCCGTTCTCCTCGCGGCCTCCATCGGCCTCACCGCCGCAGCCTGCGGCAGCACTTCGTCCAACGGCGGCGGCAACAAGCCGGCCGCCGGCGGCGGCAAGGTGACCATCAGCATCGACTGCGCGCCGCCGACCAGTAAGCCGATCCCGCGTCAGCAGTGGTTCGACGACATCGCGTCGTTCGAGAAGGCGAACCCCAACGTCACCGTCAAGAGCATCGACACCTTCCCCTGCGAGACCCCGGCGCTGTTCACCGCCGCGCTCCAGGGAAAGACCGAGCCCAACGTCTTCTACACGTACTTCACCGACCGGCAGCAGGTGCTGAACTCCGGACAGGCCGCAGACATCACCTCGTACGTCACCCCGGCCACCGTCCCGGTCCTCAGCGACTTCCAGCCCTCGGTGCTCGACAGCCAGAAGCAGGACGGCAAGCTCTACGGGATACCCCGCAGCAACTACACCATGGGCATGATCATCAACCGGAAGCTGTTCCAGCAGGCCGGCCTCAACCCCGACAACCCGCCCACCACCTGGGCCGACGTCGAGAAGGACGCCCAGGCGATCTCCAAGCTCGGCAACGGGATCAACGGCTACGGCGACTACAGCGCCGGCAACAACGGCGGTTGGCACTTCACCGCCGAGATGTACGCCCTCGGTGGCACCATGGTCAGCGCCGACGGCAAGAAGGCCGCCTTCAACAACGACCAGGGCAAGGCGATCCTGACCAACCTGCACAAGCTGCGCTTCGCCGACAACGCCATGGGCAGCACCCAGCTCTTCAAGTGGGGCGACCTGCAGAAGCAGATGGCCGCCGGGAAGCTCGGGATGTACATCGCCGCCCCGGACGACATCACCTACATGGTGCAGACCCTCGGCGCCAAGTACGAGGACTACGGCATGGGCCCGATCCCCGGCGACGGCGGACCCGCCAAGGGCACCCTGGCCGGCGGCGACGACTACATGTTCAACGTCAAGGACACGCCCGACCAGATCAAGGCCGGGGTCGCCCTGGTCAACTACCTGTACCTGGTCATGGGTTCGGGCGTCACCTTCGACTACGCCCGGGCCAAGGCCAGCGGCCAGGCCGTCGGCATCCCGGAGCCGGAAATGTTCCAGGGCGCCACGCTGGCCAAGGACAACGCGCTCAAGGCCGCCTCCGCGACCATGCCGGTCACCAGCTTCTCACCGTTCATCAGCGCCAGCGTCCCCGGCGTCACCGAGCCCGCCAACGCCCAGGCCATCTACAAGGTCCTGGACACCGCGATGGCCTCCGCGCTCACCGACCCCAACGCCGACCCGGCCAAGCTGCTCGCCACCGCCGAGACCCAGGTCAACCAGGTTCTCGCCAACGCCCAGTAGCCGCCCCAGGAGACGAGAGCCAACGCGGGGCGACCGCCGCAACCCGGTCGCCCCGCCTCCGTTCCTCCGTCCCGGCATGTCAGGAGCCCCGATGGCGGCCATCGCCGTACTGGAGAGCAGCACCAAGCCCCAACCGCAGCGCACCCGGAGCACCTTCGTCCGCGAGCTGCGCCGCAACCTCACCGCGCACGCCTTCCTCATCGGCGCGGTGCTCAGCTTCGCCTTCTTCTCCTGGTACCCCATGGTCCGGGAGTTCATCATGAGCTTCCAGAAGACCAAGGCCGGCCACACCACCTGGGTCGGTCTGCACAACCTCGACCAGATCTCCAACGACCCCAGCTTCGGCCTCGCCTGGCGCAACACCGCCGAGTTCACGGTCCTCGCCCTGCTGCTCGGCTACGCGATGCCGTTCTTCGTCGCCATCCTGCTCAACGAGCTGCGGCACGGACGCGGTTACCTGCGCATCCTGGTCTACCTCCCGGTGATGCTGCCGCCGGTCGCCTCGCTGGTGCTGTTCCAGTACTTCTACAACCCGGACTACGGACTCTTCGACCACCTGCTGCGCATCCTGCACCTGCCGACCTCGCAGTGGCTGCAGTCCCCGTCGATGGCCATGGTGTCCGTCGTCATCGCCTCCACCTGGATGAACATGGGCAGCGCCACCCTGGTCTACCTGGCGGCGCTGCAGGGCATCCCGGGCGAGCTCTATGAGGCGGCCGAGATCGACGGGGCCGGAGTGCTGCGCAGGATCTGGCATGTGACGATCCCGCAGACCCGGCTGATCCTCTCGATGATGCTGATGCTGCAGATCGTCGCCACCATGCAGGTCTTCGTCGAGCCGTTCGTGCTCACGAACGGCGGCCAGGGCGTCAACGGCTCGGTCACCACCATCGTCTACCTGATCTACCAGTACGCCTTCAACTTCAGCAACTACGGCGCCGCGTCCGCCCTGGGGCTGCTCCTGCTCCTGGTGCTCGTCGGATTCGCCCTAATCTACCGGTGGTTGAACCGCCGCAGTGAGCAGTGAGGCCGGCCATGGCAGCAGCGACCGAGACATCGACCCGCACCCTGATCTCCCACGTCCAGCTCAACCGCCGCGGCGGCCGTGTCACCTACCGGATCGTGCTCGCGGGCACCCTGGCCGTGTTCACCCTGGTGTTCCTCGGCCCGCTCTACATGATGGTGACCGGCGGGCTGAAGTCCACCCAGGAGTCCATCCAGAACCCGCCCACGCTCTTCCCCAGCCACCTCTACCCCGGCACCTACAGCACCGCCTGGAGCGAGCTCAACCTCTCCAAGCTGCTGGTCAACACGCTGATCTACGCGTTCGGCGCGCTCGCCTTCCAGCTGGTCTTCGACATCGGCGCGGCCTACGCCCTGTCCAAGCTGCGCCCGGTGCTCGGCAACGTGATCCTCGGGGCGATGCTGGCCACGCTGATGATCCCGGCGATGGTGCTGATCGTGCCGCAGTACCTGACCGTGATCGACCTGCCGATCCTGCACCTCAACCTGCTGAACTCGCCCTGGGCGATCTGGCTGCCGTCCATCGCCAACGCCTTCAGCATCTTCCTGTTGAAACGGTTCTTCGATTCCATACCGCAGGAACTCCTGGACGCCGCCTCCATCGACGGCGCGGGCCCGTTCCGCACCCTCTGGTCCCTGGTGCTGCCCATGTCCCGGCCCATCATCGCGGTCGTCTCCATCTTCGCGCTGGTCAGCGTGTGGAAGGACTTCCTCTGGCCGCTGCTGGCCGAGCCCGACCCGACCCGGCAGACGCTCAACGCCGGGATCTACTCCCTCTCCCAGGGTGTCCCCGAGAACGTCCTCATCGCCGCGTCCGCCATCTCCGCAGTGCCCACGATCGTGTTCTTCCTGATCTTCCAACGCAACATCATGGGCGGCCTGACGGCTGGCAGCCTCAAGGGCTGATCCCGACGGCGAGTCCGCCGACGCCCCCCGCCGACCCCCGACAGATGGAGACCCCTACCGTGCACGAGCCCCAGTGGTGGCGCGGCGCCGCGATCTACCAGGTGTACGTCCGCAGCTTCGCCGACGCGGGCGGGGACGGCGTCGGTGACCTCGCCGGGGTACGCGCCCGACTGCCCTACCTCGCCGAACTCGGCGTCGACGCCCTGTGGTTCACCCCCTGGTACCCCTCGCCGATGGCCGACGGTGGCTACGACGTCGCGGACTACCGCGACATCGACCCCGCCTTCGGCACCCTCGCCGAAGCCGAGAAGCTCATCGCCGAGGCCCTCGACCTGGGCATCCGCACCATCGTCGACATCGTCCCCAACCACGTCTCGCAGGCCCATCCCTGGTTCCGCCAGGCACTGGCCGCCGCCCCCGGATCCCCCGAACGCGCACGCTTCTGGTTTCGCCCCGGACGCGGCGAGAACGGCGAACTCCCGCCCAACAACTGGCGCTCCCAGTTCGGCGGTTCGGCCTGGACCCGGAGCAGCGAACCCGACGGCACCCCGGGGGAGTGGTACCTGCACCGGTTCGCTCCCGAGCAGCCCGACCTCAACTGGGACCATCCCGAGATCCGCCGCGAACACGAGGACGTGCTGCGGTTCTGGTTCGACCGCGGCGCGGCCGGCGTGCGCATCGACTCGGCCGCCGAACTCGTCAAGGACCCCGCCCTCCCCGACTTCGACCCCGAACACCACCCGGACGGCGCGCCGCACCCCTACATCGACCGTGACGAGCTCCACGACATCTACCGCTCCTGGCGCACCATCGCCGACTCCTACGCCAAGCCCCGCGCCCTCATCGGCGAGCTCTGGCTCCCGGACCCCCAGCGCTTCGCGCAGTACCTGCGCCCCGACGAGCTGCACACCGCCTTCAACTTCGGTTTCCTCGCCTGCCCCTGGGACGCCGCCGAGCTGCGCGCCGTGATCACCACCACCCTCGCTGTGCACGCCCCCGTCGGCGCGCCCGCCACCTGGGTCCTCGCCAACCACGACATCACCCGCACCGCCACCCGCTATGGTCGCGAGCAGACCGGCTTCGACTTCGCTGCCAAGGCACACGGCATCCCCACCGACCTCGCCCTCGGCACCCGCCGCGCCCGCGCCGCCGCCCTGCTCTCGCTGGCCCTGCCCGGCTCGGTCTACCTCTACCAGGGCGAGGAACTGGCCCTGCCCGAGGTCGAGGACATCCCGGCGGACCGCATCGAGGACCCGATGTACCACCGCACCGGCGGCGCCGACCCCGGCCGCGACGGCTGCCGCGTCCCGCTGCCGTGGCACGGGGACCGGCCGCCCTACGGCTTCAGCCCGCCCGAGGCCGCCGCGGAACCATGGCTCCCCCAACCTGGCGACTGGGCCCCGCTCACCGCGGCTGCCCAGGACGGCGACCCCGGCTCGATGCTGACGCTCTACCGGCAGGCGCTGCGCATCCGTCGCGCCGAGCCCGCGCTCGGCGACGGGCCGATGGACTGGCTCGACTCGCCGCCCCGCGTCCTGGCGTTCCGACGCGGCGCCGGCTTCGCCTGCGTCGTGAACCTCTCCGACGCGCCCGTGCCGCTGCCCGAGCACGTAGCCGTGCTGCTCGCCTGCGGCCCGCTCCCCGGCGGCGTCCTACCCCCCGATACCGCGGTGTGGTTGCGGGTCACCTGACGGTCCCGCGACCACGCCGCAGGCTGCGCCGTTCCCGACGGATCGAGGGTTCCGGCGGGAACGGCGCAGCCACCCAGCCAGCCACCCAGCCAGCCACCCAGCCAGCCACCCAGCCAGCCACCCAGCCGCCCACCCCGGCCAACGGCCCGCCTCTCCGACCTCGAGGCACGGGCCTTCTGACGCACCATCCGCAGCGGTGTCGGTCGACCCCCACCGGGCCGGGACTTCCGGTCCGGCGGCGCTCATGGCAGAGTTTGCGCAAGCTTGCGGATCTTCTCCATGCGGGGGCAGCGGTGCACGAGTACGACGTCCTGGTGGTCGGCGGGGCCGGAGTCGACACCATCGTTCGAGTGGACGAGCTGGCCGTCCCTCCGGGCGACGCGGTCGTGGTCCCGCCCATCCGCGACTACGTCGCCCACACCGGCAACGGCGTGGCCTTGGGCTGCCACTTCCTGGGCCTGCGAACCAAGTTCATCGACTTCCTCGGGGACGACGCCCAGGGCGCGATGATCCTCGACGCCTACGCCCGTCACGGCCTGGACTTCAGCGCGCTGCCCGCTCCGGCCGGTACGCCCCGCAGCGTCAACCTGGTCGACCGGCAGGGCCGCCGCTTCTCCTTCTACGACGGCCGCCATCCGGCCGACCTGCGACTGCCGTCCGCGTTCTACCTGCCCTACCTGGAGCGCAGCCGCCACGTCCACCAGTCGATCGCCAACCACAACCGCGACCTCTACGACGACATCGAGCGCCTGGGCGTCACCAGCTCCACCGACCTGCACAACTGGGACGGCGTCCTTCCGCACCAGAGCACCTACGCCCACCGCTCCGACCTGGTCTTCATGAGCGCCGCCAACCTCAAGGCCGACGGCGCGCTCGCCCCGGTCATGCAGTCCGTTCTGGACCATGGCCGAGCCCGCCTCGTCGTCGCCACGGACGGTGCCGACGGCTGCCACCTGCTCACCCGGGCCGACCGGACGGTGCGTCACTTCCCGGCCGTGGAACCGGAACCGCACCGCCCGATCGTGGACAGCAACGGCGCCGGCGACGCCTTCGTCAGCGGCTTCCTGCACGCCTACTTCGCCGACCGTGACCTCGACGACTGCATCCACTCCGGGCAGGTCTCCGGTGCCTACGCCTGCGGCAGCGCGGGAACCCACACCGAGTTCATCGACGCTCCCACGCTCGAAGCCGCGACCGCCCCCAGCCGACGGCCGCCCCGGTGACCTCGCCGAAGCCGATCCGGCCGCCGTCAGGCCCCGCGCCCGGTGCGGTGGGGTACCGGAACCCAGGTCACGTCAGGTCTCCCTGCGGGCCGCGCCCGCTCCAGCTCCAGGCATAGCGGCCGTCGTCGCTAGCCCGCCCGCCCTCGGCCAGGTCCAGCGGCCGGAAGGTGTCGACCATGACCGCGAGCTCGTCGAAGAACTCCGCGCCGATGCTGCGCTCGTAGGCGCCGGGCTGCGGCCCGTGGGTGTGCCCGCCGGGGTGGAGTGAGACCGAGCCCTGGCCGATGCCGGAGCCCTTGCGGGCCTCGTAGTCGCCGCCGACGTAGAACATGACCTCGTCGCTGTCCACATTGGAGTGGTAGTAGGGCACGGGGATGGACAGCGGGTGGTAGTCGACCTTCCGCGGCACGAAGTTGCAGATCACGAAGTTGTTGCCCTCGAAGACCTGGTGCGCGGGCGGCGGCTGGTGGACTCGTCCGGTGATCGGCTCGTAGTCGCTGATGTTGAAGGCGTAGGGGTACAGGCAGCCGTCCCAGCCGACCACGTCGAAGGGGTGTTCGGGGACGGTGAACACGGTGCCGCCGACGCCGCCGCCTCCGGAAGCAGTGGAGACCCGGTGCTTGACGTAGATCTCGACGTCTCCCGCGCCCTCGTCGGCGAGCAGCGGTCCGACCGGTCCGCGCAGGTCGCGCTCGCAGAACGGCGCGTGCTCCAGCAGTTGCCCGTACTTGGAGAGGTAGCGCTTCGCCGGGGTGATGTGGCTGTTGGCCTCGATCGCGTAGAGCCGCAGCGGGGCGTCGCCGGTCGGCAGCCAGCGGTGGGTGGTGGCCCTGGGCACGATGACGTAGTCGCCGTCGCCCACCTCGATGCTGCCGAAGACGGTCTCCAGCACGCCCGTGCCGGACTCCACGTAGACGCACTCGTCCCCTATGCCGTTGCGGTACAGCGGCGAGGGCACGCCGGCGGCCACGTAGGCGATGCGGACGTCGGCGTTGCCGAGGACGACCCTCCGGTCGCGGACCGGGTCGGCGTGGCGCCAGCTCTCACCGGGGAACAGGTCGTGCAGCCGGAAGTGGTACGGCTTGAGCGGGTGGTTGGGCTCGGGCTTGTCCTCGGGGAGCTGCCAGACCCGGCTGTCCACCAGCGCGGACGGCAGATGCCGGTGGTAGAGCAGCGAGGAGTCCGAGAAGAAGCCCTCCTCGCCCATCAGTTCCTCGAAGTAGAGGCCCCCGTCCGGTCGACGGTGCTGGGTGTGCCTCTTCGGGGGGACCGTGCCCGCGCTGCGGTAGTACGCCACCTTCGCCTCCTGAGCGACTCTGGCCAGGACTTTCACCCCGGTAGGAGTGATGAAGCCATCCCATTGCGGATACCCCGCCGCTGTCAAGGAAGGGCCGTCCGGGAACCGCTGCGCCGGCACACCCCTGGTCAAGGAGCCGAACGGCAACGCTGTGGACACGCGGATGTAACGATCACCCGAGCTTTCAGAAACTTGCTGCAAGGACTTTCCATTCCGCTCACGCCGCTGTTACGTTCCTCCCCAAGCCCGACGGCAGCAACGGTGCGTCGGCTCGGGGAGGCTCCGTGCCAGGTGCCGACCCACCCACTCGGGCATCCACCCTCCAAGGAGTTCACAATGCGTCGTGGCATTGCGGCAGCCGTTCTGGCGGCAGCGATAGCGGTTTCTGCAAGCGCTTGCGGGAGTAGCGGCGGAAGCACCAGCTCGGGTGCCAAGGCTAGCGGTCCGGTCACCATCACCTGGTGGGACACCTCCGACGCCACCAACGAGGCGCCGACCTACCAGGCCCTGGTCGCCGACTTCGAGAAGGCCAACCCGGACATCACGGTCAAGTACGTCAACGTCCCCTTCGCTGACGCGCAGACCAAGTTCCAGACCGCCGCCGGCAGCAAGGGCGCGCCGGACGTGCTGCGCTCCGACGTGGGCTGGACTCCTGGCTTCGCCAAGGCCGGCTACCTGGTCCCGCTGGACGGCACTCCCGCAGCCGCGGACACCAGCACCTTCGAGAAGCAGCTGGTCACCCAGGCCACCTTCCAGGGCAAGCTCTACGGCGTGCCGCTGGTCACCGACACCCTGGGCCTGATGTACAACAAGTCGCTGTTCACCAAGGCCGGCATCGCCAAGGCCCCCACCACCTGGGACGAGCTCAAGGCCGACGCCGCTCTGCTCAAGCAGAAGGCCGGCGTCGACGGATTCGACTTCAACGCCGCCTCCTACTACGCGATGCCGTTCCTCTACGGCGAGAGCACCGACATGGTGGACGCCGCCGGGCAGAAGATCACCATCAACTCGCCGGCCGCGGTCAAGGGCATCGATACCCTCAAGGGCGTGCTCGCCAGCCCCGGCGTGACCAAGCTCGACACCACGGCCAACGCCTACGCGAACATGATGGACAAGTTCAACAGCGGCAAGGTCGCGATGATCATCCAGGGTCCGTGGGAGACCACCAACGTCTACAAGGGCGCGGCCTTCTCCGACAAGACCAACCTGGGCATCGCCGCGGTCCCGGCCGGCTCCACGGGCAAGTCCGGCGCCCCCATCGGCGGCCACAACCTGGTCGCCTACGCCGGCTCCGACGCCGCCCACCAGGCAGCCTCGGAGAAGTTCATCGCCTTCATGACCTCGGCCCAGTCGCAGACCACCATCGCGACCAAGAACGCCACCCTGCCGACCCGCAGCGACGCCTACACCCCCGCCGTCACCGCCAACCCCGGCATCGCGGGCTTCCAGACCATCCTGACCGCCGGCGTCCCGCGCCCGGCGCTGGCCGAGTACAGCTCCATCTACGGCCTCTTCAACACCGAGCTGCTCAAGATCCTGGCGAACCAGGAGAGCACCCAGACCGGCCTGAACAACGCCTCTATCGCGACCAAGAAGCTGCTCCCGAGCTTCGCCACCCAGTGATCCGCCGCCCGACGGGCCGTCCCCTCCGGGACGGCCCGTCGGGCGCAGCCGGGTGAACCGCCCACGTCGAAGAGCCGTAGACCCAGTGCCGCAGGGCCCGAGCGCCGCAGGGCCCGAGAGCCGCAGAGCCGAAGAGGTGTCAGACCGATGACCGTCGCCGTCCAGGGCAGAGCCCGCAAGGAGCGCCGCGACCGCGAACCCCGGCCGGGGCTGGTGGCCCGGCTGCGGCGCTCGTACGACCAGCACTGGTACGCCTGGGTGATGTGCGCCCCGGTCGTCGTTGTGCTCGGCGCCCTGGTGGGCTACCCCCTGGTCCAGGGTGTACTGCTGACCTTCACCAACGCCAACAGCCTCAACGTGGGCCGCACCATCGGCGTCAACCACATCCCCGACAGCTTCAGCTGGATCGGCCTGAAGAACTACGTCGACCTGCTGAGCGGCCCCGACAACCAGTTCTGGCCGCACTTCGTCTGGACCATCGTCTGGACCGTCGTCTGCGTCACCCTGACCGTCGGCACGGGTCTCGGCCTGGCCGTCCTGATGAACCGCCGGATGCGCGGCCGCACCCTCTACCGGCTGCTGCTGATCCTGCCCTGGGCCGTGCCGACCTTCGTCACCATCTTCTCCTGGCGGCTGCTGCTCAGCGACGGCGGCGCCGTCAACAGCCTGCTGGGGGCGCTGCACCTGGGACACCCCAGCTGGCTGAGTGACCCGTTCTGGCAGAAGGTCGCCGCGATCCTGGTCAACACCTGGTGCGGCGTGCCGTTCATGATGCTCTCCTTCCTCGGCGGCCTGCAGTCCATCCCCAGCGAGCTCTACGAGGCAGCGGAGATGGACGGTGCGACCCCCTGGCAGCGGTTCACCAACGTCACCCTGCCGGGGCTGCGCCCGGTCAGCAGCACGGTGATCCTGCTGGGGATCATCTGGACCTTCAACCAGTTCAATGTGATCTTCCTGTTGTTCGGTGCCGGCAGCAGCGACAGCGTGCAGATCCTGATCACCTACGCCTACCAGCTGTTCTTCGGCCAGATGCCGCAGGACTACGCGAGTTCGGCCGCGGTCGGCATCCTCTGCCTCTCCCTGCTGGTGGTCTTCACCGCCTTCTACCGCCGCTGGCTGGCCCGCAACGAGGTGACGACGGCGTGAGCACCCGAGCCCTCCCCGAACCGAGTGCCACCGCAGGAGCAGGAGCAGACCCCATGACCACCTCCGTGCGCCCGGCGGACCCGGGCACCGCCGCACCGTCCGCCGGCACCGCAGGCACCGCCGGTACCGCAGCGACCCGCTCGGGCCGACCGGGTCGCTCGGGCCGCCGCCCGCTGCTGCGCGGCGAGCGGGGCGTCCTCGCCTCGCTCGGACTGCACGGCGTGCTGGCCGTGACCGCATTCGTCGCGGCCTTCCCGGTCGCCTGGATCGTCTTCATCTCGCTCGGCCCGAACGAGAACGACTACCTGCACCCCGGCCGGATCTTCAGCCGGATGTCGCTGTCCAACTACCGCTACGTCATCGGCCACACCGGCTTCGGCACCTGGCTGATGAACTCGCTGATCGTCGGCCTCGGCACGATGGCAGTCGGCGTCCTCATCGCGGCCAGCGCGGGTTACGCGGTCTCCCGGATGCGCTTCCCCGGCCACCGCCAGCTGATGTACACGTTCCTGCTCACCCAGATGTTCCCGGTCGCGGTGCTGCTGGTGCCGCTCTACAAGATCATGGCGGGGCTCAACCTGCTGGACACGTACCAGGGTTTGATCCTCATCTACTGCACCACCGCCGTCCCCTACAGCGCCTGGCTGCTCAAGGGCTACTTCGACACCATCCCGGTGGAGATCGACGAGGCCGGCCGGATCGACGGGCTCTCGCCCTTCGGCACCTTCTGGCGGCTGATCATCCCGCTGGCCCGGCCCGGCCTTTCCGTGGCGGCGTTCTACACCTTCCTGACCGCCTGGGGCGAGGTCGCCTACGCTTCACACTTCATGCTCTCCGCCGACAAGTACACCCTGGCGGTCGGCCTGCAGACGTACATCAGCCAGTACAACTCGCAGTGGAACCTCATGGCGGCCAGCTCTGTCCTGATCGCCATTCCAGCCGGAATCGTGTTCTACCTGGTACAGAAGCATCTGGTGACCGGCCTCACCGCCGGCGGCACCAAGGGCTGACCGGCCCGCGCGACTCCCTCGTCACCTGCCCTCTCCTCAGCCTCAAGGGATTTCATGACCCAGCACCTCGCCGACCAGAACCTGCCCGTCGCGGCGGACGACGCCGAAGCCGTCACCACGGCCGACGCCGACGCCAACGCCACGCGCAGAACCGGCTGGTGGCGCGACGCGGTGATCTACCAGGTCTACCCGCGCAGCTTCGCCGACGCCGACGGCGACGGCATGGGCGACCTCGAGGGCGTGCGCAGCAGACTCCCCTACCTGCGCGACCTGGGCGTGGACGCGGTCTGGCTGTCCCCCTTCTACGCCTCCCCGCAGGCGGACGCGGGGTACGACGTCTCCGACTACCGCGCGGTGGACCCGATGTTCGGCGACCTCGCCGACGCGGAGCGGCTGGTGACCGACGCCCACGAGCTGGGCCTGCGGGTCATCGTGGACATCGTCCCCAACCACGCCTCCGACCAGCACGCCTGGTTCCGGCAGGCGCTGCGCGAGGGCCCGGGGTCCCCGCTGCGGAGCCGCTTCCACTTCCGCCCCGGCCTGGGCGCGGCCGGCGAACTGCCGCCCAACGACTGGGAGTCCATCTTCGGCGGCCCGGCCTGGACCCGCACCCGCAACCCCGACGGCACCCCCGGCGAGTGGTATCTGCACCTCTTCGCGCCGGAGCAGCCCGACTTCAACTGGGAGTGCCCGGCCGTCGCCGACGAGTTCCGCTCCATCCTGCGGCTCTGGCTCGACCTGGGCGTCGACGGGTTCCGGATCGATGTCGCGCACGGCCTGGTGAAGGCCGCGGGTCTCCCCGACATCGGCCTGCACGACCAGCTGCGGCTGCTCGGCAACGACGTGCTGCCGTTTTTTGACCAGGACGGAGTCCACGAGATCTACCGCGACTGGCGGCGAATCCTGGACGAGTACGGCACCGACCCGGACACCCGCCGCATCGCGGTCGCCGAGGCCTGGACGCCGACCGTCGACCGCACCGCCAACTACCTGCGCCCCGACGAGCTGCACCAGGCCTTCAACTTCCAGTACCTGGGCACCGCCTGGGACGCGGAGGCGCTGAAGGGCGTGGTGGACGTCACCCTGGACGCGATGCGCCCGGTCGGCGCCCCCGCCACCTGGGTGCTGTCCAACCACGACGTGGTCCGCCATCTCACCCGCTTCGGCGACGGCGAGGACCGCGAGCAGGACCTGCGCCGCGCCCGCGCGGCGACCCTGCTGATGCTCGCGCTGCCCGGTTCCGCGTACGTCTACCAGGGCGAGGAGCTCGGCCTGCCCGAGGTTCTGGACCTGCCCGACGCGCTGCGCCAGGACCCGGCGTTCACGCGGGCCAGGGGCACCAACGCCGAGGGTCAGGAGGGCATGCGCGACGGCTGCCGGGTCCCGCTGCCGTGGTCCGGCACCGAGGCCCCGTACGGCTTCGGCCCGGTCGCCGGCGGACCCAGCTGGCTGCCGCAGCCCGCCGAGTGGGCCAAGCTCAGCGTCGAGGCGCAGACCGGCGACCGCAGCTCCACTCTGGAGCTGTACCGCAGCGCGCTGGCCGCGCGACGCGAGCACCCGGCACTGGGCTCGGGCGACTCGCTCGTCTGGCTCGACGCGCCGGAGGGCGTACTCTCCTTCCGCCGCAGTACCGCTGACGGCGTGTTCGTCTGCACGGTCAACACCGGCAGTGAGCCCGTGCGGTTGCCCGCACCAGGCCGCGTCCTACTGTCGTCCAGTGACGTTGTCGTCATCGAGGACGAGATCGTGCTCTCGCCCGACACCACCGTCTGGTGGGCCCGCTGAGATGGCGGCTCCCTCAGGAGTCGTCCCCACAGCGCGTCTGGCCGACATCGCCGCACAGGCGGGGGTCAGCGAGGCCACCGTCTCCCGGGTGTTCAACGGGCGTGCGGGCGTCTCGCCGACGACCCGTCAGGCGGTGCTCGCCGCGCTGGACGTCCTCGGCTATGACCGCCCGATGCGGCTCCGCCAGCGCAGCGCCGGACTGATCGGGCTGATCACCCCCGAGCTCAACAACCCGATCTTCCCGGCGCTGGCCCAGGTCATCGAGCAGGTGCTGACCCGCTACGGCTACACCCCGCTGCTCTGCACGCAGACCCCCGGCGGTTCCACCGAGGACGAGCTCGTCGACATGCTGGTGGAGCGCGGAGTCAACGGCATCGTGTTCGTCTCCGGACTGCACGCCGACACCACCGCCGACATGGAGCGCTATGCCCGTCTGGCCGGGCGCGGCGTGCCGTTCGTGCTGATCAACGGCTACAGCGAGCACATCTCGGCGCCCTTCGTCTCGCCGGACGACCGGACCGCGATGCGGATGGCGGTCCAGCACCTGGCCGAACTCGGCCACGAGCGGATCGGCCTCGCACTGGGGCAGCGCCGCTTCGTGCCGGTGCTGCGCAAGCTGGAGGGCTTCGCGGCGGCCTGCAGCGACCTGCTCGGGCAGTCGGAGCAGGAGAGCGCGGATCGGGTCCAGCACACCCTGTTCAGCGTCGAGGGCGGACACGCCGCCGCCGCTACACTGCTGGACGCCGGCTGCACGGCGATCGTCTGCGGCAGCGACCTGATGGCCTTCGGGGTGATCCGCGCGGTGCGGCAGCGCGGGCTCACCGTCCCCGGCGACGTCTCCGTCGTCGGCTTCGACGACTCGCCGCTGATCGCTTTCGCCGACCCGCCGCTGACCACGATCCGCCAGCCGGTGGAGGCGATGGGCGCGGCGGCGGTCGACGCGTTGCTGGAGGAGATCAACGGCAACGCCATCCATCGCGCCGAGTTCGTCTTCCAGCCCGAACTGGTCGTCCGCGGCTCCACGGGGGCGGCCCGCCCCCGCAGTTGAGACCAGCCCCGGGTGCGGGGGCGGCCGTGCCTGGTCCTTCCCGCCCCGGGGCTCCTGCGTGCCCGGGAGGGTCCCGGCGTCAACGACCGGTCAGGAGCCGTGTGTTCTCCAGCTACCGCCGCATCTTCGCCGCCCCCGGCAGCGTCGCCTTCACCCTCACCGGGCTGCTCGGGCGACTCCCGATCGGGATGACGGGCGTCGCCGCCGTCTTCATGATCACCGGTGCGCACGGCTCCTACGGGCTGGCCGGCGCACTGGCCGCGACGGTGCTGCTGGTCGTCGCCGTGGCCGGACCGCAGATCTCCCGGCTGGTGGACCGCCACGGTCAGGCCCGCGTCGCCGTGCCGGCCCTGCTGCTGTCCACCGGCGGCGGACTCGCCGAACTGCTCTGCCTGGACTGGCACGCGCCGCACTGGACGCTCTTCCCGACCGCCGCCGTCACCGGCCTGGGTCCCAACCTCGGCTCGATGTCACGCGCCCGCTGGGCCGCGCTGTACGCGGGTGACGAGGACGTCCTGCACAGCGCCTATGCCTTCGAGTCCGTCCTGGACGAACTCTGCTTCATCCTCGGCCCGATCGCCGCGACCGCGCTCGCCACCGGGCTGTTCCCCTCGGCGGGCTTCCTGGTCGCCGGACTGCTGATCCTGGTCGGCGGGCTGGCGTTCTGCGCGCAGCGCCGCACCGAGCCGCAGCTCCGCCGGGACGCGACCGAGGAGCGCGGCTCCGCGATGCGCTCTCCCGGCCTGCGGGTGCTGGTACTGACTCTCGTGGCCACCGGCGGAGTGTTCGGGATCATGGAGATCACCACCATCGGCTTCGCCGACGCCCACGGCCACAAGGCCGCGGCCAGTCTCGTGCTGTCCTGCTACGCGCTGGGGTCCTGCGTCTCCGGACTCGCCTTCGGGCTCTGGAAGCCCAGTGGCGGCGCGGCCCGCCGCCTGGTGCTGTGCCTGCTGGCGATGACGGTCAGCCTGTCCCCGCTGCCCTTCGTCGACAGCCTGCCGGAGCTCGCCGCCGTGCTGCTGGTCTCCGGGCTCACCACAGCGCCGACGATGGTCACCAGCATGGGCCTGGTCCGCGAGGCCGTCCCGCAGGCGAGGCTCACCGAGGGCTTCAGCTGGGCCGTCACCGGTCTGCTGCTCGGCGTCTCGGGCGGCGCGGCCGTCGGCGGGTGGGCGGTGCAGCACCTGGGCGCGGGGGCCGGCTACCGCATCCCGATGGCCACCGGCGCCCTGGCCGTGCTGATCGCCCTGCTCGGCGCCCGCCGGGCTACCGGCCCGATCCCCGCTGCCGCCCCCGCTGCCGCCCCCGCTCCAGTCCCGACCGGTACCGATGCTTCCGAACCGTCAGGTAGGGCCGCCCAGGTGCAATAAGGTGCGATGCTGTACACCAGCTTGCCGGGGGCCAGCACCTCGGTGACGGACCGACGACTGGGGACGCTTTCTTGAACACAGCGCGGCTGGCGGATATCGCGGCACAGGCCGGGGTGAGCGAGGCCACCGTCTCCCGGGTGCTGAACGGCAAGCCGGGGGTCTCCGCGGCGACCCGGCAGACGGTTCTCGCCGCCCTGGACGTGCTCGGCTACGAGCGCCCCACCCGGCTGCGCCAGCGCAGCGCCGGTCTGATCGGGCTGATCACCCCGGAGTTGAGCAACCCGATCTTCCCTGCGTTCACCCAGGTCATCGAGCAGGTGCTGACCCGCTACGGCTACACGCCGGTGCTGTGCACGCAGACCCCGGGCGGCTCCACCGAGGACGAACTCGTCGAGCTGCTGGTCGAGCGCGGGGTGACCGGCATCGTCTTCATCTCGGGACTGCACGCCGACACGACCGCCGACACCGAGCGCTACGCCAAGCTCATCGGCCAGGGCGTGCCCTTCGTGATGATCAACGGCTACAGCCCGAAGATCGCCGCCGCGTTCATCTCCCCGGACGACCGCGCGGCGATGCAGATGGCCGTCCAGCACCTGGCGGGCCTCGGCCACCAGCGGATCGGCCTCGCGGTCGGCCCCGCCCGCTTCGTCCCGGTGGAGCGCAAGCTGGAGGGCTTCGCCGAGGCGATGCAGTCCCAGCTGGGCCTGACCGAGGCTGCTGCGGCCGCTTTGGTCCAGCACTCCCTCTTCAGCGTGGAAGGCGGTCAGGCGGCCGCCGGGGCCCTGCTGGACCGCGGTTGTACGGCGATCGTCTGCGGCAGCGACCTGATGGCCTTCGGCGCGATCAGAGCCGCCCGCTCCCGGGGGCTGTCCGTCCCCGGTGACGTGTCGGTGGTCGGCTTCGACGACTCGCCGCTGATCGCCTTCGCCGACCCGCCGCTGACCACGATCCGGCAGCCGGTCGAGGCCATGGGCGCTGCCGCGGTCAACGTGCTGCTGGAGGAGATCGGCGGCAACCCGGCGCAGCGCGGCGAGTTCGTCTTCCAGCCCGAGCTGGTCGTCCGCGGCTCCACGGCGGCCGCTCGTACCCGAGGCTGAGCCCGCGCGGGACCGGGATGCCCGAGAAAGCGCCGGAAAAGGGCATGCCTCAGGGCGCTACGGCGTCACCGTAGCGCCCTGAGGCAGTAGAGCGCCCCACTCCGCCTGCGCCGGAGGGGTCAGCCCTGATCGGGGTCCTGCTCGATACCGAGCGCGCCCAGGTAGTGGCCCAGCACCAGCCGGGCGACCGTCGGGTAGGCGCCCAGCGGTTCCGCGGCGGGGCAGTCAGCCTCAGCGGCCACGGCCTTGAGCAGTTCCTCCCCGACCTCGGGCCCGAACAGGTACGGGGCGAGCGCGGGCTGGCCGCAGCCGGTCGAGCGCAGGTGCGCGGCAGCGGCGGCCACCGAGCCCGGCTCGTCCAGCGCGGCCGCGACCACCGGGACCGCCAGCCGCGCCGCCAGCAGTACGCCGGTCACCTCGGCGAGTTGCAGGGCCTCGGCGCCGCCGACCGTGGCCAGCACGATGCCGTCGGCCGAGGTGTTGATGGCGAACAGCCGGGCCCGGTCCGCGCGGGCGAGCCCGGCCTCGGACAGGCGGACGTGCAGGGCTTCGGCCAGCAACGGGTGCGGGCCGAGCGTGTCGGTGATCCGGACCTCGCCGGGCAGCTCCGCCAGGGCGCTGCGGAAGGCGTCGGACGGGCCCGGCAGCAGCGGCACCACGACCGGGGCCGGGCGTTCCTCGGCGGCTGCTGCATCCAGCAGCGCGGACAGAGTGGGGGTTTCGTCACTGGTGGACGACAGGTAACCGGCCCTCACGTCGATCCCGGGCTGCTCCGCGCGGATCAGTGAGACCAGTTCGTCGACTATCTGCTGCGCGGCCTGGGTGGCCTCGGAGGGCACGGCCACGAGCAGCGCGGGGGCACCCGCGGGGATCTCGGGACGTTCGGGCCGACGGTGACGGCCGCGCGCCCGCGAACCGGGCGTGCGGACGGGCAGCGGGGTGCTGGAAGTGGCGGCAGAGCTCATGTCGGACGATCGTAGGTCATACGTACGGAAGACGGCAGTCGGGCACCCCGCTTTGGCATCTGCAGCCCGTTCCAGGGCTCGCATTTACCCGTAACCGCGACATTTCATCAATGACGGGTGCACCGGCGACATTTCGCCTCGGTGGAACCGGTTTCGGGGTGAGCAGCGTCACATAGCTGAGTGGTGCACATGATTACTGACTGTGTGTCACCGGGGCAATGCATGCCGTCGATCATGAAGTCCGGTCACCGCGCGCTGCACCGCCCCTGTTGCCGAGAGCGACGACGGTCGTGACTTATGTCCGATTCGCTCCGTCAACTTGCGAGGGCGGAGCGCGAGTTGTCACATGTGGTGAACGCACGTGCGCACGCATAAGCACCTGCACGTGCAACTGCACTGGCGTTATCATCACGTGCAGTGAGGCGCCTCGCTGCCCCATCCTGCACGGCTCGCACATCCTGGAGACACCAATGCGTCGCATGTACAACGGCATGGCCGCCACGGAGATCGAGGGTGTGGTCTGGCAGAAGAGCCGTCTGAGCAATTCGCAGGGCGACTGCGTCGAGTTGGCTCGGCTGGCCGATGGTGATGTCGCGGTACGCAACTCCCGCTTCCCTGAAGGGCCGGCGCTGATCTACACGCGGGCGGAGATAGCGGCGCTGCTCGACGGGGTGAAGAAGGGCGAGTTCGACCACCTGGCCGAACAGGCCTGAGCGGTACGGCCGGAGGCCCTGCGGCGGAGACCGCGGGATGGCGCGGGGCACGTTGTACGGAGGCTTGTCGCGAAGGGTTGTGCGGAGGAGCGGCGCGAGCAGGCGGCGGTACGGGAGGGCGGCTCAGCCTCCCCCGTACCGCCGCTCTTCCCCCTCCGACAGTTCGAAGAGAGCCCAGACCACCTTGCCGGCGGCCACGGGATGCCAGCCCCAGGACTGGCTGAACGAGTCGACCAGATGCAGACCGCGGCCGGACTCGGCGATCCAGTCGGCCTCCCGCGCGACCGGGCCTGCGGCGCTCGGGTCGCTCACCGCGCACACCACCTGCGGAGCGCGCCGAACCAGGCTGAGACGTATAAGAGGTGACGGAGTCTCAGCCTCGCCCTCGGCCGAGCCCGCGCTCAACTGACGGGTGATGGGACTCGGGTTGTGCGTCCCGCGTCGTCCCCAGTGACTGGTCCGCTGCTCGGGCACGCTTGCCGCCGAGGTCGCGGCGAGCGCGTGTCGTAGCGCGTTGGTCACCAACTCGCTTGCCACCAGCGCGATGTCATCGAAGAGCTCGCCGAGTTCCCAGCGGTTCAGAGTCAGCTTGGTGAACTCCCGCGCAGTGCGCACGGACTCGAATCGAGGGGCGAGCGCGCAGTTGACCACATCAGGGTCCGTGGCCAGTGCCGGGCTCAGGCCCATGAAGAGCTCCTCCCATAAGGGCGCTGCTGCAGACGTCGCTGCCGGTGTCGGCCCTGCCGGGGTCGCGCGCGCGACGTCGGTCTCCGCCTCGTCCGCGAAGGGCGGACGGGGCGGCAACTCGACGTCGCGTGAGGGGGGAGCGGGGTCCCCGCAGGACTGCCAGTGGGTGTGCAGGTGCACGTGCATCATGGTCCTCTCCGCATACGTCAGATGCAAGAGTGGATTCACGTGCATGTGCGAAGTAGGCATCTGCACGTGCAGATTCATATGCAGGGAGTAGTCTCATGGTTGCTCGCCGCAGGCGCCGCCATTGGTTCAGCCAGGCTTCTTGACTCCCGGCTGTCGATTCGGGCACCCTTCGCGGCCGGACAGTGGCAGACTGTGCGCTGATTTCACCGGGTGGAGGTTCAACGGAATGACCACAGTTCAGCCGGGGAGCGGCTCGATGGTGCGCCGTATCCTCCTCGGCTCCCAGTTGCGCCGACTCCGTGAGGCAAAAGGAATCACCCGCGAGGACGCGGGCTACACCATCCGGGCCTCCGAATCGAAGATCAGCCGCATGGAGCTCGGCCGCGTCAGCTTCAAGGAGCGGGACGTGACGGATCTTCTCAGCCTGTACGGCGTGGACGACGAGACCGAACGCGCCGCCCTACTCACCCTGGTCCGCGAGGCCAACCAGGCGGGATGGTGGCACAGCTTCAGCGACGCCATGCCCAACTGGTTCCAGACCTACGTCGGCCTGGAGGAGGCCGCCGCCCTCATCCGCACCTATCAGGTGCAGTTCATCCCCGGCCTGCTGCAGACCGAGGACTACGCCCGCGCGATCATGCTGCTCAACCGCCCGCACATGGACGTGAGCGAGGTCGACCGCCGCATTGGCGTCCGGATGCGCCGCCAGAAGCTGATCGCGGACGGCGACGGACCGCGCCTGTGGGCGGTCGTGGACGAGGCCGCGCTGCGTCGCCCGGTCGGCGGCCCGGCCGTGATGAAGGTCCAGATCCAGCGGCTCATCGACGCCGCCGAGATGCCCAACGTGGTCGTCCAGGTGATGCCGTTCCGCTTCGGCGGGCACGCGGCCGAGAGTGGGGCCTTCACCATCCTGCGCTTCCCGGAGCAGGACCTGCCCGACGTCGTCTACCTGGAGCAGCTCACCAGCGCCCTCTACCTCGACAAGCGGGACGACGTCGACCAGTACATCCAGGTCATGGAGCGGCTCAGCGTCGACAGCCAGACCCCGGAGAGCAGCATCGAACTGCTGAGCTCACTTCTCAAAGAGTTCTGAGCCGGGCGCCGCACCGGGCCCGAGTGCCTGATCGAGGCCGTACCGGACGAAGATGTCGCCCCGGATCAGCGCGGGCGACGTCTCCGCGCCCGGCAGCAGCAGGCCCATGCACGCGCCCATGAGCGCGCTGCGCAGCACCGCGTGCTCCGCGACCGGGTCGGTCGCGCCGCGGCGCCGCAGCACCCCCTGGAGCAGGGCGCCGAACCGCTGCTGCTCCGCGTCCTGGATGAACCCGCCGGAGTCGGGCGCCAGGATCAGCGCCAGATGCGTGCGCATCAGCGTCGAGCGGGCCAGGGCGAGCCCGAGCACCGTGTCGATCGCCGTGGCCAGCCACAGGTCCGGATCGTCGTCCTCAGCGAGTTCCGCGAGCGCGGCGGAGAGCGTCAGATGCATCAGCCGGTGTGTGGAGGACTGCAGCAGGTACCGCTTCCCGGGGAAGTAGTACGAGACCAGCCCCCGAGCCAGCCCCGCCCGTTCGGCGATGTCGCCGAGCGTGGTACCAGCGAAACCCCGCTCATCGACCAGTTCGACCGTCGCCTGCATGATGCGCGCTTGTGAACGGGCGCGCATGGCCTCGTTGACTGCTGGGCGTCGGGGTGACATGGTGCTCCTGCGTTCATTGGCTGCAGGCCAATATACGGCTCGCCTCGAACGCGTGTGTCCGCCCGGGCGGGCTCGCCGACGCGGGGGATCGGCGAACCGCCCGGGCGGGCCGATCGGCCCGCCCGAACCCCGTGCAGGCGGGCCGAAGCGTCAGCGCCGTTCCGGGGCGGTGACCTGGTCGGAGAGGTCGCCGGCCGAGGGCACGCCGGTCGGCGCCGCGCCAGCCGGCACCGCGTAGTCCGGCACCGGGTAGCCGATCCGCGCCGCCCGTCGCCGGTCCAGCAGCGCGCCGGTCGCGGTGACCAGCAGTCCGATCAGCGCCACCCCGGTCACCACTGCCAACGCGTTCCGGTAGCCGCCGAGTTGGGCGTGTGCACCAGCGCCCGCCCCGCCGCTGGTCGCTCCGGCGGTCACCACAGCGGTCACCACGGCGAGCACGGTCGCGCCGCCGACCTGGAAGGCCGTGTTCACCAGGCCGGAGGCCAGTCCCTGCTCCTCGTCGGCGACGCCCGACGTCGCCTGGATGTTCAGCGAGGGGAAGACCAGAGCGAAGTGCACGCCGAGCAGGACCATCGACGGCAGGATCACGGTGAGGTAGTCGCCGTGGGCGCCGATCCGCAGGAAGTTGGCGTAGCCGAGCAGTGCCGCCGGGAATCCGACCAGCATCAACCTGGTCGTGCCGTAGCGGTCGACCAGCGTGCCCATCTTCGTCGCCGAGGCCGCCACCAGCACCCCGGCCGGCAGGAACGCCAGCGCCATCTGCAGCGCCGACCAGCCCAGCAGCGACTGCAGATACAGCGTGGCGACGAACTGGAACCCGACGTAGGCGCCAAAGCAGGCCAGTGCACCCAGGTTGGCCCTGGCCACCAGCCCGTTCCTGAGGATGCCGAGGCGGACCAGTGGATGCGCGGTCCGCTGCTCGATCGCGACGAACGCCGCGAACAGTGCGGCCACGAGTACCAGCGACAGCACCGTCCGGGTGCTGCCCCAGCCGGCCCCCTGGGCCTGGGTGACCGTGTAGACGAGCAGCAGCAGGCCGCCGGTGGCGGTCACCGCGCCCGCCAGGTCGTAGCCGCGCCCGTCCCGCTCGGGACGCGCCTGGCGCGGGATCAGCCGGCTCCCGACCGCCAGCGCCGCCAGTGCCAGCGGGAAGGGCATCAGGAAGGTCCAGCGCCAGCCGACTTCGGTCAGTAGCCCGCTCAGCACCAGCCCCAGCGAGAAGCCGCTCGCTCCGCAGGTGGTGTAGATGCTCAGGGCCCGGTTGCGCTCGTGCCCCTCGGGGAAGGTCGTGGTGATGATCGACAGCCCGGCCGGGGCGGTGAACGCGGCGGCAACGCCCTTGACGAACCGGGTGGCGATCAGCAGGCCGCCGTCGTCCACCAGCCCGCCGAGCAGCGAGGCCACCGCGAAGACGGCGAGGGCGGTGAGGAAGACCCGGCGGCGGCCCAGCAGGTCGGCCGCGCGCCCGCCCAGCAGCAGCAGTCCGCCGTAGCCCAGGACGTAGCCGCTGACCACCCACTGCAGGGAGGCCGTGCTGAGGTGCAGGTCGGTACGGATGGAGGGGAGGGCGACGCCGACCATCGACACGTCGAGGGCGTCGAGGAAAAGGGCCGCGCACAGGACGACGAGCGTGCCCCAGAGGCGGGGGCTCCAGCGGGCGGCGTCGGTCGTCGCGGGGGGAGTGGCTGTGGTCATGCCGAGACACTACATGCAGTTGCATTCAATGCGTATGAATTAAATGTGAACGCAATAAGTTCAACTGCATCTGCTACTCTTGCGCCGTGTCCACCCCAGCGCCCAACGCCGCCGTCCCCGACGAGCACGGCCTCGTCGATGCCTGGCGCACGCTGCTCGCCCGCCAGGCCGCGACCGCCTGCGCGCTCGACCGCGAGCTCAACGAGCGTCACGGCCTGGGCATGAGCGAGTTCGAGGTGCTGGAACGCCTCGTCGAGGGCACGGAGGGGGACTGCAAGGCGACCCTGCGGGTCCAGGAGCTGGCCACCTCGGTCCACCTCAGCCAGAGCGCGCTGTCCCGGTTGATCGCCCGTCTGGAGAAGGCCGGTTTGGTCGAGCGCTCCATGTGCGCCGAGGACCGCCGCGGCGTCAGTGTCTGCCTCACTTCCGAGGGCCGCTCCCGGCACGCCGCCGCGCGGCCCACCCACCGCTCCGTCCTCGCGGCGACACTCGCCCCCTGATCGAGTCCGCTGGAGTCCTGCTTCAGAGTCCTGCTGCAGAGGCCTGGAGAGGCCTGGTCGCGCGGCACAAGGACGCGCTCAGGGCCGCAGCGCCGCCCGCGCGCCTTCCGCCTCGCGCTGGGCCGCGCGCACGGTCTCCTCGATGCAGCTCTCCGGGCAGGCGTCCGGCATCGCGGGGTGCCTGCCGATCACGATTACGCCGAGGACGATGCAGGCCAGTCCCACCGCCTCCCAGGCCAGCGCTCCCGGTGTCACCCGAAGCTCGTCGCCGAGGAAGCCCACGCCGCAGGCGATCCCCGCGAGCGGCTGCGCGGCGGTCAGCGCCGGCAGCGACATCTTCAGCGGCGCCGACTCGAACGCGCTTTGCACCAGGATCAGTCCCAGCACGCCGATCGCCACCACGGTGTAGGTCTGCCAGCTGTGCAGCAGCAGCACCAGGCCTCCGCGGTTGAACCGCTGCCCGGCCGTACGCGTCAGCGCGTCCTGCACGCCGTAGAGCAGGCCGGCCGCGAGCGCCAGCAGGGTCGCCTCCTCGAACAGCGGCATCCGCCGGGCTATGGAGACCAGTAGCAGCGCGATCCCCGCCACCACGCCGAAGACCAGCCAGTGCCGCAGCACCCCGGACTCGGTGCCGCCGCCGGTCGGCTGGCCGCTGACGATGAACACGGTCACGCCGGTGGCGAGCAGCAGCACCCCGCCCCAGCCGGACCGGCCGAGGGTCTGCCGGGTGATCCGCCGCGCCAGCCCCATGGCAAACAGCAGGTTTGTCGCGAGCAGAGGTTCCACGAGGGAGATCCGGCCGGCGGACAGCGCCATCGCGCTCAGCACCTGGCCGCCGATCATGAAGAGGAGGCCGAGCAGCCACTCCCGTTGCCGCATCAGGCGCAGCAGCAGCCGGTAGGAGAGCATCTCCGAAAGGGGGGCGCGCTGCGCCGCGTGCTGCTGAAGCACGAATCCGAGGCCGAGCAGACAGGCCGCGCTCACACTGAGCAGAAAAACGGTCACGAAGTGTTCACCCCACGTCCAGACCAGCTCGAATGCCGTGGCATTCTGCCCGTCCACACACCCTGCCCGCCCGAGCCAGGGGTGGCCGGATGTGTCGGACATGGACTGTTCCAGGGAAGCGTAGCGCGGCCTACTGGGAATGGCCTGTGCGTCAACCGAATTCTGGATCCGCCTGAGCGCGCCGTGGCTCGGCGGGTGTTCGGCCGACCCCGGATGAGTCAGATGAGTGCGTGCAGGCCCGGAGCGAAGGCCAGTGCCAGTGGCGCGCCCACCGCGGCCAGGGCGCCGACGGTGAGCCGCAGCCGGTGGGCGACCGACAGCCGGGGCTCTCCGGCGAGCAGCCGGTCGACCCGGCCTGGGACCTCGGAAACCAGCGCCGGGCAGCTCTCGGCGGGGCCGGGTGCGGTGTTGAGCTCGACCAGGGCGAGCGCGGTGGCCAGTCGGCCGTGGCGGCGCGCTGCCGAGTCGTCGGCTGCGAGCTCGACCAGGCGGCCGACCTGCTCGCGGAACAGGACGAAGATCCCGGCCCCGGGAAAGCCGGTGTTCAGTGCCTCCGCGCACTGCAGCAGCCAGTGGTGCCTGGCCCGCACATGTCCGCGCTCGTGCGCGAGGACAGCGTCGAGCTCGCGGTCGCTCAGGCGGTGCAGCGCGCCGGTGGTCACGACCAGCCGCGCCCGGGGGCCGGGCAGAGACCAGGCCTTCGGCTGGGTGTTCTCCAGGACGACCAGGCGCTCGCCCGAACCTGATCCGGACCGGCTGCCCAGGCCCGCCGGCAGCTCCGGCGCTCTGAGTGCCAGCTCCCGCTGGCGGCGGCGGCGCAGCGCGCGGGCCGAGTGGACCTCCAGGCCCAGCGCCATCGCCGTACGGACCCCGCCGACGGCGAACAGGAAGGCGCCGGCTATCGCCCAGGGCCGGGCCAGGGGAAAACCGTAGGCCGCCTCCACTCCGTGCGGGGCGCCCGAGAACAGCAGGTCGCGTGCGGCCGGCCAGGCCGCCGCACCGGTCAGCACCAGAGCCAGGCCGCAGCAGAGCAGTGTGGCGACAACCAGGCACTGCCACGCCCACAGGGCGAGCACCGGCTCGCGCTCCGCCCAGCGCGCCCGCGCCAGCAGCCGCGGACCGGCTGTGGCCAGTACCAGGCCGAGCAGCAGCAGAGCGGGCAGGGCGTTCAACGAGTGCCTCCGCTGGCGGGACCGTGGGCACGCGTCACTGCGTGCGGCACCAACCTATGCGCCGTGGGGAGAGCGCGGAATCGCTTTCCGGCAGGCGTGACACACGCCACCCCGGCCGTTCACATGGCGAGCAGCATCGTGAACATGCCCATGCCCAGAACCATGCGGCAGGCGTGCGGCAGTTCCGGAGCACCGAGCAGCCGCGCGGTGACCGACCCCGGACTGGCCGGGTCGGGCCCGGCGCCGACGGCGGCCGACCCCGGTACGCCGATCAGCCGCAGGCCGCCCACCAGCGCGTACCCGCCGAAGAACGCCAGCAGCGCCCCCGTCAGCAGCGGCAGACCGGCTCCGGCCGCAGCGCCCGACGCGCCGGCCACCCCCGCCATCCCGGCCACCCCCGCCATCCCGGCCATCCCCGCCATCCCGGCCATCCCGGCCGTCCCCGCCATCCCCGCCATTCCGACGGAGCCCGCGGCCGCCATCGCCACGGCCATGTACACCATCGCCAGATGTCCCACCCCGTGGTACAGGTGATGCCCGCGGTGCCCAGGCCCCTGGGACCGCGACAGGCCGGCGGCGAGCGAGCAGACGGCGGCTGCGCCGAAGGGCACCACCCACACCAGCACCGGCACACCCCGTCCCAGCCCGTAGGGGAGCGCCATCACCGCCATGCCCAGACCCTTCAGGGCCTCCGAGGCGTCCAGCTCCCGGTCGGCCCGGTTCGCGCCGCGACGCAGCAACCGCAGCAGGCAGTAGAGGCCCGTCGCGCCCATCAACCCGGTCAGCAGCCAGCCCACTGCGGCGGGACCATGCATCCGGGCTCCCCTCGGCGACGGCGACTCCCGCCGGGCAGGGGCCGGCGCGATTCCAGCATGACGCTGCGTGGTCGTCCGTTGACAGGGCGCAGTGGGGGGCGCACGAACGCAGGCGCGGCATCCCTTCTGTCCCCCGATCCATCGGGTTGTCCCCCTGCTAGCGGACGACCCCAGGGGCGCGGCGTACTCCCAGAGGAGTACGCCGGGAGGTGCCTGCCCCCACTGGACTACGCGGTTCGCGATCGTGAATCATCCCCCGGAGTGTCTTCTGCGGAAGCAGGTCTCGTTACGTTTGAGCGGCCCGAGCCACTAGGTGCACAAACCGGCAGTAACCGCCCGGTGGCAAAGCGACCAAAGATCCGAACAGGGACGAGACCTCACCATGGGCCGACTGATCCGCCTCCCGATGCAGCGCCGTGCCGGCTCGCAGCCCCCCACCCCGCCGCGCGCCGTGATCGTGTCCGCCAGCGTGGGCGCGGGCCACGACGCCGTCGCCGAGGAGCTCGCCGCGCGGCTGGAGGAGGCCGGGGTCGCCGTCGACCGCCACGACTTCCTCGACCTGCTGCCGGGCCCGGCCGGACGCGTCCTGGTCGGCTCGTACCACCGGATGCTGGAGCGGGCCCCCTGGACCTGGAAGCTGCTCTACGGCGGCATGGACAACCAGCGCATGATGAGCATGCAGGCGACCCTGTTCACCCTGCTTGCCGGCCGCCGAATGCGGTCCGTGATCCCGGCCGACACCAGGATCGTCGTCTCCACCTACCCGCTGTCCAGTCAGGTCCTCGGACGGCTGCGCAAGCGCGGCCGCGTCGAGACCCCCGTGCACACCTATCTCACCGATTTCTCCGTGCACCAGCTGTGGGCGTCGCCCGACGTGGACGCCCACCTGGCGGTCAACCCGGTCCCGGCGGCCCAGGCCCGCGCCGCGGGCTGCGCCGGGGTCTCCGTGGTCACCCCGCTGGTCGACCGCCGGTTCACCCCCACCACGGACCGCCTGCGCCACGCCGCCCGGGCCCGCCTCGGCCTGCCCCAGGACGCGCGCCTGGCCCTGCTGGTCGGTGGATCCTGGGGTGCCGGCGAGATCGAGCGCACCGTCGGTGACATCGAGGCAGCCGACCCGGGCATCACCTGCGTCGTGGTCTGCGGCCGTAACGAGGCGCTGCGCGAGCGGCTGCTCGCCGCCGGCGTCCGGCACGCCTACGGCTGGGTCGACGACATGCCCAGCCTGATGCACGCCTCCGACGTGCTGGTGCAGAACGCCGGCGGGATGACCGTGCAGGAGGCCGTCGCCAGCGGCCTGCCCGTGGTGACCTACCGGTCGATTCCCGGTCACGGCCTGACCAACGCCGCCGCCCTGGACGAGGCGGGAGTGGCCCGCTGGGTCCGCAGCCATGGCGAACTGGCCGACGCCCTGGCCCAGGCAGTACGGTCGAGCAGAAGCTCCGCAGTGGCGTCCCCGTCCGGGGCGGACTCGGTGCAGCTGCTCCTGGAGACCTCCGGCCTCAGCCACCTCGCCGAGGTCCGTGCCCTCGCCCTTGCCGCGAACGCTGCCGCCGCAGCAGCCGCGGCCGTTCCCTTCGGCCCAGTCGCCGAGATGGAGTCCGTCCGTTGAGCCGAGTCGTGAAGGCAGCCGCAGTCGTCGCCGGGGGTCTGGCCCTCGCCCACGCAGCGCCTGCGCTCACTTCCATCCAGCCGCTGGAGCCGCTGCGCACCCGCCTGTTCCCCGGCTACGCCGGCCAGGGCGACCCCGGCCACATCGCGCTGACCTTCGACGACGGGCCCGACCCGCTGTCCACGCCGCGCTTCCTCAAGCTGCTGGAGCGCCGGGGCGTCACGGCCACGTTCTTCCTGCTGGGTTTCATGCTGGAGCGCGACCCCGGCCTGGGCCGGGAGATCGCCGCCGCCGGACACGAGGTCGCCGTCCACGGCTACCTGCACCGCCCGATGCTGCTGCGCACGCCTCGCCAGACCCGCGACGACCTGAGCCGCGCGCACGCCCTGGTGTCCGAGGCCACCGGCGAGACCCCGCGCTGGTACCGGCCCCCGTACGGCATCGCCACCACCTCGGCGCTGCGCACCGCGCGCGGGCTGGGCATGGATCCGGTGCTGTGGACCAGCTGGGGCGCGGACTGGCGCGCGGGCGCGACCGGCAGCTCGGTCTACGACACGGTGACCCGCAACCTCAAGGGCGGCGGCACGATCCTGCTCCACGACTCGGACTGCACCTCCGCGCCGGCCTCCTGGACCGCCACGCTCAGCGCCCTGCCCAGGCTCCTCGACCACTGCGAGGAGCAGGGCTGGAAGCTGGGCCCCCTCGCCGCGCACGGGCTCTAGGAGGGTGCTGAAGATCTAGGCCGGGCTCGCGGCGTCCTGCGACTCCGCTTGCCGCGTTGTCTCCCCCACCCTTCGGGCGGGAGGTGCCCCCTGGTCGCCCTCTACCAACCACGGTTGGCTCCCTCCTCCGCCTTGCAATCGAAGCCGCATGACGCCGCTCCCTGATCCGGCCTAGATCTTCAGCACCCTCCTAGCCCTACCCGGAGCACCACTCGGAAGCCCTGCTCCGAGCTACCGCCGCCCGGCCTACAGCCGCCCGGCGGCGGTCAGTCGGCTGAGGAAGCGCTTGGTCCGCTCGTGCCGCGGGTCGCCGAACACCTGCTCCGGCGGCCCCTGTTCGAGGATGACCCCGTCGGCGAGGAAGCAGACACGGTCCGCGACGTCTCGGGCGAAGGCCATCTCATGGGTGGCCAGGACCATCGTCAGTCCCTGCCCCTTGAGGTCCCTGACCACCTCCAGCACTTCGGCGACGAGCTCCGGGTCCAGCGCGGCGGTGATCTCGTCCAGCAGCAGCAGGCGCGGGTCGCCCACGATCGCGCGGACGATGGCGACGCGCTGCTGCTGGCCGCCGGAGAGCCGGTCGGGGTACTCCCGCGCCTTCGCGGCCAGGCCCAGCCGCTCCAGCAGCTCCATGGCCCGGGTCTCGGCTTCCTCCCGACTGAGGCCGTGGACTCGGCGCGGCGCGAGGGTGAGGTTCTGCAACACCGTCAGATGCGGGAACAGGTTGTACGCCTGGAAGACCACACCGATCCGGCGGCGCACGGCGTCGGGGTCGACGCGCGGGTCGGTGATCTCCTCGCCGTCGAGGAAGACCGCGCCGTCGTCGATCTGTTCCAGCAGGTTGGTGCAGCGCAACAGCGTGGACTTGCCCGAGCCGGAAGCGCCGATCAGCGCGGTCACCGTGTGCTGCGGCACGTCGAGGTCGACGTCGTGCAGGATGACGTGGTCGCCGAAGGTCTTGCGCACCGACTCCAGCCGCAGCACCGGCTCGGTGACGTCGCCAATACGGGTGTCGGGTCGGGTGTCGGTGGTCATACGACGCCTCCCTGGCTGCGCCGGCGGTCCATCCGGCGGGTGAGCCAGTCGGTGAACCGGGTCATGGGGATGGTGAGGGCGACGAAGAGCAGCCCGGCCACGATGTAGGGGGTGAAGTTGAAGCTCGCCGCCTCCTGGATGCGGGCGGCGGCGACCGCGTCGACGGCCCCGCCGATGGACACCAGGCCGGTGTCCTTCTGCAGCGACACCATGTCGTTGAGCAGCGCGGGCACCACCCGGCGCACCGCCTGCGGCAGCACCACGAAGCGCATCGTCTGACTGTTGGTCAGTCCGATGGAGCGGGCTGCGGCACGCTGGCTGGGATGTACCGACTCGATGCCCGCGCGAAACACCTCGGCCACGTAGGCCGAGTAGTTTACGACCAGGGCCGTGCCACCGAGCATCACCGGATCGTTGGTGACGCCGGTGAGCTGCAGCGCGGGCACCCCGAAGACCATGATCAGCAGCAGGATGATCAGCGGCAGCCCACGGAAGAAGTCGACGTACGCCGTGGCGAGGAGACGCACCGGCAGGAACACCGGACCGCGCAGCGTCCTCGCGGCTGCGATCAGCAGCCCGAGCACCAGCACGGCCGCTCCGCAGACGACCAGCATCTCCAGGTTGAGCACCAGGCCGCGCAGGACGTCGGGCAGTGCCGCGCGCGCGTACTGCGCGTTGAAGAAGGTCTCCCTGGTCCGCGCCCACCCGGGCGAGCCGGTGATCACGAAGAACAGCACGCAGGCCGTGGCCAGGGTGCTGGCACCGGCGATCAGCGCCGAGCGGCGGGCGCGGGTGCGCCGGTACTGCTCTCGGGCGAGACGGCGGGTGGACGGGACGTACCCGCCGGGGGCGGCCACCGCAGTGGCCGCCCCCGAGGGCGTGCTTCCGTCCGGAATGGCACCGTCGGCGGAGACGGTCACTTCAGCACCGGTGCGGTGTCGGAGGCCGGCAGCCACTGCTTGGCGATCTTGTCCAGGGTGCCGTCGGTACGCAGCGAGTCCACGGCCTGGGAGACGCAGGAGGTCAGCACGCTGCCCTTGCTGAGCACCAGGCCGAACTGCTCGCTGCCGCCGGTACCCGCGGCGTCCTGGGCGAACTGGCCGACGACCTTGGCGGTGGGCACCTGCACCGAGGTGACGTAGAACGCCGTGGGCAGGTCGACGACGATCGCGTCCACCTGGTGGTTCTTCAGGGCGGCCACGGCGAGGTCGGTGGTCTCGAAGACGGCCGGCTGCGCGCTCGGCTTCACCAGATTGCTGATCACGGTCAGGCCGGTGGTGCCGACCTGCGCGCCGAGCTTGGCGCCCTTCAGCGCGCTCACGTCCGTGGCGCCGGCGATCTTGGAGCCCTGCAGGGTGACCACGGCCTGGCGCACGTCGTAGTAGCCCGAGGAGAAGTCCACGGCCTGCTTGCGCTGGTCCGTCACCGAGACCTGGTTGATGTCGAAGTCGAACTTCTTCACGCCGGGGGTGACCGCGTTGTCGAACGGGACCGTGGTCCAGGCGACCTTGCCCTGTGCGTAGCCGAGACGGTCCGCGACCGCGTAGGCGACGGCCGACTCGAAGCCCTTGCCGTTGGCGGGCTTGTTGTCCTGGAACCACGGGTCGTACGCCGGGTTGTCGGTGCCGATCGTCAGCGTTCCCGAGGTCTGCGTCTGCAGGGCGCCCTTGGCGCAGGTCGCCGCCGAGGCGGCGCCGGAGCCCGAGCCGGTCGTGGCGGAACTGCTGGACCCGGCCTGGCTGCTGGTGGCCTGCGGAGCACAACCCGCCAGCGCGAGCAGCGCTGCACTCGCCGACAGGACGGCCAGACGGGTTCTTCCGGACTTGGTGGTCATCAGTTCAGCTCCTGGGGGGACGGCATCCGGCGAAGGCACGGAGCCACGGTGAACCGGCAGCGTACCGGGACTGATCCAGGGCACCCCCGGCGGCCCGACGTCGTCCCGCATCGTGGGCAGCGAGCGCCGGAACGACAACCGGGAGAAAGTTGGCTGTATAGCACCAAATCAGGACAAGATCTGAGCTGATTCCGCTGCACGAGACTCGCCCTTGAACAGAAGAACCTTCTGTATATACGGTGTCCACACAACAGTTCCTCCGGTGCAGACAGGGTTGACATGCAAAATCTCTCGCCCACTCTTCCTGTGGCAGACAGTGCGACGATTGAGATCGCATCGAGCCCCGCCTGGAAGCAGCTCAAGGACGCAGTCGAGGCCATCCGCCCGCTGCAGTCCAAGGACGGCTCGATCGACCTCAACTCCAGGGGCGCCGGCACGCGCGACGAGGCCGACGTGCTGCTTGCCACGGTCACCGAGGCCATCGGGGAACTCGCCCCCCTCTTCCCCCACGACGCGGCCTACCTCGACGCCGTCGTCACCGACCTGGGTCGCTGGGCGGAGTCCGGCTACGCCGTGCCCGACTTCCTCGACTCGCTGCTCGCCTTCCAGCCCGCCGCTCAGCGCCAGGACGGCCTGGTCCACCTGGTCGTCTTCCCCATGTACACGCAGAACGGCAACCCGGACCGCAACCTGGAAGCCGTGCTGCTCACCGTCGTGTGGCCGGACTGGCTCGCCGAGCTGGAGCGCACCCGCTTCGACAACCCGATGTTCGTGCCGATCACCTTCATCGACTTCACCTCGGGTTACGACACCAACTCCGCTGTGCTCTTCCCCGAGACCGTCGCCGTCCGCGAGGCGCCCGAGCGCTTCACCTGGGGTGGCATCTTCTGCGACCGCGAGGCCGCCCGCTTCCGCGCCGTCAGCACCGCCGCCGTCGGCGCCCTCGGCCTGGACATCCCGGCCGACGCGGAGACGCTGCTCCAGGACCAGACGCTCGCCGAGCAGACCTTCGTCCTGTGGGACCTGGTGCACGACCGCACCCACAGCCACGGCGACCTGCCGTTCGACCCGTTCATGATCAAGCAGCGCAGCCCCTTCTGGATGTACGGCCTCGAGGAGCTCCGCTGCGACCTCACCGCCTTCAAGGCCGCTGTCCAACTCCAGGCCGAGGGCTACGAGCAGGGCCGCGACGTTCAGTACGCGATCCTCTTCGACCGCATGTTCCGCTTCCCCGTCAGCGGCGGACGCGTCCGCAACTACGACGGCCTGGGCGGCCAGCTGCTCTTCTCGTACCTGCACAAGCACGACGCGCTGCGCTGGACCGACAACCGGCTGCGCATCGACTGGGACCGTGTCGCCGCCGTCACCACCGACCTCTGCACCGAGATCGAGACGCTCTACCGCGACGGCATCGACCGGCCCAAGACCGCGCACTGGATCGCCGCGTACCAGCTGGTGTCCCGCTACCTGACCCCGCACCCCGCGTCGGTGTGGGCCAAGGGCCCGGACGCGCTGCCGCTGACCGAGCACAGTGACAGCAAGTCGCTCAACAAGGCGCTGTGCGACGCCGTTCTCCCGGACGAGTTCCCGCTCAGCATGTTCTTCGAGGCCCTGTCGAAGAAGCTGTCCGGAGTCATCGCCTCCACGACCGGCATCACCGGCACCCGCGACCTGCGGAGCGCCGCGTGAGCACCCCTGCCCGCCCCCTCGCCGGGCGCGTCGTCGCCGTCGCCGGCGCCACCGGCCAGGCCGGGCGTGCCACCGTCCGCCGCCTCGCGGCCGACGGAGCCACCGTTGCCTGCGCCGGAACCGATCCGCGACGCCTCGACGCGCTCCTCGACGCCACCAGGCGCGCGGTTCCCGGGGCCACCGTCGTCGGCCAGGTCCTCGACCTGCTCGACCCCCAGGCCGCCCACGACTGGGCTGACCACATCGAGGCCGAGCACGGCAGTGTCGACGGACTCGTCCACCTGGTCGGAGGGTGGCGTGGCAGCAAGAAGTTCACCGACATCGACCTCTCCGACTGGGACTTCCTGCACGACCAGCTGGTGCGCACGCTCCAGCACACCTCGCTCGGATTCCACGACGCCCTGCTCCGCAGCCCGGCCGGGCGGTTCGCGATCGTGTCAGCGGCCGGCGCGGCCAAGCCCACCGCGGGCAACGCCGCCTACGCGAGCGCCAAGGCTGCCGCCGAGACCTGGACGCTGGCGCTGGCCGACTCCTTCCGCGCCGTCTCGGCCGCGGCTGCCGCCGAGGCCGAGGCCGCGGTGGGCGGGACGTCCGATCCCCAACCCCAGCGGGCGGCAGCTGCGATCCTGGTCATCAAGGCCCTCGTCACCCCCGAGATGCGAGCGGCCAAGCCCAACGCCAAGTTCGCCGGTTTCACGGACGTCGCCGATCTCGCCGAGGCCATCGCCGACCTGTGGAACCGACCTGCCGCCGACCTGAATGGACAGCACCTGTGGCTGACGCCGCGATGAACGACACCCCCACGACCGACGCGCAGCGCCGCCACGACCCCAGCGTCCGAGGCTTCGCCAGCGACAACTACGCGGGGGTCCACCCCGAGATCCTCGCCGCCTTCGCCCTCGCCAACGACGGCCACCAGGTCGCTTACGGCGAGGACGACTACACCGCCCACCTGCAGGAGGTCTTCCGGCGCCACTTCGGCGAGCGGGCCGAGGCGTTCCCAGTCTTCAACGGCACCGGCGCCAACGTGGTCTCGCTCCAGGCCCTGCTCCCGCGCTGGGGCGCGGTCATCGCCGCCGAGTCCGCGCATATCAACGTGGACGAGTGCGGGGCGCCGGAGAAGATCGCCGGCATCAAGCTGCTCACCGTCCCCACCCCCGACGGCAAGCTCACCCCCGAGCTCATCGACCGTCAGGCATGGGGCTGGGGCGACGAGCACCGCGCGCAGCCGCTCGCGGTCTCCATCACCCAGAGCACGGAGCTCGGCACCTGCTACACCGCCGAGGAGATCCGCGCCATCTGTGACCACGCCCACGAGCGCGGCATGCTCGTGCACGTCGACGGCTCACGCCTCGCGAACGCCGCCGCCACCCTCGGTCTGCCGCTGCGGGCCTTCACGACGGACGCGGGCGTCGACATCCTCTCCTTCGGCGGGACGAAGAACGGCCTGCTGCTGGGCGAGGCCGTGGTCGTCCTCAATCCGGACGCGGTCCGGAACATCCTCTTCCTGCGCAAGATGTCCATGCAGCTCGCGTCGAAGATGCGATTCATCTCGGTCCAGTTCGAGGCTCTGCTGAGCGGAGACCTGTGGTTGCGGAACGCGGGACACGCGAATGCCATGGCCAAGCGCCTGGAGGCCGCGGTCCGCGACATCGAAGGGGTCGAGGTCGTACGCCCCGTACAGGCCAACGCGGTGTTCGCGCTGCTGCCGCGAGAGGTGAGCGAGCGTCTGCAGAAGCGTTACCGCTTCTACTTCTGGAACGAGCACACCGGAGAGGTCCGCTGGATGGCGGCGTTCGACACCACTGAGGCGGACATCGACGCCTTCGCCTCGGCGATCGCCGAGGAGATGGGCAAGCGCTGACGCGCTGATCCGATGACGAAGCGGGCCCGGCGTGGAAGCGCCGGGCCCGATTTCGTCCCACGGGGAAGATCCGGTAGTGTTCTCCAGGTCGGAACGGGCAAGCGGCCTGGGAAGACAAACAAAAACTACCTCGCCAGCGAGGATCGACCGGTAAATCGGTCTGATAAGCTGGAAAACGAAGGAAGCGCCCGGAGAGACCGGTGAGACGGTCTTGAAGGAAGCGTCCGTTCCTTGAGAACTCAACAGCGTGCCAAAAGTCAACGCCAGATATGTTGATACCCCGTCCATCCACTATCGGTGGGTGGTC
>NZ_JBGCBY010000018.1:0-180489 GCF_041262165.1 Streptacidiphilus sp. MAP12-16
CCGGCCTGGTCTCCGACCGCGCCGCCGAGAGGTGATCACCCACCGGACAACACGCCAGGCCAGCACGCCCGAGTCTCAATCGAGCACCACGCCGTAAGCATTCCCGGGTCCTCGTCTGCGCAGTGTCGGCTCCTACGCAGGTGCGCGCCCGGCACACACGCCCCGGGCATGGTCATCTGAACGGTGTGGCGGAGCCGGTGACTTCGACGTCGCTCATGTCGTTCTGGTCCAGGTAGAGGCGCAGGCTGCTCATGCTGGCTTCCCGGTCACCCCCCGGTCCGACCTGGATCCGGTAAACCGGCAGCGGCCGCCTGGCTCGGTTGCCGATGACCTCGGGCAGGTCCAGGGCCACGTACGGCGCGATCATCCCTCGGGCTTCGCGATACCTCAGCTCCGGGGCGGAGGGGTGGGGCTGGTGGCGGTAGATCAGACGCCACTCGCTCTCTTCGGCGAAGTCGGGGTGCTTGCAGGCGGTGGCGAAGTCGATCACCCCGTCCTCAAGACGGTATCCGAACTCATTCAGGAGCCTCAGGTCCATCGGGTCCTGCGGGTCCTGCGGGTCCTGCGGGTCCTGGTCAAGGATGACGACCAGTTTGCGGACGAGGTCTTCGCACAACTGCTCCTGCCGGGCGCGGTCGTAGATGACCTTGCGCAGGCGCAGGCCGTGATTGGCCCCGCTGGCCCACACGTGGGGGTCCTTGGGCTTGAATTCGAGGGCGTAGGCGCCTCCGCCGGTGCCGGCCGCAGTGTAGGCGCGCCACTGGCTGAGCACGTTGCCCTTGGAACAGAAGCAGGTGACGAACAGGTGCGGTCGCTTGCTGAAATAGTCGTTCAGCGCGGCGCCGTCGTGAGCGGTCAATCCGGCGAGAACGCTTCGGGCGCTGTCGCTCTTGACATACTGGACGGCGTCCTCCAGATAGTGGAGGACGATTCCGAGTCCGTACGAGAACTCGGAGGTGTCGTTGAGGTGGTGGACGTGAGTGGCCCACAGGGTATTGGAGCCGAGGATTCCCATGAGACCGGCGGCATTGGTGTAGTGCCACAGGGCTTCAGGCAGATCGGCCTGGTCCTGGTGAATCTGCCCGTCTCGCCACTCGTGGTAGGTGTCGGCCATCGCCTGCACCAGCGTTGACGCGTCAGGGGCGTGCGGGTGGCCTGACGGAGGGTTAGTGGTCATGTCTCTCCATGTGTTTGTGCCGATTCGTTCGTTGCGACCATCATACCAAGCTTTAGCGTCATATTGACGATAACTAGTAGGTGTACCTCGGCACCGTGTGCAGCTGGCCTGCCGAACTCGATCACCTCGGCTTCGACGAAGCCGTAGTGCGCATGTCGGACAGGCCTCAAAAGCGCCGCAGCGCAGTCTGGCCGCCCACGGCAGGCCCGTGGGCGGAGCCCCTGCGTCCTAGGCTGGTATCAGGGCCTTAACCGAACCGGGCCGGGAACACCGCTCAACACTGGGACGCACATGGACGAGGATCCGCAGCCCGCACACGTCACCCGATGGGACGTCACCTCCGAAGACATCCCCGCACCGCTGCTGGCAAAGCCGGCCTCGGATCGGGTGTACCTGCTGCCGGACAAGACAGTGAACGGAATCGGGGTCTACCGCGACGACGTCGCCGGCCTGGTCAAGACGCTGCGGTATGAGAGCGTGGACGTGGAGTTCGCGTACCCGCGGGAGTCCCGTCGGTATCTGAGCGAGTACAGTGCGACACCCGTCGTGGCCACGATCGCCGTGTCGGTCTCGGCGTCTCTGACTACAGCGCTCGTCCAGTGCATCGTCAGGATCGCCTGGGCACGGGCCCGCTCAGCGATGGGCGGCAACCCTCCGACGGCCGAGGTCGGCAGCGCACAAATCACGGTGAAAATCGCAGAGATCGAGCGCACCGACGCCGGGACCGTCGTGCGGGGCCTCGAGGTGACCGGCCCCGTCGGGAACCTGGAGGAACTCCTTCGGGCGGCGGTCACCGGTCCGCAGCCGGGCGCTCCCGTACTGCCTGAGGGAAGCCCTCAGGCACCTCAGACAGGTGAGGAGGCTGGCACGTGAGGTTCTCCGGCCAGTTGATCCGCAGCAATGTTCGGCTCCCGCCGGCTGCGGGGCCGCTGCGCGAACAGATGCTTCTACACGAGGGGGCCTCGGTCTTCCGGGAGTCGGTACGGGGCTACGCGGCGGTGTGCCGGACAGCAGGGTTGTACCTGCGAGACGGGCAAAACCTCCCGGCGTGGCAGCGGACCACCTCGCACCTCGAACGCCTGGGGATCCACCGAGTACAGCCCCAGCAGGAGTACCTGCGCGGCGTCTGGTCACGCGCCGCGAAGGAGGCCCACAGCACAGCGTGGAGGCATGAACTCGGCCCGACACAGACAGTACTGATGGGCCGGAAGGCGCGGACCGACGCACCAGATACGGACCGCTACGGGCTGGTTGCGGACAGAATCGCCGTCGTGCACGCGGGTCCGTTCGAGCGCGCGGGTGCCGGGTGGGGCGAGCTGGAGGAAGTGGCGCGCCGCTCGCTGAACCAGGCCGTGGACGCCTTCAACTTCCTCGAGGACAGCCACCTGTCGGACCTCGCGCACCGACATGCCCACGAGGTAGCCGCCCTGACTTCGGGCCTGTTCGGGTGCGCTTTTGAATACCGTGAAGGCACCTACTGGGACGTGTGCCCGGTGTCGCTCATGCACCAGCGATGGGGCATGTCGATGGGGTTCACGGCGATCCGGATGTGCTCGATCTGCAGCGAGGACCTGGATACCTGCCCCCATCTACTCGGCACCCGCTATCAGGTGACCGTCACGCGGACGGATGAAGGTCAGTGCAACGTCTGCGGCACCCAAGAGTGCCCTCACAAAGTTGGCCAGAGCGTTGGAGCGTACCCGTACCCGGTCATGGCTGACGGCGCGATCCACGAGGTGAGCATGGTGAGCAGACCCCGTGACCCCCTGGCGCGTCTAAACAAGATCGAGATATCCATGGATCTTCTTACAAAGACACTCGGCAAGGAACCCACCGGACAGAAAATCACCTGCTACCGATGCCTGCATCCGTGCAGCGGCTTTACCCATCCCTTCGAAACGCCGTGAACTGGTTGGCGCTCGACGATCCTGCGGCGCGTGACGATGCCCGACCGAAGCCGGGGAGCAGCGCCCGCCTCCGGATGTCAGCCTTCGCCAAACGACAGTCCGGCGACAACATCACGCCACATGGCCAGCACTTCCGGTTCAACCCTGCCGAAGCGTTGCGCCGAGGCCAGGTCAGCAACAAGCCGAGCTCGCAGGAGAGGCCGGTCCACCACACCGGTCCGACTGGCAAGCAGCAGGTGGGTCATCGCCCGCAGCACGTAGGCCTCGGAGGGCGCGGGATGGAAGCGAACCGCCTGGTCGCAATGATCTACAACCTCGTCCCAGCGGTCCTCCTCCCGGAGTAGATTCACCAGACTGGGCGGAGCATGTGCAGCTGCATGTCCGCAGCGAAGTCCCGCTGAGTGCAGGGGATGCGGTCGCGGATCGCCGGCGGCAGGCGCTGGGGGATAGTGGCAACGTACGCCGGGTGTCGTGGTGGAGTTGGTTGAGCGGTCGGTCGCCGGGATCACCATGCATGCCCGTGTGCGTGCGGCCGAGGGGCTGTGCCCGCACTGCGGCAGGACGTCCGATCGAGTGCACGGCCGGTATCTGCGACGACTGTCGGATGCGGCGGTCAGCGGCGCCCGAGTGGTGATCGAACTGCTGGTCCGCCGGTTCCGGTGCCTCAATGCCGCGTGCACGGCCGTGACGTTCGTTGAACAGGTCACGGGGCTGACCAGCCCGCACGCCCGCTTCACCCCGCTGTTGCGCGGGATGTTGACCAGCATCGCGGTGGCGCTGGCCGGGCGGCCGGGGAGCCGGCTCGCGGTGGCCCTGGGGGTTCCGGTGGCCAAGGACACGCTGTTACGTCTCCTCCGATCTCTTCCAAAAAGCCCACAACCAGTTCGGCGCAGCTGCAGGAACCATCCTCGAATCGCACTCCTGACCGACGCGTTCCGCCTGTCCGGCACGTCCCGCACTCGCAGCGCGGGGGCCGCTGGCGGGCAGTTCGATACGGCTCTACTTGCGTGGGGTGCGGTGGTGCCAGCTGGCATGCAGGCCGGCGAGGGCGGCGCTGTAGCCGGCCAGGGCCTGCGGGTCGACGTGGCCCACCAGGACCAGCGCGCATCCCGCAACGAGGATCGCCAGAAAAACGGCCAGATCGGTAGGAAAAGGGCCACGCGGGGATGGAATCGTCGGCATGCTGGACTCCCGGAAGTTGACGCCTCATCGGCACAGTGCCCTGAGGAGTTCGCGGTCCCCGCACAACCGGTGCGGGCTCGTCTCCGTCCAGATTCGGGACCAGCGGTTTGTAGCCGAAAGAGCGTAGATCGTTCTAGTTCCACCCGCACGAAAGAACAGGGGGCATCCATGGCGGGGACGCAGACGCCGGACAGCGCCGACGGCGACAGCAACAGTGAGGACGGCACTGCGGGGCCGCGCTTACCAGGGCGTCCGGCCAACAGACTGGACCCAGCCGACTTCACGCCGGCTGTCTACACGTGGTTGGCACACCTCCAGGAGCTGACCGAACGCGTCTTCACCACCCGCGCTGCGGCGGCGAAAGCATTGGCCGTGCATCCGACCACGCTGTCCAAACGCCTGAACGGGCACGACCTGTGCGACCGCGAATTCGTCACCCGGTTCCTCGACGCATGCGAGCGGGCCGGACATCCGCCCAGCCCCCAGGTCCGCCAACACACCACAGACCTCCACCTCGCCGCCCTGGCAGCAAGCACGAAGGCCGCCGACAGAGCAGCGCACCGCGGCTACCTACAGGCCGACGCCCTCCAAGCCGCGCACCTGCGCCAGGCACAACTAGAGGCCCAGGTCGAAGGGCTCCAGGACCGGGCCCAGCAGGCCGAGGCCCAGATGCGCCAGGCCCACGCGCAGATCCACGCCCTGCAGGACACCCACACCCACCAGCACGAGGACCTCGTCCGCGAGCGCGACACCGCCGTACACGAACGCGTCCAGGCCGAACACCACCTCGCAGACACCCAACAGCACGCCCAGGCCATCCGCCAGGAACTGCACGACACCCGCGAGCAGCTGCGCCAGTCGCGGCTGGAGGTGGCAGCGCTGACCGAGGAGCTCCTGGCCACCCGGGGGCAACTGGAGTCGCTACGCACCGAGCAGCAGCGCCGGCGTGACGACGACGCGGTGGTGGCCGAAGCCCTGGCCGTCACCGAACGCGCCCTGTCTCAATCTCACGAAGCCGCACGCCAAGCCCTTGTTCCATCAGCCGCAACAACCCCGACCACGCCCGCGCCCGCGCAGACCGCGCCGTCAGCGCCGCCCCCGCCCTCAGACTGGGTGCCCCTGTCCCGAAGCATGTTCAACCTCGTCCACGAACTGGAGACCATGAACGGCCCGGTCGGCTTCTGGCGGGCACGGCGGCGACTACGCGCCGTCGCGCGCGAATGGACCCCAGAAGAGATCAACGGCCTGGTACAGCACATGAACCTCATGCACTGGTACTCCCGCGACGCCCGCCGGGTCATGCGCTACACCCGCGTCCGAGTCCACCCCCTGCTCGAACCCCCCAGCCCACTACGCCGAACCTGGGCCAAACTACGCCGCACCCGCCTGCAACCAGCAACCTTCACCTTCCACCGCCCACCCAGAACCACCCCCGACACCGACTCCGAATCGAACCAGTGGGTCGGGATCATGTAAGCCACCGATCCCAGGGCACCGGCCCAAGACGCGCACCGCCTGGCACGTCCTGCTCGCCCGCCACCAGACCCGAAGGCCAGCGCGAGTTTTTCCAGACCTGGGGCAACGCCTGACCCCCGCCGCCCCGACCGCCGCACGAAGAGAAGGCCAACCCCCTGCTCGCCCTGGACCGGTCAGCCCAGCAGGTACAGCCAGGCAGACCAGCCCAGGACAGGGGATGTCCGAGTCCGCGACCGCCCGCACACAGCAGCCGACCTGCATAAACGTGCTGACGGTCCAGCAGCGGACGCGCACCCTACAGCACGGCATACGACACCCCATACGGCACCGCATACGACGGGGCAGACGGCACCCCATACGGAAGGCCCACCTACCGGTCGCCGAACTGACCCTTCAGAGCCTCGCCGTACAGCCGGTCCCGGCCGGTCGCCGCCCGGGCGGCCTTGTCCGCCCGGGCCTTGGCGTCCTGGAGCCGTTCCTGCTCGCGCCGCGCCTCGGCCTCCGCTGTCGGTAGGTTCGGATATTCGCCTGTGCGGAATAGTCGTTGTGCTCACAGCTCCGACAGCACCGATGCGGAGGTGGATGCCTCCGGGGGCGTTGAATCGTGGTCGCTGGCGGCTGTCTAAAGTCACGTGCATGTCGAGGACCACACCGTCGCGCCCGCTCGATGTCGAGGCGCTCTTCCCGGAGCTGACGACTTACCGGGGTACCACCACCCGGCTCCATCCGCGCCCGGGACGACCGGATGCGACGGTGAGCTCCGTGGGCGGTCCGCTGCTGTGGCCGTCGGACGAACCCTGGCCGGCGTGCACCGAGCCTCACAGCCACGCAGGCGGCCGACGTCCGGCGGACATCCACCAGCGACGGCAGGTCCTGGCAGCGGCATGGCGTCGGGAATCGAACCCTGGTCCTACCGACGAAGAACGTGAGCTGCTCAAGGAACTCGATCGACGGCATCGCGTTGAAGAGGCCGCGGCAGCCGATCCGCTGTCGCTGATCGGCCTTGCCCAGCTGTATCGGAGGGATATCCCGGACTTGCCGGCCGGGCCGGACGGCTGCGATCTGCTCCAGGTGTTCTGGTGCCCGTTCGACGCACACGGCCCGAGCGGCTCCGGGATGCTGCTAGACCTTCGCTGGCGCCGGTCTTGGGAGGTCACCGACGTGCTGACCGCGCCGCCGCAGCCGCAGGTCGTCGGCTATGAGGGGTACGTGCCGGAGCCGTGCGTGCTGCATCCGGAGCAGGTGGTCACGTACCCGTTCGCCGGCCTCCTCCCGGAAGACTTGTGCGCCCGGATTGACGCCTGGGAAGAAGCCCTGGAGGAAGAGGCCGAGCAATCAGCCGACGAGAACGCCGCGGCACCGGTGGGTTACCAGTACGACCTGTCCATCCCACCGGGCTGGCGGGTCGGTGGCTTCGCCTCCTGGCACGCCACCGACCCGTACCCGATGGACTGCCTGACTTGCGCGACACCGATGCATCTGCTGCTGACCATCGACAGCACGGAGTGGGACGGCGGAAGCGGCAGCTGGAAACCGCTGGAGGAAGAGGACTTGCCCCCGCACCCTTCCGCCAGGCCGACCGAGGTCACCGTGGGCCGCTGGGGGGAACTCAACATCTTCGCCTGCCCCGACGATCCCGACCACCCGCACCGCTGGAGCATCCAGTAGAACCCTCACGATCGGCGAGCGACTTCCGCCGCGTAAGCGGTTCTGGTGGCCCCGGCGGCCCAGCGTTCGGCAGCTGTGGGGCTGATACCGAGGTGACGTTGGAGGACCGCGGGGGGATCTGCGTGCAGAGGTCGAGGAGGGCCGCGCATCGGCCCGACTCGGGCGGGAGTCCGACCTGTCGGAGCCGTATCGCGAGCGATTTGTTGTTCAGTGGCTTCCCAGGACGCTGGGTCGGAAAGAGCCAGGGTGCGTTGAGCTCGTTCGAGTTCACCGGACGCGCATGGTCGTTCGCGATCTCGACCAGCTGGAGGACAAGCTCGTCCAGGGGCTGCGACAGTCTCAGTCCAGCGCATCGTTGCGATCCTCGGCCGTCCCAGGGGATAACCGCCACGGGCCGCCACGCTGCTCCCACGGGTCGAGGAGCACGTTGCGATTCTCGGCCGTCCAGGGGACGACCGCCACCCCGTCTCACCGGTCATGCAGGGCGTGATCCAGTGGGAGTTGCGATCCTCGGCCGTCCCAGGGGACAACCGCCACGCCTCCACCTCGTCCTTCGCCGCCTGAACCATGGGGTTGCGATCCTCGGCCGTCCCGGAGGCCGACCGCCACGCTGCCTGAGCAGCGAATAGACGCTACTCGATGGCCGAGGTGCCGGTCCTCGCGGCGATCAAGTGCTGAGAATTCGGACATTTGGCAGATCCCCCTGGGGCGGGTCGGGGTGGGTCATCCGACGAGGCGGGTGAGGGTGACGCCGTCGGGCAGGTCGGTGTCCTGGACGGTGATGGTGTAGTCGTTGATGGTGCGGGCCGAGGCGTCGCCGGGGCCGGTGGCGGTGACCCGGTCGAGCAGGCCGCGGGCGGGGGCGCGGCCGTACTTGTCGTCGTGGGAGAAGACGTACAGGCCGCGCAGGCTCAGGCCGCCGCGGGCGGCGGCGCGGTCGTGGTCGAGCATGAGGGTGAAGGCCCGCCAGAACATGGCCAGGTCCTGGGAGGTGACGCCGGTGCGGGCGGCCAGGGGGGCGCTGAAGTGTCCCTCGCCGAGGTAGAGGCCGTAGGGCACGATGTGCTTGGAGCCCATCTCGGTGACCTTGCCCGCGTCGACGTCCTCCTGCTTGGTGGGGGTGACGCGGGTGATGCCGAACTCCAGTGGGGTGATCGGGTCGATGGAGCGGGAGAAGCCGAGCTGCATGGGGCCCTGGACGCGGCCGGCCTGCTTGTCCTTCTTCCCGGTGGTCATCACTGCGCCGAACATCCGCACGTCGAAGAACGCGGCGCACATCCAGGTGCGGGCGTCGAGCTGGCCGGCCCCGTCGCCCAGGGCCGTGTAGGCGCGTTCGTGCTGGGCGTTGAGGGCGACGCCGGCCTCGACGTAGATGTCGTAGCCGGGGGTCTTCTCGTCGTCGTTGAACATCGCGACGGTGTTGCGGATCTTGCGCTTGATGGCGACGTCGGTGATCAGGCCCTGGCCGGAGACCGGGTCGGTGCGCGGCATGCCGCCCATGTCGGGGTCGCCGTTGGGATTGCTGTCACGGGCCTCGATGAGGAAAGCGAAGTCGTGCTTGCGGTTCGGGTCCAGGTGCGGGGGCAGCTGCGCGTCGGTCATGGCAGGTCCTTAAGAAGGTCGGGCGGTCTGGGAGGACCGGGTGTCGCTGATGTCCGTGAACGCGAGAGCAGTGCAGCGGGTGGTGGCAATGCGTTGGGCCGGGTTGCCGGTGGGAAGTCAGTCCTGGTCGGGTGCCGGGTCCTCGGCGTCGCGGTCGCGCTTGGCGGCCATGTAGGAGGCGCGGGCGGCGTTGTCCTCGGCGCGCTGCTGCTCGTAACCCAGGACGAAGCGGGCCTGCTGGCGCATGGTGAGCATCGCGGGAATCTCCCGCTCCCGGGTGGGACCGGCGATCGCGGCGAGGACGTCCGTCAGCTTGTCCCGCAGGGCCCGTTCGGTGCCGGGCTTGTCCCGGCGCAGGCGCTTGAAGTGGGCGTTGGCGCCCTTGCGGAGGTTGGGCAGGACGGCGGCGGGCGCGGTCATCACCGAGCCGAAATACTTGTCGCCGATGGTGGTGTTCAGGTCCGGCAGCGCCGAGCGCTGCACCGCCTCCAGCACGGCGAAGGCCCGGCCGCACAGGTAGGCGACCTCGGTGTCGTTCTCGTCCAGACGGGGCATGGGCCGCGTCCCTTCTTCACGAGTGGGATTGAGGAGCAGCCTGAGCAGGGCTGTGCGTGGGGCGTCCAGGCGGTGGTCGGCGCGGATGCGCTGGAGCAGGTGCGGCAGCAGCCGCTCGGGCACCGGGCCGCGGCGCAGTGCGGCGCGCATGAGGTCGCTTTCGATGCCGTGCAGGCCGCTGCGGGGGGCGTACTTCTTGGCCTTGGGGTCCCAGCGTCCGCTGGCGGCGGCCATCTGCCAGACCGGCACGCAGCGCAGCCTGCCCTGCCAGCCGTCGAAGACCTCGTGGTCGGCGAGCCAGGCTCCGATGTTGGTGCGCAGTTCCTGTACGGGGATGTCGAGCCAGTCGCGGACCACGACGCGGGCGTTGTTCAGGCCCAAGGTGAGCGCGTAGTAGGCGTTCGGGTCGACCCGCCGTGCGGCCACGGTGTCGGGTCGCTCGTTGAGGGAGTCCCGCAGCCGGGCCACGGTCTGCGGTTTGGGGTCGTTCAGTGCAGCGAACAGCTGTTCCTGGACCGGTTCGCGGGTCCACCACACCGTCACCGAGTCGGCGGTGCGGCGCCGGTGCTCGTCGTGGGCCAGGAGGGAGTTGAGGGCGGACATCGCGCGCGAGCCGCAGCGCTCGCACACCGGGGTGTTGGCCAGTTGCAGGACTCCGCCGCGTCCTTGGGCGGCGGCGTTGATGCTGACGATCTGCGCGTCCTTGCCGAGCCCGGTGGTGGGGATGGCCCCGGACTTGATGCTTTCGGGGATCGTCGCCAGCAGGTCGCCCTCCTGCCCGCACACCAGGCACAGCCCCTGCGGGCCGCCGCCGCTCTTGCGCCGACGTACCGCCTCGGCCCAGAAGCGCTGCGCGGAGGGCAGCAGATGCAGCCATTGCCCGTCGACCATCGGTGCGACCGTGTCGCTGTGCGGCAGGTCCTCGGGGATGTCGAGGTCGATCAGCGCGTTCTCGTCGCGCAGGAACCGCGCCACGGCCCGCGCCCCGGGGTCCTCGGGTGCGCCGGCGGCCCAGTCCCGGACCAGGGCCGTGTACTCGTCGTTGCGCCGGGCTCCCTCGCTCCTTGCGGCGGCAGACGCGGTGCCGTCCGTGAGGTCGGGTTTGGGCTGGCCGAGGACGTACTGGGCGGTGTCCACCAGCAGGGACGGCGGCGGGGTGCGCCCGGAGCGGTAGGCGTAGGGGGCGTCGGTGACCAGGGCGGTCTCCTTCGAGCCCTTGGGCACACGGCGCGGCGCCAGGGTGGCCCCCGCGCCGTCGGAATCGATGATCAGGGCCCAGTGGATCTGCTTGGGCCGGTAGTAGGCCGGCGGCAGCGACGAGGCGGGACTGCCGGCGTACTCGACCAGGCGGTGCAGCAGCATCCCCCGCTCACCGCCCCTGCGCATCGGCACGCCACGGCGCGGCGGGCATCGCGACCTCGTCCTGGCCCAGCGGGTTCAACGGGACCTCCATCACCCCGTCCACCAACCGCGCCCGGAACCACCGGTACTGCTCGGCTCCGTCGGCCGTGTGGGCGATGGAGTGCAGCATCACCCCCAGCTCCTCCGTGCGCTCGATCGGCGCCAGGTCCGGACTGGCGGGGCGGAACGCGGCGCTGAACTCCCGGCAGCCCAGGAACGGTTCGGAGAAGCACGCGCCGCGCTCCACCCGGCGGCGCAGCTGCTCGCGGTACTTCTCCTCGGTCGTGGTGGCGTGCGGGGCCAGCAGCACCTGGGCGTGGATCCGGTAGGCGACGTCCTTCAACGCCATGGTGTTGCGCTGGTCCCGGTCCCCCTCCACGTCGTAGCGCCGCCGCGGATCGCGTCGTAGCGCTGCGACCTCGGTGGCGCTGATGACGGACTTGACCTCGTTGCGGCGCACCGACATCCACTCGATCCGCCGGAGCACCTCGATCCGCGTCACCACATAGCGGAACTCCGGCTTCCAGAAGATCGCCTCCAGGACCCCGACCGCCGCCGAGGGCGTGATCACCGGGTAGGAGACCCGCTCCACCTTCAACTCCGGGCGCGTGAAGCACGCCATGGGTCCGGCGACCTCCACCACCAACGCCGGAAACGGCCAACCACCGTTGCCACGTACCTGACGGCGCGGCACTTTCACTGTCGTATCCATGGGCCCGTTTCTCAACTCCTGCCCTCCGAAACGCCGGAGTACGAGCCCCTGCATACGAGGCTTGCCGACACCCGGGGACGCTATCCGCCCCCACTGACAATCCACCCCCCCAGGACAGCCCTGCGCCCGAGGATGTCCAAGGCCGTCCATATCGGGGCTGAAGTTGGACACTTGCGCCAAGTCGTGAGGCAGCCTCACTGTTCAACAGGCCGCTCGCCGACGTGCCCGCATACCTCGTGGCGGTTGCCGCCACAGGGACGTCAGACAACGAACCCGGCGCGGTCCTCCGGTGTGCTGGGGTCCAGACCGCGGCGCTGGTCGTAGTCGCCGTGCCACAGCAGCAGGTCTCCGATGACGGGATCCGCCAGCCCGGACTTCACCGCGGCCTCGGCCTCGTGGCGAGGGAGTGAGGCGATGTGCGGCTGCAGGCCGCGCAGGACCTCCGGGCCGCGGGGGTAGGGGGATCGCAGCATGGCCACAGCCGCCTCGATGGCGTCGCGCTCGTCCTCGCGGCGGATTACCACGACGGGACGGCTCAGTCCGTCCTCGATCATCTGGAACCGGGTAGCCACCTCGGGGAAGTCGAGATTGCGGCGCAGTTCCTCGATCTCGGCGCCCAGACCGGAGTCCTGCGTGCCCTGCTGCAGCGCGTAGCGTTGCGGGTAGTAGCGCTCCAGCGCCGCCAGGTCGTCGGGATCGGCCAGTCCCGGGCCGAAGTACATCCCGGTCGCGGTCAACGCCGCCTCGTAGGCGGAACCCTTGGGCTGTCCGGCATCGGCGGCGGTGAAGACCACGACCACCCCCTCGGACAGCCGTCCGTCGCGGTTGCAGCGTCCGGCGGCCTGCTGCATCGACTCCACCGGCGCCCATGCCCGGTACACCCGGGGGAAGTCGAGGTCCACGCCAGCCTCGATGAGCTGGGTGGACACCACATGCACCGCACGCCCCTGGGCCAGCAGTGTACGCACCTGGTCGATCGCCTCCCGGCGGTGACCGGCGGTCATCCGGGTCGACAGGTGGATCACCGTCGCATCGTGCGCCGCCGCGTCCTCGATCAGACGGTGCAGCGTGGCCGCGTCCTTGGTCGTGTTCACCACCGTCAGCGTCTGGGCGTGCTCCACCGCCTCCGCCGCCATACCCGCCAAGGTCACGTCCGGACCGACCCGCCACTCGTAGCGCACCCGCCGCAACTGCTCGAACAGCCCCGCCACATCCCGGACCAGGGATCGGCGTTCCACGCCCGCGAACCCCTGGAGCGACCAGAAGCTGGGCTGCGTCGCCGACACCAGCACCACCGTCGCCCCGAAGTGGTCCACCAGACCCCGAAGCGCGCTGAGCACCGGACGCAGCAACCGGTCCGGCAGCGCCTGCACCTCGTCCAGCACGATCACCGAACCGGCCAGACGGTGCAGCTTGCGCATCGCCGACGGCTTCGAGGAGAACAGCGACTCGAAGAGCTGCACCGTCGTAGTGATCACGAACGGGGCATCCCAGTTCTCCGCCGCCAGACGCGACCATCGCGACCGCTCCGCAGCCTCCGCCTTCTCCGCCTGCGTCAGCGCGGAGGTGCCCCCGTCCTGGTCCAGGTCGACCGAGCTGTGGTGCTCCAGGACCGCCCACCGCTCGCCCGACCCGGCGTCCGGTTCCAGCAACTCCCGGTAGACCGCGGCGTTCTGCTGGGTGATCGAGATGTACGGGACCGCCAGGACCACCCTGCCCAGCCCGTTCGCCTGCGCGTGCCGAAGCGCGAATCCGCCGGCCGCGATGGTCTTCGCGCCCCCGGTCGGGACATGCAGCACATACATCCCCGGTGGCCGTGCCGCCGCCTCGCACGCCTGCTCGTAGACGTTCTGCCGCACGGCGTCCACCGGCGAGGGCGGCCGGTCCGCCAGGAACTTCGACCGCCGCTCCTCGTACCGGGCCAGCAGCGCGGCGAAGTCCGCCTGCGGCCGCAACCGCACCGGGGCCGCGTCGAAGTGCGACTCGGTGTCGAGGTAGTCCGCGTCCACCACGCAGCTGAACAGCATGCGCATCAGCAGGTCCACACCCAGCCTCGCCTCCGGTAGCGCAAGGCCCGTCAGCCACGCCGGCAGGGGAGGCCGCGGATCGGGATGAATCTCCGGAATGATCTTCTCGACCAGTCCGATCGCCTCGGCGGCCATCGTCGCCAGCTCGCCATCACCACGGATCCTGGTGAGCTCCTCGGCCAGCCGCTCGGTATCGGGCAGCCCGCCGTGGTGGCCGTACACGACCGCACCGAACTGCTCCGGCAGGTACCTGGCCGCCAGGAACGTCCCCGCATGCTTGTGGGGCACCCCCACCGGCCCGCTCCCCCTCCACTCCGCCCGCCGCAGGCCCTCCTGCCAAAGGCAGCAGCCCTTCCCCACGTCATGCACCAACGCCAGGTACGACGCACAAGATCCCGCCCCGAACACCGCACCGAACCGCGCCGCAAGGGCCGCAGAACCACGCAGGTGATCCTCCAACAGATGCCGGACACCGGGAGCCTTGTTCCGGCTGTGCCCCAGCAACTCCCGCCCGCGCGATACCCGGTCCCCGCCCCCACTAAAGCCGACAGTCTCCATGGTCCGGACCGTAGCGGCAGCCACTGACACCGGCGCCAGAACGACCAACCTGCCCGAACTCCGACACCGACCTGCCGACATAAGCCAAAGTGACACATAGCAAATCGGAAGCCTCAGGACACCGGACGCCCGGGGCAACACCCACTTCGGAACCTCAAACACACACACGACACGCGGATCGCCCCGAAGGACAATGCCCGAATTGCCACTACTCGACCATCCACAGTCCGGCACCCCCGGACTTCCAGTAATGTCTTACCCCTGCTCCAGCGGAGTGGCGGTCATCCCCCGGGACGGCCGAGGATCGCAACTGTTCGGTCTCCGCTGCGGCACCCGAACAACTTCCGGGTGGCGGTCGTCCTCCGGGACGGCCGAGGATCGCAACCTGGTGAGCGCCGGCATCGTGTACGAGATCATCGCGGGTGGCGGTCGTCCTCCGGGACGGCCGAGGATCGCAACACCCCGCACTCCACCGTCAAGCGCAACCGGGCCGGCGGTGGCGGTCGTCCTCCGGGACGGCCGAGGATCGCAACGCCGTTGTCGAGCCACCAGCTGAGCGGGTGCCAGCGCGTGGCGGTCGTCCTCCGGGACGGCCGAGGATCGCAACGTCTACGTCGGCGACGGCCAGATCGTCGAGGCTGAGGTGGCGGTCGTCCTCCGGGACGGCCGAGGATCGCAACACCGTGACGTGCCACCCGTGCATGAGCGCGATGGACAGTGGCGGTCGTCCTCCGGGACAGCCGAGGATCGCAACGTCACGCCCGGGCCCGTCACCCGGGACGCCTCCCCGTGGCGGTCGTCCTCCGGGACGGCCGAGGATCGCAACATCGTCGGCTCCGGCATGATCGTGGCCCTGTCCTGGTGTGGCGGTCGTCCTCCGGGACGGCCGAGGATCGCAATTGGATCGCGGTGGTGACCTCGCCGATCAGAGCGACGTGGCGGTCGTCCTCCGGGACGGCCGAGGATCGCAACACGATGTCGTGCAACTGCTGCTGCGTATACGGCATGTGGCGGTCGTCCTCCGGGACGGCCGAGGATCGCAACAACGCCTACGAGTCCGACCGTGCAGGCGAGCAGTGGTGGCGGTCGTCCTCCGGGACGGCCGAGGATCGCAACACCATGGTCTGCAAGTACTTGTACCGCAGCTCGTCGTGGCGGGCGTCCTCCGGGACGGCCGAGGATCGCAACATCGACGACGCCATGTTCGTGGCGTCCACCGGCTGGTGTGGCGGTCGTCCTCCTGGACGGCCGAGGATCGCAACGGCGAGTACGACGGCGGGTCGGCGATGACCGCGACGGGTGGCGGTCGTCCTCCTGGACGGCCGAGGATCGCAACATCCTGACCGCGGCCGGCACCCCGGTGGCGGGCCTGGTGGCGGTCGTCCTCCGGGACGGCCGAGGATCGCAACTGGCGTCCGGACTGGCACGCTGCCGTCGTAGCGGGTGGCGGTCGTCCTCCGGGACGGCCGAGGATCGCAACGCTCCTGCGCTCGTCCACGCGCAGATGATCGAGCCCGTGGCGGTCGTCCTCCGGGACGGCCGAGGATCGCAACTTCCCAACGGTGGCCTGGGGGCCGCAGGGGTGGGCGGTGGCGGTCGTCCTCCGGGACGGCCGAGGATCGCAACCTCGGCACGCTCCCGCGCTGAGACTGCTACGGCTGGTGGCTGTCGTCCTCCGGGACGGCCGAGGATCGCAACCGGGACGGAATCGGTAGGGTCCGGAGTCATGGTCTGTGACGGTCGTCCTCCGGGACGGCCGAGGATCGCAACCAGCTACTCGCGGACCGCAAGATGATGAACCACGCCGTGGCGGTCGTCCTCCGGGACGGCCGAGGATCGCAACCAGGCCGTGGGCGCTGTCACCGGCTTCGCCCAGGTGTGGCGGTCGTCCTCCGGGACGGCCGAGGATCGCAACGACACGCAGGTGAGCAGGTCGGCGCAGACGAACAGCGTGGCGGTCGTCCCCCGGGACGGCCGAGGATCGCAACGAACCGACGACGCGCAGGTGCCGCCCCGGATCCAGGAGTGGCGGTCGTCCTCCGGGACGGCCGAGGATCGCAACGAGGTTGTCAACACCGAGACCAACGAGGTGAAGGCGAGTGGCGGTCGTCCTCCGGGACAGCCGAGATTCGCAAACGGGTCCATGCCCGTCGAGTCCGCATAGCCCTGCAGGGTGGCGGTCGTCCTCCGGGACAGCCGAGGATCGCAACAGCCAGCACGGCCTGGGGACCTGCCGACACTGCCGCCAGTGGCGGTCGTCCTCCGGGACGGCCGAGGATCGCAACCACAAGTGGGTCAAGCCCATGCCGACGAGCGCCAACGTGGCGGTCGTCCCCTGGGACGGCCGAGGATCGCAACCTCACTGGCACCGGCACCGGCGAGCCCCAGGGCTTGTGGCGGTCGCCCTCCGGGACGGCCGAGGATCGCAACACCGCGATGGTCACCGTGACCGTGACCGACCCCGGGTGGCGGTCGTCCTCTGGGACGGCCGAAGATCGCAACGGTCAAGAGCGGCGGCAGCCAGGACAGTGCCGTCGCCGTGGCGGTCGTCCTCCGGGACAGCCGAGGATCGCAACTTCTTGGTGCCTATGGCGGTGCCCAGGATGCCGGTGTGGCGGTCGTCCTCCGGGACGGCCGAGGATCGCAACAGCGCCATGTGCATCGCCCGGCCCAACGCCACGGGGTGGCGGTCGTCCTCCGGGACGGCCGAGGATCGCAACCGCGCTTTGGCGGCCACATGGGTTATAGGCGGGCCAGTGGCGGTCGTCCTCCGGGACGGCCGAGGATCGCAACGTAGCGATGTCGTCCGATTCGGCGAACGCCACGGGGTGGCGGTCGTCCTCCGGGACGGCCGAGGATCGCAACACCACGGTCACCGCGAACGTTGCCGAGGTGAAGCCGGGTGGCGGTCGTCCTCCGGGACGGCCGAGAATCGCAACACCTACACCACGGGCCAGAAGACGACCGCGCTGGAGGTGGCGGTCGTCCCCTGGGGCGGCCGAGGATCGCAACATCGCGTGCGCGCTCTCGCCTGGGCTTGTCGCGGGGCCCCTCAACCGGACGACCCCTGCTCCATCGCAATGCGCAGCGCCTCGAGTCCACGTGATCCGTACGCCTTGACGGACCCGATCGAAATGCCGAGTGCGTCAGCTACCTGCGCTTCGGTCATGTCCGCCATGTAGCGCAGCACCAGGATCTCCCGCTGACGGCGTTGCAGCCCGCGTAGTGCCGTCCGCAACTGATCGCGTTCCAGTGCCTCGTACGCGCCTTCTTCAGCGCTGGCCATGTCCGCTGTGAAGCTGGGCAGCAGCCGCAGTCCCATGAGCCGGCGGCGCAGGGTGGAACGCGACAGGTTGACGACGGTCTGCCTCAGGAAGGCGAGGGTCTTCTCCGGGTCGTGCACCCGGCGGCGGGCCACATGCACGCGGATGAATGCCTCCTGGACGACGTCCTCGCAGGAGGCGAGGTCGTCCAGGAGCAGGGCGGCCAGGCCGAGCAGCGGCCGGTAGTGCGCCTGGTAGATCTCCGTGAGGGAGTAGACGGTGATGCCGTCCAGGTTCTGTGAGGCCCGCACTTCGCTGGTTCCGAGCGACGAGGCTTGCACCGTGCTGAGGAACCGGCCTGCCTCTTGGCCTGCGCTCCCGTCGGGGAGCCGGTCCAGTACCCCGCCAGCGGACCTGATCTGACGGATACCAGTGGACATGCGCTGTGCCTCATGCGCGTGGGCCGGATCGTGGGCGGCGTCGCGCGAGGCGGCGTCGGCCCGGTCGAGGAGTCCCTCGTCGAGGTGGTGGGCGCTGCTCATAGTAGGCCGCCCTCCTGGAGGTCGTTGCGCAAAGTGCTGCGGAGCCGGTACAGGCGGGTGCGTACGCGTGCGGCCGGAATCGCCAACTGCGCGGCGATCTCGCCGGGTGGCACTCCGTTCAGCCGCAGCTCGACGATGCTGCGGTTGGTCTCGTCGAGGGTGGCCAGGTAGGAGGTGATGGTGTCGCGGCCCACCACCTCAGCCTCCAGAGTGGTGGAGGTCGCGATCAGGGAGAGCCAGCGGTCGATGTCGTCGCCTTCATCGGTCAGCCTCTCGCGGGCGAGGTGCGCGTAGTCTCGCGCCCAGCGCTTGAACGTGTCCTTGAAGGCAAGGACGACCGCGCCGACGAAGAAGCTCCTCAGTGACGCACCCAAAGCTGGATTCCATAATCCTTCGTGCAGAGCACGACGGTGAAACAGCGCCAGGCCCGCCACCACCGCGTCATGAGCCAGCTGCTCACGGGCATCGCCGTCCTCGCGGAGCAGGGCACGCAGGTCCTCGGTGAGTGTGACCGGATGCCCCCGCTCGGCACTGTGCCGATAGATCTCACCGGTGAAGATCCACTTACGCAGCAGCGGGCGGCCGTACGCGGCCAGCTCTCCCCGGAAGACCTCGTAGCGGACCCCGGCGAACCCGGCCGCATGCAGTTCCCGGAAGAGCTCTACATCCGCACCGTGTCGGCCACTGTCCTCGATCGCACTCCCCCACGCACCCGGACCACCGGGGCCCGGGGGGCGACGAACAGTCACCTCGCCCTCGGGCGGGGCAGCGGGTCGCACGCTGCGCGTGTACGACCACCCCATCACGTCTCCAGGCGCCTCGTCGATGCGGGCGCCACCGCAGGGCTGGGCCAGCACATCGTTGTATGGCGGACGGTTGTACGGCCGTGACGGTCTTTTTCAAGATTTTTTGAAAACCTTCCGGAACCCCGTCACAACAGTCCCCTGCATCTCCCTATAGACCACTGTGACAGGCCCACGAATGCCCGCGGCACGCCGCTGCGAACTCGCCTGAGACCCGAACGCGCCTTCTACTGGCGGCCGCTGACGACACGATGGAGGACCAGCACCGTGGCATCTCCCAAAAAAGACCCCGACCAGCGCTGGCGGGACCCCTCCACGATGTACGGCGCCGTACTCGCCGCCCTCCTTGGCAGCCTGATCTTCTGGGGCATCACCACCCTCACCCAGCACCTCACCATCCACTGGCACTAGACGACCCGAAGCGAATGGATATCCCGCCACCGGCGACCGAGCGCTGGGTCTACGTGAAGACGGGTCCTGTCCCGGATGTCTCTGGGTATATCCGGGTCCTGACCAGCGGTGAGTAGAGATGCGTGGGACGCCGTTCCGGCGCCTTGTCGGGCAAATCGGTCGGATTGGCCTCGTGCCTACAGACGACCGGGACCCGATACTTCGGCGGGACGGGCCTGTGTGACTGGTGTGTTGCGTGCGCACGGCGCCACTGGAGTTAGTACGGTACCCCCAGGAACGACAGGCCCGGGGTCTCGATCCGCCCAGCCACCCCGACATAGCCCAAGGAAATGTCCAGGCGCAGCTGCGCCAGGGTGAAGACCGTCAGCCACGCCGCCCCCGAGCGAGGCGTCCAACGAAGAGGTGCCCAGCCGCTCGATCGCCTTGGCGACAGTGACCTGATCGACCGGGCCCTCAGTGTTCCACTCGAACCGGGCCACCGGCTCCTGAAGCTGGTCGGCCATACGCCTCGAGAGCCGGGACGCCGACGCGATGTAGTCGACGTTCAACGCCCCCACCCCGACCACCTCAACACGCCGTAACCCGGCCACCGCACCCCCTGCCGACACACCGTCAAACCGGCATCTCCCCCAGGGATACAGGCACCGCCGCAGGCACGACAAGGACGCAGCGTGCTACCGCGCCCCGGGGCATCGAGCCCCGCCATGACGCACCGCCTCGGACCTGCTCACGCAGACCTCGGATCCATCCGGGATGACTAACCAAGAACGTAAATCTTGATTGACGATTTTGATTTTACTTCAAAGATTGCTACCTTGGTTGCATGAGTGAATCAGAGCACCCTCGCCTGATCCCGACCGGCACCTGTTGGTGCGGCTGCGGCGCGGAGGCCGGTATCGGATCCTTCTTCGCACGTGGCCACGACAAGGTCGCCGAAGCCGCCCTGCTGGCCGTCGAGTACAGCAGCTCGGTCCCCCAGCTCCTGCACAAGCACGGCTACGGCCCCGCCCGCTCGGTGTCCGCCGAGGCGGTGCGCAGCGGTGGGTGGCAGGAGTGCCCGCTGGGCTGCGGGTACAAGGGCGCGCCGCTGAGCGTGAAGAACCACTTGAAGAAGCACTAGCCAACCCACCCGCCGGGCCGAGGACGAGGGATCTGTGATGGACAGCAAGGCTTACAGCGCCGGGTTGGCTGACCTGCGCACCCTGCGGGACGAGATCAAAGTCCTCCGCAAGGAGCTCGATGCCCTGGAGGGAGACCGCGACCGCGCTGTGCGCGAGCTGGGCAGCCATGCCAAGGCCAACCCCGACCGGATCGCCCCGGCCGCCGGCCTGACGGTGGGTGAGGTCGTCGCCCTGGTGCCCGCCCTGCGAGGCCCGGCACCGACCTCCGGACCTGACACGCCCCCACCGGCCCAGGAAGGCGTAGCAGGTGGTTCCGCGCCCGCGCAGGCCGCGCAGGCGATCGCGGCGCCGGTGGGTGCGCTGGCCCCGGACCTGCGCGAGCAGCCGATCCCGGCGACGGCCGAAGCCGTTCTCGAGTCCGCCGAGGTGCCCGACGTCGAGCAGGCTGCCACGGTCGCCGAGCCCGCCGCGGTGGCGGAGGTCGTTCCGCAGGAGTCGGAGCCTGCGGCCGCATCTGCAAGTGCCTGGGCCGGTGCGACGGTACGGGCGCAGGTGCAGGTCTCGGTGGAGCGGGAGCTGCCCTCGATCCCGGCCGGAGAGGCCGGAGACCGGTGGGCAGCGGTGACGGCGAACCTGACCTCCAAGCGCCCGAACTTCACCCAGCAGCCGCGCGCGATGGCGTTCCTGGACGCGGCAAGTGGGGTGCTGGTGCACCGCGACCAGGTCGTGCGCGTCGACCTCGGGGGTGGGTCGGCGGCCGAGATCCTGGCTGCCGTGTACGCCACGGTGCCCGAGAGTGTGGAGCGGATCTACATCACCGCCGGCGACCCCTGGCATCGCGACGCCGCCCGCTACCCCTTCCTACGCGACGCGGTCGCCGCCTGGCTCAACGCCGACGTACCCGGCTGGCAGGTCGAAGCCTCCCGCGGCAAGGACCGCCTGGCCGGACACCTGGTCCACCCGCGCAACCCCGTCGGCCGCTGGCAGCGCGGCGACCAGCACACCGAGATCCGCAACGTCGCCGAATGGTTCGACCCCGACGGCGCCGACCCCGCCATCGTGCGCGACGCCTTCGTCCTGCTGTGGAAACAGCTGCACCACCTGTGGCCCGACGTGGTCCTGATGGGCTCACCCTCCCAGACCGGACGCGACCTGTGGTCGCGCACCATCCCCTCCAAGGCGGGCTCCAAGTGGGCCGACGGGTTCCCGGTGATGTCCGAGGAGATCCGCGGCCTACTGCACGCCACCGCCGGGCAAGGCCGCACCGAGCTGTTCCAGCCCCCGCAGGTGCCCGCGCAGCTGCCGCAGCTGGTGGAGTTCGACCGGACCTTCGCCTACGCCAAGCACGTCTGGGCCTCGGGGGTCGGCGCCCCGCAGCGCGTCACCGCCGCATCCTTCGCCGCCTGGTCGACCAAGGAGCAGACGAACGCGTTGTTCGCCCCGTCGCACTGGCACATCCGCGTCACCGTGCCCGAGGGCTGGAACCATGTCGGAATCCTCCCGGCCCCTGCCCCCGGCGAGCGGGCCTGGCACTACCCCCACACCCCGGGGCAGTCGTTCACGACCTGGGCCGGGGGCGCGGAGGTCAACCTCGCCCTGCGCAACCCGATCGCCCCGTGGCGCATCGAGATCCTGGACGGGCTGCTGTGGGAGTCCGGCACCCCGCTGCGCGAGTGGGGCACCCGCCTCAAGGACTCCTGGGGTGCCCTGCAGGCAATGAGCCAGATCCACGTGGATGAGCGCCAGCGATTCGCCGCCCGCCTGGCCTCCCGCGCCGTGCGGAGCATCCTGTTGTACGGCATCGGCGGCTTCGCCCAGCGCCCGAGGATCACCACCGGGTCCACGCCGATCGGGCAGGAGTCCCAGGTCCCGGCCGGGGCGCAGATCATCGGCATGGACACTGAGCGCATCACCTGGCAGCGCAACACCGGCTTCGCCCGCGACCCGTACGCCCACCCCGAGTGGTCTGCCGGCGTCTGGTCTGCCGCCCGCGCCGCCCTGCTGTCCAGTCGGATGCGTGAGGACGACGTCTCGGTGGGCGCACTGCACCTGCCGCCCGGGGCGGTGGTCGCGTTCCGCACCGACGCGATCTACACCACCGCGGATGCCACCTGGCCCTACCACGGGCAGCCCGGCGACTACCTGAAGAAGGGTCACCTGTCCGGTCCGGTGGCGGCACCGACGACGGAGGAGGAGTTCTTCGCCCTCCAGGCTGCCGGACGCCTTCAGTTCGCGCAGGCGCAGGCTGAGGCCGGGACGCAGGCGGGCCGGTGACCCCGCGCCGACGCCGCCCCGGAGGTCAGGGCCAGTCGCCGCAGCAGCCGAACGAGGCCGCCCAGCTCACCCAGCAGCTTCTGAACGCGGGCTACACCAAGAAGGACGTCGGCCAGATCATCGGCCGCGACCCCTCCCTCGTCAGCCAGTTCTTCACCAAGGGCAAGGGCGCCTCGTTCGTCACCGCGCTGCGCACCGCAGTGCAGGCCATGACCGTGGGCGCGGCCAACAACGTCGCCGAACTGAAGGCGGTGGCCGCCCCGCAAGTATCCCGCCGCACCACCAATACCGGCCGCAAGGCCCGCGTGCGGGCCAAGGACGTCGTCGCCACCCCCGGCAACTCCTTTATGGCCCGCGCCGCCCAACAGCACATCGCCTCCGGCGGCGCCCGCCTACGCCCGGTCGTGGAGAAGACCGCGGCCGTCGCAGGGAAGCTCGCGTTCACGGTCCGGGCGAAGAAGGGCGCATTCACCCACAACTCCGGACGCCTGGCCGACAGCGCCGGGATCCGTCGCAACGTCGTCCAACGCCGCGACGGCACCGAGGAACGCGCATACGGCAACAGCCTGGGACCGGGCACCGGCGAATTCGGCTTCGACGCCGTCGAATGGATGCACCGCGTCGACCAGGCCGACGGCGACGTCACCGCCGCCGTCCGCGGCTGGCTCATCGAGACCGGACGCATCCACCCCGACGCCGTCATCACCCACATCGAGATCCGCGGCTGGAAGCCCATCGACTGAACTGGTCAGGAACCCTCCCGGGCGGTCTGGGTCCGCATGTCCGACGCGCTCATCCAGATGCCGACCACCTGGGCCGTACAGGCCCATGCGCGCGGGCGGCCTCTACGGCTTCACCTGGAGCGGTCCTGCCGTCGGCGCCGGCCACGGCGTCGACATCCCCCTCCATCTTCGTCAACGCCGTAGCGATCTAGCACAAGGCGATCTGGCCATCGGCTGGCCGCAACGGCGCAGGAAGGCTCGTGTCGTTGCCCAAGGCAGCGTGCAGGCGCAGGGTCAGAGTGGTGTTGCGGTGGGGTTCGGCGGTGGCAAGGGCGCGGCGTAGGGCTTCCTCTTCGCCGACGAGGATGACTTTGTGTTTGCCGCGGGTGACGGCGGTGTAGAGGAGGTTGCGGCGCAGTATGAAGGCGCCGGTGGTGGTCAGGGGGATGACGACGATGGGGTATTCGCTGCCTTGGGCGCGGTGGACGGTGATGGCGTAGGCGTGCAGGACGTCGTCGAGCTCGTCGAAGGTGTAGGTGGCAGTGTCACCGTCGTCCAGGGCGATCTCGAGTTCGCGTTGTTCGGTGTCCAGGTGATGACGGTGGCGGTGGTGCCGTTGAAGACGCCGTTGGTGCCTTTCTTGGGGTCGTTGCGGGTGGGCATGACGCGGTCGCCCAGGCGGAAGGGGCGGCCGTCGCACCAGTGCTGGGCGTCTGTCTCGAGGGCGGGGTTGAGGGCGTCCTGCAGGCGCAGGCCCAGTTCGTGGGTGCCGGCGGGGTGCTTGCGGGTGGGGCACAGGACCTGGATGTCGCCGGGGCCGACGCCGTAGGCGCCTGGGAGGCGGTGGGTGACCAGGAGGGTTCCAGGACCAGGTCGGGGATGTTGTTGGGGTTGTTCTCGCGCAGGTACCAGAAGTCGCCGCCACCTCCTTCCTGCATGGCGTGGGGTTTGCTACCTGACGCCCTGGCGGATCTCTTCGAGCCGCGTCATCAGCCGCTGGTAGCGCTGGGACGCGGCCTGGGAGGAGCCCAAACCCTGGTGGGGGGCGATCTGCCTCCAGTCCATGCCCCGGCGCCGGGCCTCGATGACGACCTGCGTCTCCAACTGGTCGACCTGGTTGCGGATCTGCTCGAAGAGTTCGAGCGCGGCAGCGAGGTCGTCGGTGGTGACGTCCGGGATCCGCCCCTCGGACTGCTGGTGGTTAGCGGAGGCGAGCAGCACCTTGCCGAGCAGCGCAGCGTCCAGTTCCAACTGTCGGGCAGGTGCCCAGTGGGCCTTCGGGTCGTTGACATCAGGGCGCCCGGCGACGCCTTCGAGTCGGCCGCGGGCCTGCTGGTGCGAGTCGAGTGCCATAAACCGATCCTGCCACAACGAATCAATTAAACAACGCAATGTTGCCTAATTGGGCAACGAGTGCCAGGTGGCCCCCCGGCGCCACCCGCGCGAGGGGCGGAGCGGACGCGGCCGCGACGGCGGTTGGACTACGCGTCGTTGACGAGCCCGAGCCTTCTGGAGAGAGCCCCTGATCCGGTGGTCAGTGGTGGCTGTTGTTGTGGCGGAGTTGGTCGGTATGGCGGGTGATGGTGTCGATGCGGGCTGCGAGGTGGGGGTGGGTGGCCTGCAGGTGCTGGTGGGTGTCGGCGAGTGGGTCGATGAGGTTGGCGGCGTCGTTGTCGGCCAGGGCGGCGGCGAGTTTGGTCAGTGGGGTGTCGGCATGCGCGGACAGGTCGGTCAGGGCGGTGATCTGGCCGGCGAGCTGGCGCAGGTCGGCGGCGTTGGCCCGGGCCCAGGCGGCGATGGTGCGGTCGGCGGCGCGGCGCTCACGGGTGGCTTGTACGCGTTGTTCGCCGGTGGTGCCTGGGGTTCCGGGGCGTATGCGCAGGTAGCGGCGTTCGGCGGCCTGGCGGCTGGCGACGCCCAGGGGGTGGGCGAGGTCGGCCCAGCTGGCGCCCGCCTCGCGGGCTGCTTCGATCAGTCCGGGTTCCCATCCGGCGAGTTGGTCGCGCAGCTCGCGCAGCAGGAGCAGAGCGGCCAGGGCCTGCTGCGAGCTGGTCTGCCTGGGTTCGGGTTGCTGGCTCGTGGGTGGCGCCTGCGCGGTGTGTACGGCCTCGTTGATCGCGCTCAGCGCTGCCGCGGCGGCGAGGAAGGATCTGGGGTCGCCGGGCTGCTCGGCTGCGGTCATGGGGCGCCCTCCATCGGCGTCGTCCAGTTGACGACATTGTGCTTGTCATCGTTTGGATGACATGTTACAACGGTGTCAGGTGAAGCGCATTGGCAGTTCCTGCCTGAACCTTTGGAGGTGTTTCGCGATGTTGATGCGCACCGACCCGTTCCGCGAACTCGACCGGCTCGCCCAGCAGCTGACGGGGACCAGCGGTACCTGGTCCCGGCCCTCGGCGATGGCGATGGACGCCTACCGCGAGGGCGAGGAGTACGTGATCGCCTTCGACCTGCCCGGTGTCACCAAGGACGCGATCGACATCGACGTCGAGCGGAACATGCTGACCGTCAAAGCCGAGCGTCGGCCGGTCACGAAGGCCGACGACGTGCAGATGGAGCTCTCCGAGCGGCCCCTGGGCGTCTTCTCGCGCCAGCTGGTGCTGGCCGACACCCTGGACACCGAGCGCATCGACGCCCACTACGACGCCGGAGTCCTGACCCTGAGGATCCCGATCGCCGAGCGCGCCAAGCCCCGCAAAATCTCCATCGGCGGGGAGTCCGCGCACAAGCAGATCAGCGGTTGAACCGGGTTCACACCCGCGCAGGCGGCGGAGGACGGGAACCGATCTCTCTCCCTCATCCCGTCCTCCGCCCCTCCTACCGGTACCAAGACGAAGGGGGCCATGGTGGCCATGCGATGGGATGCGTTCCTGAAAGAGGTTCAGGACCGCGGCGAGTACGGCACCCAGCTGGAAGCCGAACGGGCAGCGCGCACTGTCCTGGCGCTGCTGGGGGCACATCTGGTCGGTGAGGTCCGGGCCGAGCTTGCCGCCCGGCTCCCGGAGACCTTCGCTGTGATCCTGCTCAACCCGCTGAAGGCCGCCGAACCGCTGCCCGCGGACCGGTTCGTGCGAGCCACAGCGGCCTGGATCGAAGGCGCCACCGAACAGACGGCGACCTGGGACGTCAGCGCCGTACTGAGCGTGGTCGCCGACGCCGCGGGCACGGACCTCACCCGCCGCATCCTGCTCCAACTCCCCGTCGGCTACGACCTTCTCTTCGGCCACCCCCAACCCACCTGACCTGAGGACAAACCCCCCGCGCAGCAAGTAGGCGCGAGCGGGGTTCGCCTCGGGAAGGGCGCCAGCCAACGAGAACATCCCTCGCACGAGAAAGGCAATCGTCCACCGATGTCCCCCCAGCCTGAACCGGCTCCGACCACGCCGGGCATGACCTTCGAGCAGATGCTGGAACGGATCCGCTACGAAGGCCTCTACCCCACCCGGGAGAAAGCCGAAGAGGTCATGCGCGCCGTGCTGGGGGCCCTCGGCCGTCAGCTCACCGGCGACGAACGCGCGGAGCTCGCCGCGCGCCTGCCCGTCGAAGCCGCCCTCACCCTCACCGCCCAGCAACCCGAGACCGAACCGCTCACCGGCCTGGGCTTCGTCAAGGACCTCGCCACCCGCACGGGCTCCACCCCCGGCACCGCACGCTGGGACACCGGCGCCGTCCTCGCCACCATCACCCACCTGACCGGCCCCGGCCTGATCGACCGGATCCTCGCCCAGCTCCCCTCCGGCTACGCACTCCTGTTCGGCCGCGCCGAACTCACCCAAGCCGCCTGAGACACCCGACTCCGATCTCGGTACAACGCGTGCCGTTGGCTGTGGACCTGATTTGCACAACCATGCCGGCTCCGGCGATGACATCGCCGGAGCCGCGTCTGCGTGTGTGCCCGTTGGTCAGGCCGCGACGCCGCCGGCGGCCGGCGGAACATCACCGGGGGCGCCTGCCGCCTGCCGCCTGCGGTCCGCGGTCCGCGGTTCAGGTGCCGGTCTTGCGGTGGGGGTCGGCAGCGCGGTGGCGCAGTTCTTCGTTGATGCGCAGGGCTTCTTCGAGTTGGTCTTCGAGGATGACGATGCGGCAGGCGGCATCGATGGCGGTGCCCTGGTCGACCAGGTCGCGGGCGCGCATCGCGATGCGCAGCTGGTAGCGCGAGTACCGGCGGTGGCCGCCCTCGGAGCGCAGCGGGGTGATGAGGCCGTGTTCGCCCAGTGAGCGCAGGAAACCGGCGGTCGTGCCGGTCATCTCGGCGGCGCGGCCCATGGTGTAGGCGGGGTAGTCGTCGTCGTCGAGGCTGTCGGGGGTGTGGGGTCGGTTGGTGGCCGTGGTCACTGCACCTCTTCTTGTGGTTGGGGGACGCGGCGAGGGGCCCCGGCGCCGTTGCGGCTCCGGGGCCCCGAAGGGTTTGACACCATCTACCGGCCTTGGCCGGGTTCCCTATGTCCGCACTGCCCCTGGGGGATGGGGGCTGTGCGGGGATCGCGTATGCGTGACCGGAAACCACCGTCCTTCGTACTTGGGGGTCTGCGGTGTCCGCCCGGGTGAATGCCTCACGGGCCGGGCGATCCTGATGGCGCTCTGTCCCTCCGTTCATCCTCTAGTACTGACCGGAACTGCGAACTGCGGGTACTTCTCGGTAACTGCTGAACTGCGAACTGCGGGTACTTCTCGGTAACTGCTGAACTGCGAACTGCGGGTACTTCAGAACTGCCACCTACTGGTACTGCTCCGGCGGCCCGCATCGGCCACCTGGTCCGACAGCCAGCCCCGTCGCCCGACCTGCTCACCTGCTTGGCTTGGAACCCCACTGCCGAACTCCCAGCACGCGCGCCCGCAGTCCGGCGCCTTTGCTGAGATACCGCGTACTTCACCTGCTGGCCCTGCCCAACACAACTTCACTTGCCGCACCTGTACGGGCTGCGGTAAGCGCTGGTGGCAGCCCCTGACACTGCGGGCCACCCGGTCCGGCTGCCGACCCCGTCGCCCTACTGCACCAACCCTGGCTTCAGGACTCCGCAACCGTGCCGACCTGCGCACTTCTCTACTACTGCCGCCAGTTCGTGTCTGGCGGGTACCGCTTGACCGCGTCTACGAGAGAAACACTAACCACAGCGGCCCCCGATGTCTACTCCAGCCAGCACAGTTTTTGAGCTGTTTGAAGGGAAGATTGTCTCCGCCCCCGCAACGCCCCTGCCCAGGACGACGAGCGGAACCAAGGGAGAGTGGAAGGGCCACAAGCCGCGGCGCCGGTGCGCGCACCCGAGCCCCGCGCCTTTCCGAAGCGGCCCTGCGCCTGCTGACCCATCGCCAGTTCCGCACCCTCAGCGACGATGTCCGCCTCACAGCACTGTCGGTGCTCGGCGTTGGCGTGCTCGACGCAGATCCGGCGGGAGGACTGGCGGCGACGCATTTCGCGCCAGCCGTACCGCTCGGTCAGCGGCGCGTTGTCGATGTCCTTCGGCCTCCTGGGCGGGGCCGAGACCTGGCCGGGAAACTCGTTGGCCAGACCCCGGTAGCCGTCATCGACCTCTGCTTTGACCTGCGGATACTGGCGGAATTGCTCCGCGATGCCTTCGGTGCGCACGGCGGTTTGGTCGTGCATCCGGCCGGGCCGCTCGGCGCCGGACCACAGGGTCCGGCCCTGCTGGTCGCTGATCGTGGTCGTTTTGATGGTGTTCTGCCTGCGCTTTCCGGAGATGAACGCCCGCCTGCCGGGGCGGCCCGCCTTCGGACGGCGAACCTGGGTCTCCATGCCGTCGATGCGCAAGCTCACGCCCTCGGCATCGGCGTAGGCGAACACGTCCTCCAACGTGCGCAGCCGGATGCCCGGCCGGTCCGGCACGGCGAACCCGCGTGCGGCCAGCAGCGGTCGGACCTCGCTGATCGCCCGGCCGACGGTGGAGGAGCCCACCTCGTAGATCACGCCCAGCGCCGCATGCGTCAGCCCGGTCCGCAGATGGACCAGTGTCACCAACACGCGGTCGATGAAGACCAGTTCGTAATTCGGGCCGGCTCCGATCTCGCGTTGCCGGGCGCCGGCACGCCGCTCGTGGCGTCCGGACTCGCAGCGTGCTTCCCAGCACGGCGCGAGCTCCTCGATCAACTCGCCCAGATATTGGCGCGAGATGCCGCAGAAGGCCGGGTGGGCCATGGCCGCGCGGGCCAGCTTGATGTTCACACCGCAAGAACCCGCGCGGCCCTCGACACGTCACGGCCTGCCGGGCAGAGGTCAGACCCGGTCGAGGGGCCGATGCGGCTCGTCCGGGAGTTCTACTGTGATCGTGTCGCCGGGACGCACCACGCCGCCCACTTGGACGACGCTCATGATTCCGGCCTTGCGCACGATGGCCCCGGCCTCGTCACGGCCGACGACCTTCTTCAGCAGCCCGTCCTGGAAGTTGTCGATCTGCAGGCAGGGATTGCGCAGGCCGGTGACCTCCACGATCGCCTCGCCGCCGACACGCAGCAGTGTCCCAACGGGCAGGGCGAGCAGGTCGATGCCGCTGGTGGTGATGTTCTCGCCGAGATCGCCGGGCGTCACGTTGAATCCCTCTCCGCCGACTTCGGTGAAGAGTTCCTCGTGGATGAGGTGGACCTGGCGCAGGTTCGGCTGGGTGGGGTCCTGCGCGACACGCGAGCGGTGCTTGACCGTGACGCCGGCGTGTACGTCCCCCTCCACACCGAGCCCGGCGAGCAACGTGATGCTGGCCCGGTTGGGCTTGGTGAACGAATACTCGCCGTTGCTGCTGACTGCCGATACTGCCCCGCCCATCCCGCGGACCCCCTGCTCGGTAGCGATGGTTCGCCAAGAGCCTAGCCTGCGGTTCTGAGGGCACAGCACCCCGCGAGCAATCGCGGGTCAGGCCGTTAGAGATCACACAGTTGGGGGCTGGCGTGCTATCTTTGTGAGCGATCGTTCAACTATGGAGGTACGGGTGGGCCGCAGACAGCTCTGGGACCGGGCAGAGGTCCTGGCCTCGGCTATGCGACTCTTCCGCCACCGGGGTTACCTCGGCGCCTCGCTGCGGGACATCGAGGAAGCGACCGGGCTGCACCCGGGCAGCCTGTACCGGGTCTTCGAAAGCAAGGACGGCCTGTTCCGCGCCGCCCTGGACGCTTACAACGACCAGGTGGTACAGGGCCGGGTCCGGGCCCATCTCCTTGAGCCGATGGACCCCGTGGCGGGCATCCGGTCGTTCTTCACCTCAGCGTTCGAGACCGGCCTCGATCCCGATCCGGGCTGTCTGCTCACCAACACCGCCGTGGAGTCCTTCACCGTTCCGCAGGCCGCCGCCGGAGTACGCCGAGGGCTGGACGCGATCGAGTCCGGCTTCGCAGACGCGCTGACGCGGGCCCGCGCCCTGGGCCTGCTGTCGGCGGATCTGGACGTCGAGGCGTCGGCAGCCCGGCTGTTGGCGCTCTATCAGGGTCTGCTGGTGCTGGTAAGGGCCGGCACGCCCCTCACGAAACTGCACACCATCACCGATGGCGCGATGGCGTCGATCGGCCCCGAGAAAGACGGACAGCGATGAGTGACTCACAGCAGCTCTGGACGAACTATGCCGCGTGCTGGTCGGCCGACCCCGACGAGCGGCTCGCCGCCCTTCGCGCGGTGGCGGTCGAAGACGTCGCCTACCGGGACCCAGGCACGGAGGTCGGCGGGCTGACCGAGCTGGCCGCCTACATGACCGGATTCGCAGGAGCCTTCCCCGGTCACCGGTTCCGCATAGACGAGGTACTCGACCACCACGACCGCTCGCTCGCACGGTGGACCCAGCTCGGCGAGCAGGACGAACCCGCCATGGCAGGCGTGAGCACCGCGCTCCACCGCGACGGCCGACTCGCCGACATCACCGGGTTCTTCTTCGCGTGAGCGGATCTCGCAGCCTCGCCGAGCATGTCGCCGATCAACTGGCGCCGCTCGGCGAGGTCACCATCCACCGCTACTTCGGCGGCTGGGCACTGCGCAGCCACGGCAGGCAGTTCGCAATGGTGATGGACACCCTCTACCTCCGCGTCGACAGCGCGGCCCGCTCCTTCTACGAGAGGGCCGGGTCCACGCCGTTCACCTACCACGCCGCGGGCCGCGAGGTGGTGGTGCACACCTACTACAGCGTCCCGCCGGACGCGATGGACGATCAGGACGGACTGTGCTCCCTGGCCCGCACGGCACTCCGCTGATCAGCCGATCCCCAACCGCCGCACCGACGGCACACCGCTCAGAACTCCGCCCCCCCGGTCGCTGCAAGCGGCCCGTCCGCCCCTCGAAAGGGTTGTCGTCCCGCTCATGGCCCCGGCCGGACGTACAGGGCTCCGGCCAGGGCCGGTCCCGGTGGGCCTGAGCAGTTCCGGCGCGCCCTGCGAGACCCGATCAGGACCGAGCGCGCGTGCCGGCGTCCTCTCCGGAGGGCCCGGGGACCGGGGAGATGGCGTTGTCGCGGATGGTCCTGGCGTACCAGTGCGCGCTGTCCTTCGGAATGCGGCGCTGGGTCGGGTAGTCGACGTAGACCGCTCCGAAGCGCTTGGAGTAGCCGTAGGCCCATTCGAAGTTGTCCAGCAGCGACCACAGGAAGTACCCGCGCACGTCGACTCCGTCGGCGATCGCGCGGTGCACGGCGGCGAGGTGTGCCTGGACGTAGGCGATTCGCTGCGGGTCGTGGACCTGGCCGTCGGCGGTGAGTTCGTCGTGGTAGGCCGCGCCGTTCTCGGTGATCACCAGGGGCAGCCCGGGGCGGGTGCGGGCGACGTCGGTGAGCAGGTCGTAGAGGCTGTCCGGGTCGACCGACCAGTTCATCGCGGTGAGTTCGCCAGGAGACTGGTGGAACACAACGGTCTCGGAGCCGGGCCACGGCGAGTGGTCGCTGGCGCCGTGGGCGTCGTTGCGGGCGGCCTCGCGCGGTGTGAGCCCGGTGCCCTCTGCGGGGGCGGAGACCAGGGTCGGTGAGTAGTAGTTGATGCCGAGCAGGTCGATCCGGGCGCCGATGGCTTCCTCGTCGCCGGGACGGACCAGCGTGTCCCAGTCGACCAGGTGCGCGGTGTCCGCGCGCAGGTCCTGCGGGTAGCCGCCGCGCAGGATGGGACCGGTGAAGATCCGGTTGCCGACGGCGTCGATGCGGCGCGCCGCGTCGAGATCGGGCTCACTCGTGGTGAGGGCACGGACCTGGTGCAGGTTCAGGCTGATCGCCGTTCGGGCTCCGGCGGGGAGCTGGGCACGCAGGGCGGCCAGGGCGCGGCCGTGGCCGAGGTTCAGGTGGTGTGCGGCGCGTAGCGCGTCACCCGGGTCGGTGCGCCCCGGGGCATGGACGCCCGATCCGTATCCCAGGAAGGCCGAGCACCACGGCTCGTTGAGCGTGGTCCACACCGACACCCGGTCGCCGAGTGCCTCCGCCACGAGGGAGGCGTACTCCCCGAAGCGCTCGGCGGTGTCACGATGCGGCCAACCGCCCGCGTCCTCCAATTCCTGCGGCAGGTCCCAGTGGTAGAGGGTGACCACGGGGTCGATCCCGGCCTGCTCCAGTTCGTCGACCAGGCGCCGGTAGAAGTCCAGTCCGCTCTGCAGGGCCGGGCCCCGGCCGGTGGGCTGGACCCGGGACCAGGAGACGGAGAACCGGTAGGCCTTGAGCCCTAGTTCGCGCATGATCGCGACGTCGTCGCGGTAGCGGTGGTAGTGGTCGACGGCGACATCGCCGGTGTCCCCGCCGGCGACCTTGCCGGGAGTGTGGCTGTAGGTGTCCCAGATCGAGGGTGTCCGGCCGGCCTCGGCGGCTGCGCCCTCGATCTGGTACGCGGCTGTCGCCGCGCCCCACACAAAGCCGGGCGGGAACACGAGTCGCTCGCGCTGCGCTTCGGTACGAGGCCGGGGGGAGCGCTGCACGGTGGAGGTGGGAGGGTTCACGAGAGGGTCTCCTGGAGGAGTGAGAGGGAGTCGGGGGCACACAGCGGGCCTTTTGCCAGCCGGGCTCAGCCCTTGATGGCGCCTTGGGTGATGCCGCCGACGATGTGCTTGCCGAACAGGACGAAGACGAGGAGCAGGGGCAGGGTGCCGATCAGGGCGCCGGCCATGATGACGGACCAGTCGGTGGACCAGCCGGTGCCCAGTCCGGCCAGGGCGACCTGGACGGTGGGGTTGGTCGAGCCGTTCATGGCGATGATGGGCCACAGGAAGTCGTTCCAGGACTGCACGAAGGTGAGCATGCCGAGCACCGCCATGGCCGGCCTCGCGATGGGGACGACCACGTGCCAGACCGTGCGCAGCGAGCTGGCGCCGTCCATCCTGGCGGCTTCGAGCAGTTCCGTGGGAAGCGCCTGGACCAGGTACTGCCGCATGAAGAAGACGCCGAAGGCGGTGACCAGGGTCGGCAGGATGAGGGCGCCGAGGTGGTTTCCCAGGCCGAGGTTGCGCATCAGGATGAAGAGCGGGACGACGCTCAGCTGGGCCGGCACCGCGAGGGTGGCGACGACGAGGCCCATCAGCACGCCCCGGCCACGGAAGTGGAGCTTGGCGAAGGCGAACCCCGCGAGGACCGAGAAGGCGACTGTGCCCAGGGTCACGGACCCGGCGACCAGGGTCGAGTTGAGCAGGGCGACGCCCATGCCGCGACCGCCGGCGTTGCTCCACACGTAGGCGAGGTTCTTGAACAGGTTGCCGCCCGGCACGAGCGGGGGCGGAGTGGACACCACGCGGTGGGCGTCCGTGGAGGCGGCGACCAGGGTCCAGTACAGCGGGAAGAGCGAGGCCAGCGCGACGAGCGCGAGAACGACGTAGGTCAGCGGTCCGGCGTGGTGCTGGCGGCCCGCGCGGGTCGGGCGAGGTATCAGTCGGCGACGCCCGGGGTGCGCGTCTGCCGGTGACGGCTCTGTCGGCGAGGGCGTGACCGCGGCGACCTGGCCGTGGCTGGGTTGGGTGGTGGTCATGGGTTGTCTCCCGTCACTGTGAACGGCGCAGGCGGCGGGCGATCAGGGCGTTGGCCGCTCCGACGAGCAGCAGCAGCGCGAACATGATCCAGGCGATCGCGGAGGCCCGGCCGAGCATGCTGTTGCGGAAGCCCTGGTCGTACATGAACACGCCGAGCGTTTCGTACTGGTTGGCGGCGCCGCCCTGGTGACCGCTCTGGCCTCCGAAGAGGTAGGGCTCGCCGAAGAGCTGGGTTGCACCGATGGTGGAGACAACGACCGTGAACAGGATGGTCGGGCGGAGCGCGGGGATGGTGACGTGCAGGAACTGCTTCCAGCGTGACGCGCCGTCCAGTGCGGCCGCTTCGTAGAGTTCACCGGGCACGGCCTGCATCGCCGCGAGGTAGATCAGGGCGTTGTAGCCGGTCCACCGCCAGGTGACGATGACCGCGATGGCGATCTGCGAGGTCCAGTGGCCGGCCTCCCAGTGCACCGGACCGGCGCCGACCAGGCTGAGGAGCCAGTTGGCCATCCCGCCCTCCGGGCTGAAGATCAGCGCGAAGACCAGGGTCGCGGCGGCCACGGAGGTGGCGTAGGGGGCGAGCAGAGCGGTCCGGAAGAAGGCGCTGCCGCGCATCTTGTAACTGAGCAGGTGGGCCAGGCCCATGGCCATGAGCAGCTGCGGCACGGTGGAGAGCACGCCCAGGGTGACGGTGTTGCCCAGGGCGTTCCAAAAGAAGTGGCTCGGTGGGCCGGTGAACAGGTCGAGGTAGTTCCCGAGGCCCACCCACTGGGACTGGTTGACGTTGTACAGGCTCACCTGGTGCAGCGAGAGCCAGCCCGTGTAGAGCAGCGGAAACAGTCCGAAGGCGGCGAAGACCAGGAAGAACGGCGCCACGTACACGTACGGGGATGCCTTGGTGTCCCACCGGTACAGGCGACTGCGCCAGGCCTGACCCTGCGCCGCCCGGCCTCGGTCTTGATCCGGGCCGTCGGGGGGTGCGGATCTACTACGGCCGCCGCCGCGCCAGTGTGTCGAAGTGGCCACGACTAGGGCTCCCTTTCTCGGGTTTGGTCGGCTGTTCGCCTTCCGTCGGTGCAGGACACCGACGGAACCGGCACCCGGGCGGGTCGGCGCGTCCCGCCCGGGAACGAACGGCTACTGGACGCTGCTGTCGATCTGCTGGACGGTGGCGTTCCAGGCGTCCGTCGCGCTCTTGTGGTTCTGCTCGACGAGCAGGATTCCGTTGCCGAAGTCGCTCTGCAGGTCGCCCGAGTGCGGGCCGATCTCGGCGGGTTGGATGGCCTTGGCCGCGGTGGAGAAGATCTGACCGATCGGCGCGTTGGGGCCGATGAAGGGGTTCTTGAAGTCGGTCACCCCGGCCAGGCTGTACGCGCCCACGTTGGAGGGGATGTTGCCGACCTTCTCGAAGACCTTGGCCTGCTGGGCGGGTGCGGTCAGCCACGCGGCGAGTTGCTCAGCCGCCTGCGTGTGGGCGCCCGAAGACGGCACGGCCAGGAAGGAGCCGCCCCAGTTGCCGGCGGCGGGGGCCTGCGCCACGTTCCACTTGCCGGCGTTGGCCGCACCGGAGAACTTCTGGATGTTGGCCTGCTGCCAGGACGGGCAGATGGTGGTGGCGAAGGTCGACTGGGAGAACGCGGTCTGCCAGGGCGTGTCGAACTCCTTGAGGCCCTCGGACTCGCCCGCCGCGTCGGCCTGCATCGCCAGACTCCAGGCCTGCTTCACGCTGGCCGAGTTCTTGTAGTCGAGCTTGCCGCCCGAGTAGTACTGCGTGGTGCTGCTGGAGACGACGCCGTTGAACAGGCCCGTCGCGGAGTCCATGAAGTGGGTGCCCTTGGGCGCCTTCGCCTGGAACTGCTGGCCGACCTGGACGAACTTGGCCCAGTCGCCCGCCCACAGCGCGCTCACCGCTGCCGGGTCCGAGGGCAGTCCCGCGGCCTTGAAGAGGTCCTGGCGGTAGCAGACGGCCATCGGGCCGACGTCGGTGCCCAGCCCGATCGTCTTGCCGGAGGCGGTGGTGGCCTGCGCCCACTTCCAGGGCAGGTAGTCGCTCTTGTTGACGCCGGGCGCCTTGCTGAGGTCCTCGAACGCACTGCTGAGCGCATCGGAGGTGGCCAGGGAGATCCGGCCGACCTCCAGCGCCTGAATGTCGTCCAGCCCACTCCCGCCGGCGAGGTGGGTCTGCAGGGCGGTCCAGTAGTCCGTCTCCAGGGTGGTGGTGTCCTCCTTGATCGTAATGTTCGGGTGCGCGGCCATGTAGGCGTCGAACAGACCCGCCTCCTTGTAGCCGAAGGTGCCGAAGTCACCGACCGTCAAGGTGATCTTGGCGTTCGGGTCGGCCGCGCCCTGGGACCCGCCGGCGCTCGACGAGCAACCCGAGGCGAGCAGCCCGACAGATGCGGACACTGCCAGCGCCGTGAACACAGCTCTGCTACGAGACCGGGCGACGCGGACAGCGGGGGACGTACGCATGGGAACTCCTTGATCGGACGGTGCGGCTGGGCGAAGTGGCTGGGCCGACAGGACTGGGTGGGGCGGGAACCGGCGTGAGGCCTGGCTCATTCTGGAAGCGCTCCCATGAATTTGCCTGACTCTCAGGCATATAACAGCAGGGTGATTGGATACCCATGGCCATAACTGGGAGCGCTTCCAGTTGCCTGGCGTGAAGACTGCTTCCTGCGCGGCCACCGTGTCAAGGGGGAGTCGACCAAGTTGCCGGAGTGTGTCCAACCGCCGAGGAGGGTCTACGCTTCGGGCGTTCACTCCGGATGACGGATAGAAGAACGAGCGAGGTGCACGTGAAACGAGGGACCACCCACGACGGGCCCGGCCCGTCGGCAAGTCCCCCCGCGGCACCCCACCCCGGTGGGGCGACTCTCGACGATGTGGCGGCGCTGGCGGGAGTGGCCCGTAGCACGGCCTCCCGAGCGGTCAACGGTTCGCACGAGGTCAGCGAGAAGGCCCGGGCCGCGGTCCAGCGGGCTGTCGCCGAGCTCGGCTACGTGCCCAACGGCGCGGCGCGCGCCCTGGTCAGCTCCCGTACAGACGCCATCGCGCTCGTCGTCCCGGAGACCCAAACCCGGTTGTTCTCCGAACCGTACTTCTCGGACGTCATCAGCGGGGTCTCCATGGAGGTCGCAGCCGCCGACATGCAACTGCTGCTCATCCTGGTACGCAACGAAGGCGAACGCAGGCGCCTGACGGCCTATCTGCGCTCGCACCGCGTGGACGGGGTGATCCTCGTGTCCGTGCACCGCGACGACCCGCTGCCCACGCTGCTCGAGGAACTCGGGACCCCCACCGTGCTGGCCGGACGCCGGGGTGAGAACGAGTCTCTCAGTTACGTGGCCGGGGACAACCACGGCGGCGCGCGAACGGCCGTGCAGCACTTGATCGGCGCAGGACGCACACGCATCGCGACCATCGCCGGACCACTCGACATGGAGGTGGCACGGACCCGCCTGGCGGGCTACCGCGACGCTCTCCAGCGGGCCGGACAGGCTCCGACCGACGATCTGGTTGAGGTGTCGGACTTCACCGAGGAGGGCGGTGGAACGGCCATGCGCGCCCTGTTGCGGCGCGCTCCGGACATTGACGCAGTTTTCTGCGCCTCCGACGTCATGGCGGCCGGCGCACTCCAGGCGTTGCGATCGGCCGGGCGGCGCGTGCCGGAGGACGTGGCCCTGGTCGGCTTCGACGACTCCATCATCGCGCGCCACACCACCCCCGCCCTCACCAGTGTCCGACAGCCGGTCGAGGAGATAGGCCGCGCCATCGCCCGGCTCCTGCTCGACCAGGTCGCCGAGCCCAAACGGCCAAGACGTCAGCTCATCCTGCCCACCGAGCTGGTGGTACGCCAGTCGGCTCCCGGTGACAGAACGTCGGCAGCGAAGAGCTGACTCCGGCGCACGCGGGAGCGCCGGAGGGGCGGTTCACGCGCTGCCCGGCGTCGCGGACTCCGGCGGTGATGTCCCGAGGACCTTGCGCGACCGCTTCACGCCGAAGCGGCCCCGCAGGCCGGACAGCAGAAAATGCCGCTCCTGTGACAGCGGGGGCGGCAGGGTGTACCGGGCCACGTCAGTGACACACCAGCACGCGTCAGCAGACGAACCCCGAAGCAACCGGACCCTGTCAGTGCCGCTCCCGACATCCCACGGTCTGTCAGAGGGGCATGGAGGCATACGGGGGCGTGAAGATCTCATTGGCGTTCACGAACACCGTCTGGTCACCGAGGGCATCGCTGCCGAGGTCAACGGCTTCGGGGGCGGCGTCCGCCGGGTCGTGACCACTGCGGGTCGAGGAGCCGCAGGAATGCCTGCTGGGCGTCGCGCGTGAAATTGGACTGCCTGTCGTGGCGCCAGAGCTTCCCATCGTCTCCGGCGCCCGGGCAGCGCGTGTTCCACGCATGGCGCAGGTCCTGCCAGGTGCAGTCGACGGGCTCGACGTAGTAGACGAACGAACCCGGCGGATCCGCCTTGCGAGGCCGCCCCCGGCGCTCGGCGTCCCGAGTGTTGACGGGGTGGTGGAGCAGGTGCGGGCCGACGTGCTCGGCGAGACGGTACGAGCGCAGTGCCTGGGCGCGCATCGGCGGATCTGCCTGCTCGCCGAACGGATCTGCCGTACAGCTCAGCGACCTGCTGCGGAGGCAAGGACGGGTCGACGGTAAGGACGACCCGGGTACCGGCGGCACCGCTCGTGCCGTGACGGATCTCCGCGGAGGCCGTGTAGGTGAGGACCGTCGGAGAGAATCCGGTCAGGACGAACTGGGTTGCCCAAGCCGGTGCCAGCGGTAGCGTCCGGCGAGCTTCTGGGACAACTCAGCGAGCTCACCGAGCACGCCGGTGCCGGGGACACTCTGCTTGACCGGCAGTCCGGGCTGAGTATCGGCCCCTCACGCTCCGAGATGCGAGGCCAGTTCCCCAGAGGGAGCCTGGAGATCATGGCCGCCGCCCGGCGGCCCGAGGCGAGATCCAGCTACTCGGAGGTTCTCATGGCCCTACTGATTGAGATCGACTTCCCAGGTGTGACCGCGAAGCAGTACGACACCGTGGACACGGCCGCAGGCACACGATCGTCGCAACCGCCCGAAGGGCTGCTCTTCCACTCGGCAACTATCACGGACGCGGGTCTGCGCATCGTGGACCTCTGGAAATCATCTGGCGCGCTGGACGCGTTCATGTCGAGGATGCTGCCAGCGCTCAAGGAGGCCGGCTTCCCGGAGGTGGGTCCGCCCAAAACCACAGAGGTCTACTACTACTACCCTCAGCGATGACATAGTTTCGCCGGTCTCCTGCCCTGCCCGCCATCGCACTGTCCGCTCGGCCGCGACCTGCCCGACACCGGCCGGGAAGCCAGCGTCACCCCGCCTGCGACCGGCTGTCATCACTGCCCAGTGCCGGTTCGGTGCGACACAAGGGCTCTCGACCAGGTGGCCGTGCTGTTGGCCTGACCTGGTGTCATGCCGCCTTGGGCAGGGCGCTCGTGGTCGGCGGTCCGGTTTTGAGTCCGCCGGCCGGAGTCGCAGCCATATCCGTCCGGGCAACGGTTGACCCGCATCTGCACCCTGGCTTCGAGCTGTGCGTTGACCCTGGCCAGCTCCTGCTGCATTTCCTTGTGCTGTGCGCTCAGCGCCTCGAAGTTCACCATCAGCTGCTTCAGCAGTTCCTCCGAGCGGCAGTTGGTCTCGAAGTCGTGCTCGGCCAGCTCGCTGGAGATCTGGTCGCTGCGCTTCGCGGCGATCAGCAGGATCGCGCCCTGCATAGCCGCCAGGCAGGACAGCACCAGGTTGAGCAGGATGAACGGGTACGCGTCGAAGCCGTGCGTGCGGTTGAGGCCCATCCACACGGCCAGGACGGGTCTACAGGGTGATCCGGCCGGTCAGCCACCAGACGATCCGCGGCTCCGCTCGAGTGCTGCAGGTCAGGGCTGGTCGCCCACGAGGGCGATTGCGCGCGTCTCGGGAACTCCCAGCATCAGCAGGCTCGTGATCGTCGCTGCTCGGGCGCCGAGGGTCCCGTTCGACAGGTCGCTGTCCGCGATGGCGAACACGACGCCGTAGGCAACCTGGCTCAGAATGCCCGCCGGCAGGTGCTGTGCGAACACGTCGCTGTCCTGGCCCCGTTTCACGAGGTCGGCGAGGAGCTCATCGACTGGCCCGAGCAGGCCGTGGATCGCCTCGCCGTACTCGCCACGGCGCAGCGCCAACAGCACTCGGTACCGGTGCGCCACCGGCCAGACGCGGGCGATGAATTCGACCCACGTCGCGTCCGCTTCTGCGTCGGAGGCGTTGACTTCGGTGAGCACGGCTGTCACCTCGGTGACGGCCCGTTCCGTGAGTGTCCGAAGCAGGTCGAGGCGCGAGGGGAAATGGCCATAGACCGTGCGACGGACGACGCCGGCAGCGGAGGCGATGTCGCCCATTCCGGCGTCGGGGTTCTCTCCCAGCACATCGAGGGCGACGTCGAGGATGCGATCGCGTGTCTCGTTCATCGAGCGCACACGGGAGGACTCGGTGGGCACGACACCATTATTGCACACCAGTGTGCAATGAAGTAGATTGCACACTGGTGTGCAACGGAGAGTTGCGCTGTGCTTCGAAGCTCAGGAGAGAGAAGAAGGCAATGACCGCACCGACACCGCCGGCCTCGACCCTCGTCCGCCCGTTCACCGTCTCGATCTCGGATTCGGAGATCGACGACGTGAAGCAGCGACTGGCCAGAACTCGATGGCCGGACCCGGAAACGGTGGGCGACTGGTCGCAAGGGGTTCGCGTAGCGAACGCCAGATCTCTGGTCGACTACTGGGAGCGCGGCTACGACTGGCGGCGCTTCGAGTCCGAGCTCAATCGCTTCCCCCAATTCCTGACCGAGATTGATGGGCTGGACATCCACTTCATCCACGTCAGGTCCAAGAATCCCAACGCGATGCCGCTGATACTCACGCACGGATGGCCGGGCTCGATCGTCGAGTTCCTGAAGCTGATCGGCCCGCTGACCGATCCGGTTTCGTTCGCAGGAGACGCCGCCGATTCATTCGACGTCGTCGTCCCGTCGCTCCCCGGGTTCGGGTTCTCCCAGAAGCCCACGGAGACCGGGTGGACTGTATCGCGCATCGCAAGCGCGTGGGTGGAGCTGATGAAGCGTCTCGGCTACACGAGATGGGCCGCGCAAGGCGGCGATTGGGGTGCCGTCGTCACCACCGCCCTCGGGGCCATGCAACCTGAGGGGCTTCTCGGAATTCATCTGAACACCCAGTACGCCTTTCCCGCACAGATACCCGACATCTTGTCGCCCGAACAGCGCTACGCCGTGGAGACCCTCGCCCTCTACACCGGCGATCTCGGTGGGTCGAACCACCTTCAGGGCACGAAGCCGGAGACTGTCGGATTCGCCCTGGCGGACTCTCCCGCCGGTCAGGCAGCCTGGATCTACGAGAAGTTCCAGTCCAAGACCGACAACCACGGGCTCGCCGAGGACACCCTCAGCCTGGACGACATGCTCGACGCGATATCCCTCTACTGGTTCACCAACAGCGCAGCGTCGTCCGGCCGCATCTACTGGGAGAACAAATCGGCCACTCTCGCCGGCCCGAAGCTGACGCTTCCGGTCGCGGTGACCGTCTTCCCGAGGGACATCCCACGCCTGCCACGAAGTTGGATCGAAGACACCTACAGCAATCTGATCCACTACGGCGAGGCCGACAAGGGCGGGCACTTCGCGGCCTTGGAACAGCCCGTGATCCTGGTCAGCGAAATCCGCACCGGCCTGCGCACCCTTCGTTCCTGACGCCAACGCGCGCGACATCCGGCCGCCGGACTTCGAGGCCGGCATCGAGCGCGCGGTGCGCGGCCTGAGAGGACCGGAGGGCCACGACGGGGCCATCATCAGCTGGCACCTGGCCACCGCCCTGTCGCGGATCATGCCCCGCGAGGCGTTCCGGCCCCTGCTGGGCTGAATGCCGCGAGCCCTCCGCCGAGATCGCCGCCAGCACGGCCGCCCGCCGGGCTGAGCAGGCGCTGGCTCACGCGGGAAGCTGACCGACCGGCCGGGGGCCGGGGCGACGCGCGGTCGACACGGTGCGCCGCCCCGGCAGGTCGACCATGCGGGTGGCCTCCCCCGGACCAACGAGCACACCGGGCCACCGTCACGGGCCGGTCGTAGGATCGGCCGGTGCCCGACGACCACACCCCCGACCCCTCGCCGACCGATCGCCAGTGGGACGCCCTCGGAGAACTCCGCCGCCTCCAAGAGCAGGACCTCCCCGCAGGATGGGGAACACCCAGTCCGCACCTCGCGACGCTGAAGCCGACGGTGACCATGGGCCTGGTCGACCTGGAGGAATCCGGCACCCCCGACCGGCGCCGACGCCAGTGGACTGCTGCCCTCACCCAGGCCGGGCACGACGTCCTGGACCAGGACGACGCGGAACCCACCGAAGCCTGAATCAATATGACGAGATTGGCGGCGTGGTCGATTCCGCCGGTCGGCCTGGTCGCGAGCGCCGTTCGCGCTGCAAGCTTCCGACGAGGCCGACCGATGTCTTGCCGCCCCGTCCGCGCGACTGGAACCCTCTGAGGGACCGACAGCCGCAGCGCCGCGGGAGGCCCTCCGCATGGATGCGCACCTGCACCCCCACGTCAGTCCACGCCGCCGAGCGGCGCTCGGGACCGTACTGCTGGCCGCCACGCTCGCCGTGCTCCCCGCCTGCGGCTCCTCGAAGGACCTCACCGCCGCGGTCTCCTCCACCGGCTCATCGGCCGCCACAACCGCGAGTTCCAGCCAGACCGCCGGCACCTCCGCGAGCCCAAGCACCTCTGCGAGCGGGAGCCCGTCCGCAAGCGGGAGCGCCTCCGCGAGCACGAGCCCGTCCGCCACCCGCGCAGCCGGCGTGACCGTCAAGCCGGACCCGACCCGCGCCGGGACCTCTCTCACCCTCACCGTCTCCGGTTGCAAGGGCACCGGCGGCATCGGCTCCTCCACCGCCTTCAGCGCCGACGCGCCGCTCTTCCCCGCGTCCGGCGGCGGCAACCTACTGACCGGCCACGCCACCGTCAAATCGGGTGCCCTGCCCGGAACTTACTCCGTCAAGGCCACCTGCAGCGGCGGCGGCATCGTGACCGGCACCCTCACCGTGATGGGCGCCCCGCCCTCCAGCGGCCACATCGGTACCGGCGCAGGCGGCAGCGTCACCCGCGGCACCGACCCGGCGCTGGCCGTCCTCGGCGCCCTGCTGCTCCTGGGCGGCGCCGCCGCCTGGTGGCGGGCACGACCCCGCGCCGGCGGTCATGGCCGCGCCCGCTGACGACCCGGGGCGGCGCCGCGAGCGCCGCAACGCGCTGCTCGTCGGCGTGGTGGGCGCGCTGCTCATCTGGATGGCCGCCCACGGCGGCCTCCAGACGGCCCCTCAGCCGCCTCCCTCCGCGGCCCTCGCCCGCACCGTCGACGGACGCGGGCCGCTGCCCGCCTCGGCCCCCGAACGCGTCCGCATCCCCGCGATCGGCGTCGACGCCCCGACCACCGTCCTCGGCCTGGCCGCCGACGGCCGGATCGCCGTGCCGTCCTACCGCGAGGCCGACCGCATCGGCTGGTACCGCTACTCACCCGTCCCGGGCGCGTCCGGCACCGCCGTCCTGGTCGGGCACGTCGACACCCCCACCGGCCGCGCCGTCCTCTACCGCCTCGGCCAACTCCGCCCCGGCGACCGCATCCTGATCGACCGCCGGGACGGCAGCACCGCCGTCTTCACCGTCACCCGCGTCGCGGCCTACGCCGACAGCGCCTTCCCAGCCGGCCAGGTCTACTCCCTCTCCAGCCCCCCGCAGCTCAGCCTCATCACCTGCGGCCACGGCTACGACCCCGCCACCCACCGCTACCTCGGCAACGTCGTCGCCTTCGCCCGCCTCACCACCTGACCATCTCACCGCTTCCGGAAAACGCAAAGCCGCAGCCGCACTGGAATTCCAACCGGGACCCCAGCCGCCCTCCGCACCGCGGCCCGCCCCAGCGGCACCCCCTAGGGCGGCGCAAGACCGACGGCTGGATCCAGGCGGGGTGTGCCGCCGCGGCGAGCAGATTGCCGCCTGCCAGGCCGGTGTTCCGTCGCTCCAGGCCGCCCGTATGACCGCCGACCCGCCGGACACCAGGTCGACCGACCGGTGCCCCCGGCCCCCGGCCCACGCTTTCAGCGTGGGCGCAGCAGGTGAGCCGCGGAAGGGCTCGGCAGCACGCGTGGCCCTCCGAGGACTTCAGCCAGGCCTGGACCATGCAGAGCCCCAACAACAACGCCCTCGAGCATGTCCGCGAACACCTGCAGCTGGCCCGCGAGCAGGAGATCCACGTCTTTCGGATCCCCGGGACCGACTTCATGTCGACGACGATCGAGTACATGGTCGGCTAAGCCGACCACCACGGGAGCGGAGCAGGCAACCGGGACGGCGCCAAGGCCGAGGCCCTACTGCCCCACCTGCGGGATTCCTGGCAGGAGGACCAGTCCTACGCCTCACCTCGCCAGCGATACCAGGACCTCCAGAACTGGAGCGGCGCCGCCCAGGCACGCGGCCAGCAGTTCGAGATCCTGTGGCGTGACGCCCTGGCCCTGTACGGATGGCACCCCAAGAAAACCCGCATCCAAGGCGAGGACAACGACTTCACCGCCCTCTACAACGGCCTGCACATCCTCGGCGAAGTCCGCTGGTTCGCCGACCCGATGACCGGCGCAAAGATGCGCGAATTCCTCGGAAAACTCGACCCACGCCCCCAGACCATCGGCCTGTTCGTCTCCCAAAGCGGCTACGACCACGGAGCCCGCAGCGTCGTACGCCGAGCAGCCAACTCCAAGACCGTCATCCTGTTCAGCCAACCCGAAATCGACGACGTACTCCTGAACCGAACCAACCCGGGCACCCTCTTCAACGAACGACTGCGCGACGTCTACGACTACCTCTTCGAAAACCAGCAACCTCAACACCCATTCCCCCGCCGTCATCAGACCCACCACCCCCGTGACAGCCCCGAGCGCCCCGAAACACCACCCCACGACAGTGAAAAACACCCGCCGTGCCACCCTCATGACAGCAGCACCAACACCCACCAGGCCCGGCTGAACAGCTAGAACGGCCACCCAGCTGACATACCGTCACTGACAACGTGCCCACTGACACCAAACCGGCATGTCGCATGTGGTGGGTCAGGGCGTCGGCCGATCGGTGTGGCGGTGGAGCCGTCCGTGGTTGCGCCACCACAGGACCTGTCCGTCGGGTCCGCGCAGGAAATCGCAGCGGGTGCCGATCGGCCGGCCGGAGGTGTCGAGGTCGAGTCCGAAGTCGGGGCGGTAGAGGGCCACGCCGAGTTCGCTGGTCTCGTTCTGGGTGGTCAGGGTTCCCTGCAGGCGGCCCTGGTGGGCGCGGAACTCGACGTGGGCGTCCTCCCACGTGCCGGCTTCGTTGATCCGCCTGCTCAGGTAGTGGCCCTCGTAGGGCGCCAGTTCCGCGGCGCTCAGGTGTCGGGGTTCGGCGGGAAGGTTGCTGACCTGGGCGAACCGCCGCAGTGCCCAGTCGTCGGTGAAGAGCTCGTCGCGCAGGCGCGAGCCGCCGACCGAGTTGGTGAGCAAAGTGAGCGCGAAGCCGCGGCCGGGCACCATCAGGAAGCCGGAGATCTGGCCCGGCCAGGTGCCTCCGTGTTGCACGATCCGTGGTCCTTGGGCCGTGGGCCGCAGCATCCAGGTGATGCCCATCCCGTCCAGTTCAACGACGAGCGTGCCGCCGGGTCCCGGCCGCGAGCGCATCTGGGTCAGTGACGCTTTGCTCAGCAGCCTGGTGCCGTTGCGGGTGGTGCCGTCGCCGAGGTGGAAGCGGGCCCAGTCGAGCTGGTCGCGCACGCTGGAGATCAGGCCGCCGGTCGGCGCGAGACTGCGCGGTTGAGGCCAAAAGGAAGGCTCCACAACCGCTTTGCCGTTGATGACGTTGTGCGGGGCGGCGATGTTGAGGCCGATGATCTCGTCGCTGAAGAAGTGGCTGTGGCGCAGCTCGAGCGGGTCGAGGAGCAGGCGGCGTACCGCGGCCTCGTAGGTGAGGCGGCTGGCGACCTCCAGGATGCGGCCGGCGACGCAGAGCCCCGCGTTGTTGTAGGCGAACGTTCGGCCGGCCGGTGTGAGCTGGGGCAGGCGGGTCATGGAGTCCACGAGGCGGGCGACGGCGTTGTCGCCGCGGCCGAAGTCCTGGTAGTCGTCGCCGAGCCAGCCGGAGCTGTGGTTGAGGAGTTGACGTAGCGTCACCTTGCGGGAGGCGCTGCGGTCGGCCACCGCGAACTCGGGCAGGTACCGGCGGACGGGGGCGTCGAGGTCGATCGCGCCGCGTTCGACCAGTCGCATCAGCGCCGTGCCGGTGAAGGTCTTCGTGGTCGAGCCGACCCGGAAGAGCGTGTCCGCGTCGACGGGCACGGGCTGGTCGACGTTGGTAACGCCGTAACCCCTGACGTATGCGCGGTCCCCCAGCAGCACACCCACCGCCGCCCCGGGGATCGCGTAGGCCGTCATGGCGGTCTCGATCTTGGCGTCGAGCTCGCACAGCAGCGAGGAGAACGCGCTGTCCCCGGTGCCGGTGGATCGTCGGACGGCGGCGCGGGCCGGTGCCGGTGTGAGCGACAGGGCCGCGCCGCCCGCGGCGATGGCGAGCAGGTTGCGGCGCGAGAGGGGGCGGGCGGCCTGGTCCATGGCTGCCTGCTTCATCTCGGCGCAATGACGAATCGCACGGGCCGCACCGAGGCCACGCAACGGGTGTCGGGGGCTTCGGGGCGTTCGTAGAAGGAGGTGATCACGTGTGAGCCGCAGGGGTTGAAGATCACGCCGTGCGCGACGCCGGCGAGCGTCACCACCGTCGAGTTCCGCAGCGTCAGCGCTGCGTAGCGTCCCCAGACCGCGCCCGTCTGCGCGTCGAAGCTCCCGGAGATGGCCAGGGTCGGGATGGTGCTGCGGGTGACCGCGCGGATGGACGGGTCCGCCGCGGGGACGTCCCAGGCCCGGCAGGCCTGGCGCAGGAACGCCAGCTGCGGCGCTTGGGCCAGGACGGACGTGGGGAAGGTCGGGAAGGCCCTCAAGCCGGCCGTCAGCTGCTCGCGCGCGGTCTCGAAGGGGACCCATTCGCTGCACCACACGCTCAGGGACAGGCCGTGGGCGAAGATTCCCTCGCTGCCGGGCAGGCGGGTGCTCGCCCACTGCTCGGCGACCAGCTGCGGGTTGCCGTGCGCCAGCTCGTCCACGGCCAGCGGGAAGTCGGCGGGAGTGTGGCTGGCCCGGATCATCCAGTTCACCAGTGCTCCGCCGTCCAGGACCACCCTCACCGGCCCGACCACCCCCGGCACGGTCACCCGGGTGGTGACCGGGTGGGCCTCCAACCGGCTCACCAGGTGGGTGAACACGGCGGCGAGCTGCGGGTAGCGCCTGCGGCAGGCGGGCTGCGCCGCGCACGCACCGGTCATGTTGTCGAACGACTCCTTGACGCTGCTCCAGGTCCAGCCGGGCGTTGCCACCGATGGCGGCACCACCCCGTCAAGGGTCACCGAGCGGATCCCCTGCGGGTGCCGGCGCATGTAGGTCAGCGCCAGCTCGGTTCCGTAGGAGTGGGAGAACACGTTCCATTCCCGGATGCCGAGTGCCGTCCGCAGGTCCGCCAGGTCGGCCGCGCTCTCGGTGGAGTTGTACGCCGCGAGGTCAACGCCCTCGGCGGCCAGCCGGTCGCGGCAGGCGGACACCGCCTGCACGTACAGGCGACCGGTGGAGGGGGCGTCGTAGCGCAGCCCGATCCGCTGTTGGTAGAACCGGTCGATCTCGGGGCAGGTCAAGGCGGGTGGCGAGGACAGTGTCCCGCGCTGCGACATGACGACGAGATCGCGGTCCCGGTTCAGGCCGGTCTCGGTGAGCACCGGAATGTCGCTGATGGCGTCCTGCCCCGGGCCCCCGGGCAGGAACACGATCGGGTCCCCGTGCGGCCCCGGAGACTGGGAGGGGACGATCGCGACGGCGAGTCGAAGCTTTCGCCCGTCAGGCCGGGTCCGGTCCTGCGGCACCACCAGGTATCCGCAGCTGGCCCTTACGCCGTGCGGAAGCGTGGGCGGGCACGGGCCCGGCACGAACCGCGACGTGTGCCCCGTCCTCACCACGGACCCTTCGGCCGCGGCTCCGCTCGGCACCGCCGCCAGAGTCGTAGCCAGCAGGCCGGCCAGGACGGTCAGCTTCGCGGCTCTCATCACGACACCTCAAATCTGCTGCAGACACCCGGAGTCACCGGCCCGCGACTGGCAGGTCGACACGCCATCAGGTACCCGGTCCCACGCACAGCTCACCGAGGATCACCCTTTAGAAGGACACGGCCTACTGGCTTCGTAGGTGACGCTCACATACGAAGCCAGACGTGGTTGCCAGTCCCATCCACCGTTCAGGCGGCACCGTCGCCGACTCGACGACAGATTCCGGTTGGAGCAACTAGCTCGGGGGGACCGGGACGTCGTAGATGTTGCCCGGGGTCACGATCTCGGTGATCGCCCGGGCGAGAAGCGTGGACGGCGCCTGACCCTTGGAGCTGATGTCCGTGTTGATCAGAAGTACCAGTGTGGCCTTGTGCGAAGGCAGGTAGACGGTCACGCTCTCGTAGCCGGGCGTGGAGCCGTTGTGCCCGATCCATCCGTTGGCCTCGAAGATGCCGAGGCCGTAGCTCGCACCGGGGAAGCCCGTCGGAAGCACCTTGAGCCGCTCTGCCTGGGTCTGCGGACTGAGCAGGGCTCCGGTGGCAACGATCTCGGCCCAGCGACGCAGGTCCTGGAAGTCGGAGATCATCGCCCCGGCCGCCCAGGCCCAACTGGAGTTCCAGTCGGTGGTGTCCGCGATGTCGCCGCTCAGCGTCTGGTTGGTGTAGCCGTGTGCGTGCGGCTCGGGGATCTGGGCGCCCTGGGGGAACAGCGTGTGGTGCAGGCGGGCCGGGCGCAGCACCCGCTGGTGGATGAAGTCGGCGAGGTCCAGGCCGCTGACCTTCTCGACGACCAGACCGAGCAGGATGAGGTTGGTGTTGGAGTACTGGAACGTCTCGCCCGGCCCGAAGGTGTTCTGGTGTTTGAATCCGTAGGCGAGCAACTCCTGCGGAGTGAACGAGCGACTCGGGTCGCTCAACAGAGCATGCTGGAAATCCGGGTCCGAGGTGTACGGGAACAGGCCGCTGCGCATTTCGGCGAGCTGACGCAGCGTGATCTGGTCACCGCACGGGACGCCGTCGATATAGGTGGAGATCGGGTCGTCGAGCCGGATCCCGCGCTCGTCGACGAGCTCGAGCAGCGCGGTGACCGTGAAGGTCTTGGTCTCGCTGCCGATCCGCATGAAGAGGTCGGTGGTCATCGGTCTGCCGGTGGCGGTGTCGGAGACACCGGTCGCGCGTGCGTAGCTTCCCCTGCCCGGCAACCACACACCGGCGATGACGCCGGGAATGGCGGCCTGCTGGCGGACGCCCTCGATGGCCGCGTCCAGCCGAGCGGTCAGCTCCGGACCGAGCCCGCCGGGCGGGCAGTCGTCCTCGTCGTGCGGGGTCCTGCTCTTGCCGTGAGCCGCTGCGGTGGAACTCGTTGCCATCGGGGCCAGCACCGACGCCGCGAGGAGCGCCGCGGTGAACGCACGACGGGAGGGGTTGCTTTGCATATCGGACGCTTCTTCCGGGTCATGGGCTCAGGTGGCAACGTCACCATCCGGACCCCGGCTGGAGGTCTGTGTCCGGTGCGCGTCCTGGCGAGTCCACTCGTTTGGAGCCGCGCAGGTATTCGAGTGCAACGGGTCACCAGTCCACGAAGCGAAGCAGCCCGGCGGACCTTCCGGTCACAGCGCCAGCCTGGCTCGGCGTCTCGCGGAAGCGGAAGAAGCGTTGGCAGAACGGGGGCTGGTCGATGTCGAGTGGGCCGATGCTGACTCATCGACGAGTGGTCCGCCGGCGGCATGCCGCGCGACCTCGGGCGGGAATGGGTCCCTCAACGCCCCCGGCCCTCACTACACGATGAAGCGGCCGTGACAGGCGCAGTGAGAAGGAGACCCACGGATCGAGACGGACGAGGTAAATCCCGCCGCTCAGAGCACGACGCACTGAGAATCCGACACCACGGATGAGACTGAGTGAGTACCCGCCAGCTGCAATGCGACAGGACAGATGTTCGCCACTCGGCGCGCGAAGCGGACGCTCAGTACACCGCTGTTGGCATCTGCCGTCGCCTGCAGATTGCTGGGCAGGGACGACGGGAGGGTGTAGGTCCAGGTCCCGTCCGAGGTGGTCGTCGCAGTGCCGATGGTCGGCAGCGCCGCATCTTGCGAGGTCTCGGTCAGAGAGTCCGCGCCGCTGAGCGTGACGGTCATGTTGGGTACCGGAACGCCCTTGGGTGTGGCTCCTTTGAAGGGAAGGGTTGACCAGGCGCTTCGCCAGGTCTGATGGTTGGGCGCGGTGGCAGCGCACCGGCGTTTCAGCAGGTGGGCGGTGGCCACCGACACGCGACCTGCGTCGGCCGCGTCCGTGATGGCAGCTGCAGTCCGCAGCGGCCGAAGAGGATTACGTGCTGATGCGGCCGATCCCAGGTCGGTGCAGGTCAGGGCTTCCCAGGAGCTACACCCTTCGCACGATGGAAAGCATTCCGTGCGAGCGTCGCTCCTGTGGACGGTCGGGGCGGGCCCGCTCCGGAAAGCCCTCCCCCGCCCGGACTGGCCGACAAGACCGTCGTCCACGGCGTCGCTTCCATCTGCCCCCAGACCACCACCGTGGCCGGGAAGAACGGACCCGAGATCGACTACGCGGTGAACGCGTCCGGCAACTGCGTCGTGGAAGCCACCACGGCCACCGGTTGATCGGGCCCGGTGTGCCCGTGCTGCTGCGGGTCACCTGCCTGCCGGAGAAGGCCCGCTGTCTGCTCGACCTGCGGCTGGTCGGGTTGTGCGGGGATAACGCCGGACGTCGGTCGAGCGGACGCACCGTCAACTTCTGCGGCCCGACGCTCCTCTGAAGCGCTTCGACCCGACGTCGTGCCAGCCATCCCCCGTACGCCCTTTCGACTGGTCGAACGCACCGAGCTCTGCGGCTCCAACTCACTCACTGCGACGGTGCCATCCTAGGGCGCGACTGCAGCCGCCGGGGCGGTGGTGGTGCCGAGCCGGAGTTTCAACGCCGCCTGCCCTGGTGTCCGCTGTTTCTTCCGGTGTTCCAGGGGTTGTCGCCACCGGGAGGACTCTGACTTCCGGTGCTCGACGGAGTTGTCGTCGGCTCCGTGGACGTGGGCGGCGCTGAGGGGATGCCGCTGGTGGGTGGGGCGGAGGGGGTGGCGTCGGCTGGACTGGTGGCCGGTGCGGGTGGTGCGGTGGATCGGGTGGGACGGGGAACCGGCGTCGCCGGGGCGGAGGCGGTGGCATGGCTGTGCGGTGTAGGCAGAGCCTTGTGGGTGGTGGGTCTGGGGTTGGCGCGGTGTGTCGGCTCCGAACTGCTGCGTGGTGTGACGGCAATGGGCGAGGGGACGATGCTCGGCATCGATGGGCCCTTGTGGACGAGGGCGGGTCTGTCGGCATTTTGGTCCAGCCAGGCTCCCAGTCCGGCTGCGACCCCCAGAACGGTCACGGCTATGCCGACCGGCACTGCCAGTCTCCGAGCCCTCGTGGTCAGCACAGTCCGGCCCAGGCTTCGGACGAGGCTTCGGCCCAGGCGGGCGAGGAGGTAGATGGTTGCCGCAAGGGGCGTCGCGAGCAGGAGGAATCCGAGGACTGCGGCGATGCTGCCGACCACGTTTCCGTGGGAGATTGCGCTGGTTGCGGCCTGGGCCTGCGTGGTGAGGGACCGTAGACCGGTCCGGATCAGGCTTGGAAGGTTCCACACCATGTAGATGAGTTCGGCCGCGATCAGGGGGATGACGGTTGCGACCCAGGTGGTGACGATGATTCGGGAGCGGCGGGTGAGCTCTACCGGGCGCGGGCCGGCGTCGCGGCGGCCCGGCAGGGCCCGGCGCAGGACGGGCTTGATCTGTCCGAACAGGTCGGGAACGCCTGCCAGGTCGGAGAGGATGTAGTAGCCGTCGAGCCGCACGATCGGCACCAGTTGCTCGAGGATCTCGAAGTGGCCCAGGTAGATCGCCGCGAGCAGGAACGGCTGATCCGTCAAAGCGTAGATACCTGCCAGGGCGAGCATGTAGACGACGTTGAAGTAGACCCCGCCGAGGTCCGTACGCAGCCGTCCGGTGCGGGTGATGCGGTAGACGTCGGTGACGTCGGTGAACAGGGACGGCCACAGGAGGTAGATTCCGCAACCGATGCGGCCGGGCTTGGCACCTCCGAAGTGGCAGGCGGAAGCATGTCCGAACTCGTGGAACAGGAGCGAGGCCACGGCCAGGCCGAATACGGCGAGGAGGAGCACGGGTTCGTTGAGGACGCCCAGGAGGGCGGATACGGCCCCGTGGATGAGGAAGAGCCACGCGTCCATGGCTGCGGCTGCAAGCAGGACAAGGACGACGATGGGCCCGTAGTGGAGCCAGGACAGAGCCCGAGCGATCCTTGCTACGGCTTTGGGTGCGACCAGCGTGCGGCGTCCTTTGAGGGCGAGCAGCAGGTCGGAGCGTGGGGCGTCGGCGGCAACCCGAGTGTGACCGGGTGCTGCGACGACGCCGAGGGGCTGGAGCTTGCGGTCGATGAGGAAGTCGATGTCCTGGGCGGTCACTTCGCGGGCGAAGGTCGCGCTGACGCGGGCCGCGATGCGTTCGGCGTCCCGCGCTCCGTCGATCGCGCAGACGAGGTGGTAAAGCAGTTGGGACAGCTGGACGACCTGGCCGTCGATTCGGCGGACGGTGAATGTGGGCTCGGCGAATCCGGCTCCGTGGTATTTGCCGTGCAATACCAACCCGTCGGTCAGCCTGGGCACTTGGGCATGATCCTTTGCCCGGTTCTGCGCGGGGGGCTGGGGCTCTAGTGCTTGTGCTTGCGCTTGTGGCACCGCGGCTACAGGACCGGGGCGGGTTTGTCTTCCCGCTGCGTGCCGACCGCGTTCCGTGGCCACGATGACGGTGCCTCCTCCCGTTGTCGGGATTGTCGGGTTGAACGCCAAACCGGGGTGCACCCGTTGATACGGGGAGCGGGGGTGGTGCGTGATGTGCTGGTGGCGCTTTGCGGCAGAAGTGCTTGGCCGGGTTGTGCCTGTGCGGAACGGCTGTGGAGGGGGCGGGGGTGGTCCACCCGGTCGGGCAGAATTCGGTTCCGGGCGAGTGGAAGAGTTGTGAGGCGCGGATGCGCTTCGCCCCGGTATTAGTGACGTGGTGGCACCAACGGAGGGCCGTTGGTGCCACCAGTCTGTGCAGTGCGCGCCTTCGGGTGGGACGACTAGCGGTGGCCGCGGTCCCTGTCGCCGTCGTGACCGCGGTGATCGCCACCGTCGTGACCGCGGTGATCGCCACCGTCGTGACCGCGGTGGTCACCACCGTCGTGACCGCCCCAGTCACCGCCGCGGTGGTCGCCACCGTTGTGACCGCGGTGGTCACCACCGTCGTGACCGCGGTGGTCACCGCCGCGGTGGTCGCCACCGTTGTGACCCCCCCAGTCACCGCCGCGGTGGTCGCCACCGTTGTGACCGCGGTGGTCACCACCGTCGTGACCGCCGTTGTGACCGCCCCAGTCACCGCCGCGGTGACCGCCGTGGTGGCCGCCCCAGTCGCCGCCGCGGTGGTCACAGAGGTGGCTGCCGAGGTGCGGGGCGCCGGCGAGCGGGACGTTGGTGTGCGTCGCGGCGCAGTCAACGCCCTGCGACCCGACTACCAGGACTTCACCGCGGTGGTGATGGATCGGGAAGGAGTAGCGACCGCCCCCCGAGCAGTTGAACTTGAGCATGCCCAGGGCCTCTCGGTTCGGGAGAAGACCCGATTCCTGGGCCTCAAGTTCGTTCTGGCTGAACACAGATGTTTTCCTTCCATCGGATTGCCCGGCGATTGACCTGGCGCGGCGCTATCGAGCGCCGCGGTGCTCGCCGGAGATCTGCTGGGCCAGACCGTATGGGTGCTTTGGCGGATTAAGCAAGCGCCTCCAGTAGGTGTTTCGCGGATCGTGCAGGCATCGGGCAGACATCTCATTCCGTCAATAGATGCCCTGTGACCTGGGAAAATCGATAGGGGTGCTGATTTTATTCCACCGCCTTTGCTGGGAGAAATTCGCCACCTCCGATGGGTGGCATCCGTGTGCACACGCCCCTTCGGATCAGCTCAGCACGGGGACGCTTATTGGATTTCACCGCATTTGCTGGAGAAAATTCGCCGTTCCGGGCAGGAGCGTCACCCGAGGCGGGTGCGTCCGACGCCTGCGGAAACAGAACACGGGCGGTTCGTGCAGACCGGGGCGGAACCTGCCGCGTGTCGCGGATCGCGGCGGCGGGCGGGCAGATGGGCCGCCTCGCCAGGCGCGGTGTGTCAGCTTGCGTGCGTGCGCCGACTGGGGGCTGCAGCCTGCAGCGATGTCGTGGCTCGCGCTTCACTGGCCGCAGCTTCCCGGCGGTGGCCAGGGGTGGCGCAGTGCTGGCATTCCGGACGCAGGCGCAGGAGCCTCAGGGCGTGGGTGAAGGAGGAGTACCGGCAGCGGTAGCCCAGCGCCGCGACTTCCTCGAAGAGTTCAGTCGCCCGCAGGTGGGGCTGTTCTGCCAGGCGGAGGCGGCAGTATTCCTCGAAGGGAGCGAACGAGCCGGGCGCCGCACGGCGGGCGGCCGTGGTGCGGCCCCCGTGGATGTACGCGCGGATCGTGGCGCGATCCCGGGCGAGATGTCGGGAGATCGCGGCGATCGGCCAACCCTGCCGGAAGAGGGCATGAGCTGTTTTCTCTTCTGATTCGGTGAGCATGCGTCACCCCTGTGTTTGTCCTGTGTGCGAGTAGAGGTTCGGTCAACCGGCTGACACGCGCAGTCAAACCTGGACGCCGTCACCCGTATGGCCCACAGAATGATTACGCAGAGTAGCCAATTTGTAGTGACGCAGTGTATCCAGATGCCGGTGGCTGCCGCAGGTCCGGCGACTGGCCCCCGGTCGTGATCCGGCAAATCAACTCCCGCTCAGGCCCTGCTGCACCGGCTCGAAAAATCCTCGCCCGCTGGTATCTGAACTGGCCTTTTCGCTGACCGTTGACAGCCTTTGGCGCCGACTTGCATCTACTGCGCGAATCTCCGACCGGATCCAGGAAAGACTTGTCGGCCAAACGAGTGAGGTGCGCGATCCGTTTCGACGGTGGCATCCGGAACTCTACGTAACAACCGTGTAACTGACTGGAGCTTTTCCATTACTCAGTGCCACTCTTGCCCATGCCTTCCCAACAACGATCGGAATCAGCACCATGACACGCCAAACCTCTGCCCTGGGCGACATCTTCGGCCGCGAATCGGCATGCATCGAGCTCGGAGCCGAGCCCAGCCGGTCCTCGCGAGCTCTACGGCGCACACGTCCGCGCCACCTGGTTGTGCTCCTCGCGGCCTGCGGGGTCGCCGGCGTCGTTGCCGCGGCGAACAGCATCGGACTGAGCGCCGCCGCCAACCGCACGGCCATCGCCACGAGTTCCCCGTCTGTGATCAGCGGTTCCACCGGCTCCGCCGCGCTGGGCATCGCCGCCTGGCTCGGCGCCGGAGGGCAGGCCGAACTCACCGCCCTCGGGAGCGACTTCAGCCGACTCGCCGCCGATGCCTCGACCAGCGGCGCCCTCGACAACTCCACGTTCGCACAGCACTGCTCACACCTGGTCGCAGACGTTGCGGACGCCGAGCGTTTTCGGCCGATCCCCGACACCCAAGCCCAGGCTTACTGGTCCAAGGCGCTCGTCGCGATGCACACCGGCGGCGTCGACTGCGTGGCAGGAGCCACTGGTCGCAACCGCGCCCTGCTCGACCAGGGCTTGGCAGAGGCCGCCGCCGGCACCGACGATGTCCAAAACGCGGCCGACCGCTTCCAGGCTCTGACGGCCCGAGCCAAGTCCTGAGGATCATTTCGCGTGGACGGCCCTGACGGCGTCCCAGTTCGAGATTCTGCAGCACAGGGTTTCCGCCCGCCTGCGCGAGCCGCCGGGGGTGTTGAACGGCGCTCAGGATGTGCCCGTGAACCGCGAGCCCGGAACGCTTGCCGGCGGGACACCCCCCGGTTCACACGCACGGCGCCAAGCCTGCCAAGCATTCACCATCACGAGTCCCCCTGCGCTGCTCCAATTCCGCGTCGATTGCTCTCCTGTCGCCTTACCCCGAAAGCGCGGCCGCCGCGAACGGGGCCGCTCTCGTCCTTTGGAAGGGCGCCGGAGTCAGTCGCGGGGATTCACATCACACACCCCTTGCGCTACGTTGGAAAACATGTTTAACAGCGAATTAAGTGGATCTCAGGGACCCTTCAACCAAGTCCCTCCGCCCTCCGATCCCGCTATCCGCGGCCTCGTTGCCGCGGTACGCGAAGGGGACGACCTGTCCGTTCGCAGCCTTCTGCGCTGCATGGCCATGTATGCCGGCTGCCGCACCGTGGTCGGCCTGTACACAGCGCTGTACGAGGAACTCGGCCCCCCTTAGGAAGATACGTGCGACCCAAGGAGTGGAATCGCGCGCCGGTGAACCACACGGGCAATTGTCCGGCGGTCCGACTCATAGCCACGGCTCCGGCGGACCTGAATTGCACACGCCCGACAGCCCAGGATCTTCGCGAATGTGGGAGTGAGCACGACAATGACTCGGTAGCTGGAATTCACGAACAAGGGGTGTGACGTCGGCATATGCTTGCTGCCCATGACGCCGGGCGCCAGCTCGAACCGGGTCGGCTTCCAGTCACCACGGCACCTCGGACGCGTACGAGACAGACTCCCGGCGATCCGGATCAACGCCGACGCCTTGCCTCCGGACCCAGTCGACGTTGCCGAGGCACAGCGGGAGCGCAGGAACTAGTCGTACCGGAGCGGAACACGGACACCGGTGGTCGGATCGCGAGCCGCAGGGGGCGGTCCACGCAAAGACCCCTGAGCCTGGCTGGGGACGCGCCGACGCCAGGCACAACGGAATCATCGGGACTGCTGCGCCAGTCCCCCAGCCAACCAGCATCGTCGGCAACTACGGAGTCACCCCATGGCACACGTCCACGTCCCGCTGAATCACAGGGACAACGCAGGCAAGTCCACCCGCACCGCCGACCAGGGGGTTCCCCGTGACGGCGAGAAGGACCTGGAGCACACGCAGAGCCCTGTCCGCCGCACCGGGTCCCCGACGGCCGCAGTTGTGGTCCGCTACTGCACGATGCGTACCAGGGCGGCGGCCGACTCCTCGAGGCGGGCGAAGACCTGCTCAAGCCTGCCCTGGAGCAGACCCTCGACCGAAGGTGCGGTCGATGACAGGTAGCCGGCAGCCGGACCGCAGCGACCTGCCCGGCGACTCGGCGGTGACGCCGACCCCGACGGACGAGCGACCGGAGAGGTGGCCCGCGCGCCTCATCCCGATCGAACGGTGCGCAGCCAATCCGCGCAACCCACGTGACGGGACGGGAGACCTGTCGGACCTGGAGTCCCTGGGGGAAAGGCAGTTGCAGAGCTGCCTGGCCGTCACCTCCGAGGCGTACCTGAAACTGTGGCCGGAAGACGCGGAGGCGATCGGGGCTCGGGCGGAGGTCGTTGTCATCGCGGGGAACCGACGCCTCAGGGCCGCGCGCCGGTACGGGCGGGCGGACCTCATCGTCGTGGTGGATGACTCGCTGGCGGTCAGCCGGGCAAAGGTCATGCGGGCCGCCCTGGACGAGAACACCATGCGTCGAGACCTCGATCCGATAGAAGAGGCCAAAGCCGTTGTGGCAGTGGTGGCCCAGTACGACACCGCGAAGGACGCCGGGGACGCGGAAGGCTGGTCCGGCACGTGGATGACCCAGCGCAAGCAGCTCCTCAACCTGCAGGCAGAGGTGCAGGAGCTGGTTCGGGCGCGGGCGCGTGATCCGCACGCCTACGGCATCCCGATCCGGGACGCACGTCGGCTGGGCGCCATCAAAGGCGTCGCCCGCCTGTCCGCGGCTGAGCAAATCGCCCTGTGGATGCAGATGCGTCTCCATGACCGTGCCCGGAAGGTGTCGGACAGCGCCGCCAGGCGGAAGGCGAAAGACACTTCGGCCACTTCCGCATCGACCGAATTTTCCGCGGAAAATCGGGAAGCTGCCGTTGCGGCGGGCTCGGAGCGGAGACCACCGGGACCGGCCACCGCCGCCTCAGCCACGGATGCCGACGGCCGATCGGCTGCCAAGCCCGGTCGTCTGGCCGGAGTCCCTGCTACCAGCCCGCGCCGGCGTGATGCCGCCGAAGGGGAGAAGCAGTCGACACGCGATCGTCCGGATCCGGTGGTCACCGACCCGACCGCAGCAGCGATACAGGTACCAGCATCCAGGAGCGGTCACCGGCCGGCGCTCCACGGTGATCCACCACCACGCCACGATGTGGTGCCGGCTCACGAAGCCGGCGTCGGAACCGTCGACTGGAGCAGTCCGAAGTCGATCGCGGAGCAGATCATCGCGCACCTGACGCCTGCTGAAATCGTCGATGTCGGCGGATTCCTCCTTGAATACGTGGACAGCCTCCCGCACTCGGCGCGCTGACCAGCGGTCCCGGACCTCTTTGGGCGGGGGTAGGCCCTGTCGGGGCGATCAAGTAGGACCAGGCGCGTCTGCGGCTCGAAACGTTCGCGGCGCGGACGGTGGGCTCGCTGGCACACGGGGGTCAGCGAGCCCACGGCGACCGAGGCTCCACGACGCGAACGTGTACCACCTGCGCGACGCCGACTTCGCCGCGTGTTCCCGGCCGGGGCCCAGAGCTCCGGAATCGTCCAGCACCTCGGGCCCGGCCCGCAGTTGGTCCACCCTGGTGGCACAGACGAAACAGCAGTGAGCGCGCGTCCGCGGGACGCCGGGCGATCAGCGGAGCGGCGTACGGCAGCGTCCAGCCGGGCCGGAGACCGGCCGGCTGCAGCGCCCGGCGAACCAGGCGAGCGGTGATCCACGAGGACGTGCTCGCCGTGGTCCGCGTAGGGCCTTGAGCTTCGTGGTTCCCGTTCGGCTCTTGCTATTGAGGATCTAGGCTCGGAGCGACGTGGTCGTGGACTTGTGGGAGGGGCATGTCGGTGGAGACTGCTGGGCTGGTGGAGATCGCTTCGGAGGATGAGCTGCGGGAGTTGCTCGGTGCGCCGACGCCGCGGGACGCGGGCAAGGTGCGGACGGTGTTGCACGAGCACGACAAGGCGTGGTTGGCGGCGTCGCCGTTCTGCCTGCTGTCGACGGCGGCGGCCGACGGTAGTTGCGACACGTCCCCGAAGGGCGATCCTCCCGGCTTCACGATGGTCCTGGACGACACGACGATTGCGATCCCGGAGCGGCCGGGCAACCGACGGGCGGATGGCTTTCGCAACGTGCTGAGCAATCCTCACGTCGGCGTGCTCTATCTGGTCCCCGGGCGCGGCGACACCCTGCGCATCAATGGCCGGGCTCGTCTGATCCGGGAGGCGCCGTTCTTCGACCAGATGACGGTGAAGGGCCACCGGCCGCAGCTCGCGTTGATCGTGGAGATCGAGGAGATCTTCTACCACTGCTCCAAGTCGTTCCTGCGGTCCGCACTGTGGAAGCCGGAGACGTGGGATCCCCAGGCCGCGCCCTCCCGCGCGCGTATCGCCAAGAGCCTGGAGCGGCCCGAGGAGGCCCTTGAGGACCTCGAGCGTTACTACGGACCGCAGTACGGCGACCGCATCTACGGCTGACGGCACGAGTCCACTGCCGCGACCTGGCAATCGGACGTTTCGCCTCGGCTGGTCCGCCGACGTCTGCCCGCCGAGATGGGCAGCCGAGGTGGGGGCAGCCGCGCCGCAGGGATCCCCTCCCCCGGTCGCAGTCGGCTTCGGCACGCGTGGTCCGGGGTGGGGAAAGGACTTGCTGCACGGCGGCCCATGAGTGGGCCAGTGGATTCGCCAAGGAGCTGAGGATGACCCGAGGGCTAGGGCGATGCCGCAGGGTCGGCCACAAGGCCAGCGAGTCCCCTCTCCTATAGATGATCTATGGCGTGGGCTAGGCTGTCCCCGTGACCATCACCACCATTCAGGTCGACTCCGAAGTACGCGACAGGTTGCGCGCTCTCGCCGAGGCCGAGCACACCACCATCGGCCGCGTCGTCGCACGCCTGGCCGCCCAGGCCCTCACCCCCCAGGAGGTCGAGGCGCGCAGGGAGGCGGCCCGCACCACCCTGCGCGCACTGGGGGCGAACCTGGAGGACGACCCTGCAGCCAGGGCCCGCGCCGTGGACCTCTGGTCCCGGATCGAGGCACCCGGCGCGTGAGCCCCAGCATCATCGCCCTGGACCACACCGCGCTGGCCGCGCTCGGATCCGGGCACCGCTTCTTGTCCCACGTCGTCGACCAGGCGCATGCCAACCCCGACCGCAGAGTCCTGATCGCCACGGCCTGCCTGGCCCAGGCCGAGCAGGACCGCCCCGGCTCCGCCGAACACTTCGGCGCACTGCCGGCACTCGCCTTCATCGACCTCGACTTCGCCGCCGCCTGCACCATCGGCAGCCTCGCGGCCCGCGGCCACTCCTGGGCCGTCGCCCACGCCGCCCACCTGGCCCGGCCCAGCGTCGACTGGCCCCACGGCCTTCCCCTGCTCACGGCCGTCCCCGACGCCTACCGGGACCTCGGCGTACGGGCCTTCCCGATCGACCCGCCCTCCTGAGGCGCGCCACAGACGATCTGCCCGTCCGTCGGCAAGGCCGGTCCGCGCGGCACCCGATACGCCGGCAGCATCGCACCTGGTGGCCTGTCAGCGGAGGCGGACAGCACAGTGCCCCGTGGACCGGGGCTTGCCGGTCCACGGGGCGCAGCGGCAACCGATCAGTGACCTGTTGCCTTTGCCTCCAGGACGAAGACCGGGATCTCACGGTCCGTCTTCTTCTGATAGTCGGCGTAGTCGGGGTAGGCCGCAACTGCGCGGTCCCACCACAGGGCCTTCTCTTCTCCGGTGACCTGGCGGGCGGTCATCTCCTGGCGCACAGGCCCGTCTTGGAGTTCAACGCGCGGGTCGGCCACGACGTTGTGGTACCAGACCGGATGCTTGGGAGCACCGCCCAGAGAGGCGACCACGGCGTACGTACCCTCATGTGCGACCCGCATCAGCGGGCTCTTGCGAATCTTGCCGCTCTTGGCGCCCCGCGTCGTCAGGATGATGACGGGCATGCCCCGCATCGTCGTCCCCTCGGTGCCGCCTGAGCTCTCGTACAGCTCGACCTGATCACGGACCCACTGCGCCGGGCTCGGCTCGTACTCACCCTCAAGAGGCATGCTGCCCGTCCCATCTCCGAAGTCTCGCATCGCGATCACCGCAGCCGCGACGCGTCCGCCACCCACCAGGCCACGAGGCCTTCGCTCAATCTATCCGGCCCACGGCACTGCGACCGCTCTATCCCACGCGGTGTCGGCGAGTGCGGATCCTGTGCCGCGCCGGGCGTGGTGAGAGCCGGCCGTAAGCAGATCGGCACCCGGGGAACGGCTTTGCACAGGTCAGCGCCCTGGAAGTCGGTCGCCCGCGGCATGCGACCGGCCGCCCGCCGTGCTGCCCGCCGACGCGCCACGTACTGCCTCACACCAGGATGCAGGTCACGACGCACTCGGGATGCGCTGATGAGCGGCGAGGTGAGGGATCGGGGTGGAAGGCCGTTGGTTAGAGCCAGCCTCTTTGGGCGGCTTTGAGGCCGGCTTCGAAGCGGCTGGTGGCGTTGAGGCGTTCCATGATGGAGGCCATTTGGCGCCGGACGGTGCGCAGGGATATGCCCAGGCGGTGGGCGGCGGTTTCGTCGGTCAGGCCGGAGCCCAGGAGGCGTAGCAGTTCGCGTTCGGTCTCGGTCAGGCCGGTGTCAGGGTCGTGGGTGCGGGTGGCGCCCAGGGGGACGGCGGTGGCCCAGGCTTGTTCGAAGAGGTGGGCCAGGGCGGTGACCAGTCCGGGTTCGGTGACGTAGAGGGCGCCTTTGCGGCTGTCGGCGGGGTCGATAGGGACCAGGGCGTGGGTGAGGTCGGTGATGATCAGGCGCTGGGGGACGACGGGGGCGGTGCGGACCTCGCCGCCGTTTTCCATCAGCCAGTTGGCGTGGGCGGTGGTGGACGGATCGTTGCGCACGCTGTCTTGGTACAGGGATCTGATGCGCACGCCGCGGGCGAGGGCCTGGGCGTTCAGGGGGCGGCCGGCGGCCAGGTCCTCGGGGCGCTGGGCGCCGCCGGGCATGACGCCCAGACAATCGGTGGTCACGGTGCGGCCCATGGTTTCCAGGCGGCTCTGGATGGCGTCCATGCCCAGCAGGCGCTCGCCGTGGGTGGCGCCGGTGTCGTGGGTGTCGGCGCGGTCGGCGACCAGGCGGGTGACCGCGGCGCGGGAGGCGGCGAGTTGGGCCTGGCGGGCGGCCAGGTCGGCTTCCTGACGCAGCAGCATGTCCGCGAGCCCGACCTGCGGCTGGACCGCGCGCCATTGGCCGGGGCGGTCGCGTGAGGCGCGTACCAGCATCAGATCGGCCAGGTCGTCCAGTGCGATGTGGATCTGGGTCTGGCCTATGCCCAGAGTCTGGGCGAGGTCGGCGACCCCGAGGCCGGGGTGGTCGAGCATGGCCTGGTAGACCGCTTCGGCGGTCGTGGACAGGCCGAGTGTCTCCAGCATGGTGATCCCCCCTCGATGGCGCCGCCTGCGCGGCGGTTCCGAAGAGCTCGATGGCAGCCAGCCCACAAGCCCGGGGGACGGTCTGCCGCGCAGCCGCCTGCGGCAGGCCGTCCCGGAAACCGGCGCGCAGATCGGCGACCGCGAGCAGACGAGCACAGTGCAGGGAGATGTCGCTGGCCTCCCCCGGCGCTACCTGCGTGCAGGCGCGGCGCCCCCCGACAGGGTAGCGTTGCATAGATGCGACGCGTTGCATAGATGCGACCTGGGGGGGCTGGTGGTGCGCACGGGACGACCGCACCTCGCGTCGGCCCTGGGCCGCAGACCCCGCGCGCCGACACGAGCATCCACACCTGACAGCGGATCCAGAGCTGCTCTCCTCGGGCCGACTTCGGCGCTTCCGCTGGTCTGCCCGGTGTGTATCGTCAGCGCGGTGAGCAGTGCCGGGCCGCCCGTCGCGGGGCACGCATCCATAACGAGCCAGGGGATTTGGGGATTCAATGACGCCGAGCGACAGACGGGAGGGGCCCGCCGTGGCGATGGGCGAGGACACGCCTGAGCGGCGCACGCTGGCGCAGAAGATCGAATACCTGCGGCGCCACACGGCCGAGGATCCTGACCGGCCGCCGTCCTACCCGCAGATCGCCGAGGCGATGAACGCGTCGGCCGGCGAAGGGAGCATCACCCGCCAGCACCTGTGGAAACTGGCCACCGGTCACGCCGACAACCCCTCACTTCGGCACTTGGAGCTCCTGGCCGAGGCATTCGGTGTCGACCCCTCCTACTTCGCCAGCCGCTCACCCGACGGGCTACGCCAAGCCGTCCAGGCGGCGACCGTCGACGGCCGGCGTCACCCGCTGGGACAACTGCTGGACCTGCTCGCCGACTACTTCGGGGTCGACGTCGCCTACTTCTTCGACGATGAGGCGACCAACCGCATCAATGAGGAGATCAAGTTCCTGGACGCCATCGCCGGCGGGGACATCCGCAGCATCGCCCTGCGCTCGGCGGGACTGTCCCCCCAGGCGCTGGCTGAGATCAACCGACAGATCGACCTGGCACGACGCGAGGAAGGCCTTGATTAACCCCCTGGCCCGACGGCGACATCCGCGGCGTCCAGCGCCACAAGGTCCCACGCTCGCCGAACTGATGGACCGGGCCGAGGAGCGTCTGGCCCATCTGCCGCCCCTGCCCCAGCCCTTCACCGCCGAGTCCCTGGCCGCAGCCCTGGCCGAACAACGCGGACGGGCGATCATCATGCGCCCCCTGCTGGCGGCCGGCCCGGGCCTGCCGTGCGGCCTGTGGCTCGCGTTCCCGACCTGGGACCTGGTCTGCTACGCCGCCGACGGGTCTGCTCTGCTGCGCGAACAGATAAAACTCCACGAGCTGGCCCACATGATCTGCGACCACCGCGGCGACCTGGACGACACGGCACTCGCCGCGATGCTGCCCGGCTGCTCCCCGCGCCTGGTCCGCCGCAAGTTGGGCGCGCAAAGAGTCAGCGCACTGGGACGTACCAGCTACACCAACGCCCAGGAGCAGGAGGCCGAGATGCTGGCCACGTTCATCGCCGAGCGTGCCGCCGAAGAGCCGCTGCGCGCCGACCGGCTCCTGATCAGCCTCGCGGACCGGCGTCCGCCCCGCCGCCGGGAGGAAACCCCGTGACCTGGTTCGTCCACGTCCTGCTGCCCGTCCTTCTCCTCGCCTTCTCCGTGTGGGGCCTGCCCTCCGCCCGCGGCACCTACCAGCAGCGCTCCCTGATCGCCACCCTGGTCCTGCTGGCGGTCGCGCTCACCATCGGCGCCCCTGCGGTGAGCCAGGCACTGGACCGCGTCCTGGGGGTCACCTCGATCACCACCGTGCTCCTGGTCCACCTGGCCATCGTCGGTGGAGTCGTGTGCCTGACGGACTTCACCCACGCCCTGTGCACCGGGCAGGCAGCCTGGCAGCTGCGGCCCCGCCACACCGTCGCAGCCGCCCTGGCAGCAGCACTGAGCGTGCTCTACCTGGGCTACATGCCCCATGACGCGTCCGCTCTGGACTACACCCAGTCCCGGGGCCGCACCACCGAGATCGTCTTCCTCACCCTGTTCTACCTGTGGATGCTCTACGTCGGCGTGCAGGTGTCCGCGCTGATCACCGGCCGTAGCAGGCAGCTCAGAAAGGAGCGCAGGCCTTCGGGCGGCATCGTGCTCCTGGCAGCCGGCAGCGTGACCGGAGTCCTGTTCGCTACCTGGCGCGCGCTCTACATGATCACCCTGCTGGTCACCGGCAGCAGCATCATCAACACCGCGGAGGTCATCTCGAAGTACCTGATGACCACCTCCATCCTGCTGTTCGTAGCCGGCGCCGTCACCGCCCCCGTCACGGCGCTGCTGCACACGATCCGCGGACTGTGGGTACTGCACCGCCTCAGCCCCCTGTGGTCCGACCTGACGTCGAGCGTTCCCAACGTCGTGCTCAGCCAGCCGCCTTCGACCCCCTGGCGGCAGATCCGCGCAGGCAGAGTGGGCGTGCAGGTACGCCGCCGCGCCGTGGAGATCCGCGACGCCACACTGACCCTGGCCGGCCACACCCCGAGCGACCTCATGGACCGCGCCCGCACCGCCGTCGCAGCGACCGCACTGCCGCCCTCACAAGCCCCGTTCCACGCCGAAGCCCTCTGGCTGCGCGCCGCACTGGCACTACCGCGCACCGACCCCCCGGTATCGACGGCCTCGCTGAATCACGACCACAGCCACGACCACGACGGCAAGCTCGAGATCAGCCGTCTGGTCCGGCTCGCACGCGCGTACCGGCGTCCCGCCTGCCCCGATCTCGCGCCAGCACCCACCGATTCCGCATCCGCCCCCCTCTCGGGGGCGCCACCGGTAGCCGGGCCAGGGCGGACCTGACCTCGATGCTCGGCACGCGGCCTCGGCTGCTGGTGCAGCCTCAACGTTCCTGTACGCCAACGGCACCGCTGGCGTGGCGAGCGCCGACGCGGGACAGCGGCCACCTGCCGATCACCTGCTGACGCAGTGGGTGGGGTGGACCGCCTCGGATTGGGCCAAGCAGATCGGCACCGGCCCGACCCGCGCAGGCACCGAGATCCGTCGCGTGCGGGCCAAGCCCGTTAGCCGGCATGCAAGTTGGCTGGCCACAGGAAGGCGTCCGTCACCGCGGGCAGCCCCAAAGGCCCTGCCCGGACGATCTCGACCACCTGCACGCACCATGACGAACACCCCGACTCGGGCGCGTAGTTGGCGGAGGTCGTGGCACCAAGATGCAAGCGCGGTTGGTGCCAACCGAAAACCCTTCTGTGCAGGTCAGCGGTCCGGCAGAGTCTTCCTCAGAAGGAACGGCCGCCAACACCGGCCACCAACAGCGGGTCCGCCCGCCGCCTTCACCGCACCGCGTCGATCACCCACCTGCGCCGCTGAGAGGGAACCACCATGTCTTCTACCGCCCGCCACACCACCGCCGTCGCCGCCACCGCCCTGGCCCTGGGCCTGGCCGCGCTGCTGGGCGGGCAGGCCACCACCGCCCAGGCGCATACCCGCCCGGCCACCGCCACGGGCGTCACGCCGGTCTCGCTCTCCGCCGCCACCGTGCAGCCCGACGAACTCACCTGGGGATGAGCCACGATGCACCTGGTCCTCGCCTGCCTGATCCGCAGGCAACCGGGGCGCACCCACCCACAGGAGGCAGCAGAGGTCGTGGACATCCTGTGGGCCCACGCCACCGCGGCCGACCACCTGGAACACGCCCGCGCCCACGCCCACCCAAGTCGCGTCGACCTCCTGCTCTTCCTGCGCGAAACCGCCGATCAGGACCCACAACACCAAGCAGCCACGCTGCTGGCCCGCTGCCACCGCGCCTCACCCCTGCTGCGCGAGAGGTACCGGCCACCAGCACCGGAATACGGGCAACCCCCCGCACCGCTCACACCCCTGACCAGCGGCCACCTGACGTCTCCCACACCTGAGGAGGACACCCCGTCGTGATCGCCATGGGCCGGCAGTGGCAGTTGCGCAGGAGTCCTTCGGCACCCAGTAGGTCCGCGTCCGCGATCGGCCCAGAAGCCGAAGGCAAACGTTCTGGAGGTCAGTGCCGAAAGGCGCCTGAAGCCGCACGAGCGGCATCCCACTGATCGTCAGACCGCTGCACCCGCAGGGCATCGGTCCTTGAACATCAACCCGAACCCCCGGGCCGCCCGCCCTCGCGCTGAGCCCATCCGATCCCGGCCCCGCACAACCCTTCCCACCCTATCCCCGGCTCTTCACGCACAAGCCCTGCCCACGGCTGTTCCTGCAGGCCAGCCGACCCCCGGCGCCCGTGCACCGCGGCCACTGCCCGCACTGCCCACTGCCGCGTCCCGCGCCTCCAGGGCCGACGGGAGAGCCCGCTCTGCCACGACACCACCGCACACGCGGTTAACCAACTTGCCTCGCCCTGACGGCTGTTCCTGCAGGTCAGCCGTCCGACCACCCACACCCGAAGCCGACTCGCACCTGACCCACATGACGCACCACCACATTCACGTCCTCAGGAGGATCCGCCATGTCCACGCGCCCACGCACAGCCCTTGCCCTGTCCATCGCCGTGGCAGCCGCAGCCGCAATCGGCCTGGGAGGGACCACCTCCTCGTTCGCAGCCACCTCGCCCCATCCCGGCCACTCCAACCCCGCAGCGCCATCGGCGCACAAGGACCGCGGCGGCAACGGCCAGGGCCCCGTCACCCCCGTCACGGGGACCACCGGGACCACCCGCAGTGCCCGAAGCCTGATGTCCCCGATGGTCAGCGCACCGACGATCACCCGTAGCCAGGTCCTGAGCCGGGCCGACTCCTGGGTCAACCTCGGCCTGTCCTACGACCAGAGCGGCTCCTACGCGGGCTACCGCACCGACTGCTCCGGCTACGCCTCCATGGCCTGGCACCTGGACGCCTCGCTGGACACCACCAGCTTCGTCCCCTCCGGTGTGGCGTCATGGATCAGCAAGGGTGCCCTCAAGGCCGGAGACGCACTGCTGAACGACTCCGCCGGCAACGCCGGGCACATCGTCGTGTTCGACCACTGGGCCGACTCGTCCCAGAGTTCCTACGTGGGCTACGAGTTCACCGGCAGCGGGGTCCACCACCGGACCATTCCCTACCCCTACTACGCCGGCTACGGCACGTTCAGCCCGGTCCACAACAACAGCGTCGTCGACGACCCCACCAGCCCGCCGCCGGCGCCTGCTCCGGACCCGGCGTTGGGGGACAAGGGTTCGGTACTGGGGCTGGGGACGAGCCCCACCGCGTACACGTTCACCCGTGACGCTTTGACCGGGCACCTGCAGGTCACCACGCTGGGCCCGGGAGGATGGGCCACCAAGGACCTGACCAGCAGCGTCGGCACCCCCGTCTCGGCCGGTGGGGCACCGGCGGCATTCGTCCAGCAGGGCGGCACCGTGGGCGCGGTCACCGCCGACGCCGCCAACGGACACCTGCAGATCACCTACCTGTCCACCGCCGGCGCATGGGCCACCGCCGACCTGACCGCATCCGTCGGCACCCCCGTCACCGGCGGCGCCCTCAGCACCGCCATCGCCCCCGACGGCACCCTGTACATCTTCAGCCGCGGCTCCACCAACAGCGGCCACCTCTCGGCGACCTACCTGAGCGGCACGGGCGGGGGCTGGGCCACCGCCGACATGACCACGATGGTCGGCACCCCGGCCTCGGCGGGCGGAGCACCCTCCACCTTCCTGCAGACCAACGGCACCCTCGGCGTCGCCACCGCCGACGCGGCCAACGGGCACCTGCAGATCACCTACCTGCCCAAGGGCGGCGCCTGGGCCACCTCCGACCTGACCGCGTCCGTCGGCACCCCCGTCACCGGCGGCTACACCAGCAACCTCATCGCCCCCGACGGCACCCTGTACATCTTCAGCCGCGGCTCCACCAACGGCGGCCACCTCTCCGCCACCTACCTCAACACCAGCGGCACCTGGGCCACCGCCGACATGACCAACCAGGTCGGCACCCCCGCCTCCGCCGGCGGCGCACCCTCCACCTTCCTGCAGACCAACGGCACCCTCGGCGTCGCCACCGCCGACGCGGCCAACGGCCACCTGCAAATCACCTACCTGCCCAAGGGCGGCAACTGGACCACCTCCGACCTCACCACCCAGGCCGGCACCCCCGTCACTGGCGGCGCCGTCAGTGCCATGACCGACGCCGACGGAACCCTGGCCATCTACAGCATCGGCTCCACCAACAACGGCGACGTCCAACTCACCTACCTCCCCACCAACGGCACCTGGACCACCGTCAGCATGACCACCACCGCCGGCACCCCCCACGCCGGATAACCCCACCCCACCACCGAAGAGCGCCGGCGCCGGCCCCGCACCACGCCCCTCGGGGTGAGCTGCGGGGCCGGGCCCTGCGGCCCCGTTTTCCTGGCAGCACCGAGATGAGGATCAGTCATGACTCCGACCAGCCGCCGCACCTCGACGCGCAGCGCCCTTGCCGCTCTCGCCCTGGCCGCAGCCCTGAGCGCAACGGCCGCGGGTTCCGCCCAGGCCGCCACGGCGAGTTCAGCCACACAGACAAAGACCGTGTCCTACCGCGGCCACCAGTTCCGCATCCCCCTGTCCTGGCCGGTAGTTGACCTGAGCGCGCACCCCACCAGCTGTGTCCGGTTCGATCAGCACGCCCTGTATCTGGGAACCCCGGGGGCCGACCAGAACTGCCCCGCCAACGTCTTCGGCCACACCGAGGCCCTCCTGGTGGAGCCGGCGACCAACAACGCTGCCGGCCAGGGCACCACGGATCAGAGCATCAACCACCAGTACCTGACGACAGCCGCAGACATTCAGGTCACCGCGACGTACGACACGGACAAGCAACTCGTCCGGTCGATCCTCGCCAGTGCCGCCCTGCCGACCACCGCGCCAACCACGCGCCCCCAGGCGGCCCCGCGCAGTACGGCGTCCTCGCAAGCCGTAGCCGCCAACGCGACCAACTACACCGGGAAGGGCTTCGACGCCTGCGCCGCGCCCAGCGCCGGCAGTATGTCCACGTGGAAGGCCGATTCCCCGTACGGTGCCGTGGGCATCTACATCGGCGGTGCGGACCGCGGCTGCAGCCAGCCCAACCTGACCTCCTCATGGGTCCAGCAGCAGGCCTCCGCCGGCTGGCACTTCATGCCGCTGTACGCCGGCCTGCAGGCGAGAGCGATCACCTCCCCGACCAGCGACGGCACCGCCGCCGCGGACGACGCCGTCGCCCAGGCACAGAGTCTGGGCTTCGCAGCCGGCACTCCCCTGTACTACGACATGGAGGACTACAGCCACGCCTACAGCTCCACGGTGCTCAGCTACCTGTCCGCCTGGTCCAAGGAGCTGCACGCCAAGGGCTACAACTCCGGCGTCTACAGTTCCTCCTCCTCGGGCATAACCGACGTGGTCAACAGCAAGGGCAGCGGATACGCCCAGCCCGACGTCCTGTTCGACGCCAACTGGAACGGCGTTGCGGATACCAACGATCCGGTCATCCCGAGCGGTGACTGGGCGCAGCACCAGCGGGTCCACCAGTACACCAGCAATGTTCAGGCGAGCTACGGCGGCGTGTCGATCCCGATCGACCAGGACTATCTCGACGTCTCCTTGAGCGTTCCCTCTCCTCCTGCGCCTGCTCCGGCGTTGGGGGACAAGGGTTCGGTGCTGGGGCTGGGGACGAGCCCCACCGCGTACACGTTCACCCGTGACGCTTTGACCGGGCATCTGCAGGTCACCACGCTGGGCCCGGGAGGATGGGCCACCAAGGACTTGACCAGCAGTGTCGGCACCCCGGTTTCGGCCGGTGGGGCACCGGCGGCGTTCGTGCAGCAGGGCGGCACGGTGGGCGCGGTCACCGCCGACGCCGCCAACGGACACCTGCAGATCACCTACCTGTCCACCGCCGGCGCATGGGCCACCGCCGACCTGACCGGCTCCGTCGGCACCCCGGTCACCGGCGGCGCCCTCAGCACCGCCATCGCCCCCGACGGCACCCTGTACATCTTCAGTCGTGACTCGGGCGACAGCGGCGACCTCTCGGCGACCTACCTGAGTGGCACGGGCGGGGGCTGGGCCACCGCCGACATGACCACGATGGTCGGCACCCCGGCCTCGGCGGGCGGAGCACCGTCGACGTTCCTGCAGAGCAACGGCACCTTGGGCGTGGTGACCGGGGACGCGGCCAACGGGCACCTGCAGATCACCTACCTGCCCAAGGGCGGCGCCTGGGCCACCTCCGACCTGACCGCGTCCGTCGGCACTCCCGTCACCGGCGGCTACACCAGCAACCTCATCGCCCCCGACGGCACCCTGTACATCTTCAGCCGCGGCTCCACCAACGGCGGCCACCTCTCCGCCACCTACCTCAACACCAGCGGCACCTGGGCCACCGCCGACATGACCAACCAGGTCGGCACCCCCGCCTCCGCCGGCGGCGCACCCTCCACCTTCCTGCAGACCAACGGCACCCTCGGCGTCGCCACAGCGGACTCCGCGAACGGCCACCTGCAGATCACCTACCTGCCCAAGGGCGGCAACTGGGCCACCTCCGACCTCACCACCCAGGCCGGCACCCCCGTCACCGGCGGCGCCCTCAGCGCCATGACCGACGCCGACGGAACCCTGGCCATCTACAGCATCGGCTCCACCAACAACGGCGACGTCCAACTCACCTACCTCCCCACCAACGGCACCTGGACCACCGTCAGCATGACCACCACCGCCGGTACCCCCCACGCCGGATAACCCCACCCCAACTCGACTAGCGACAACCGCAGTTGATTCTCGCCTCCAGTGGGTCCACCTGGCCCGGTCCCGCCCGATTCATGCGATCGGGCGGGACCCCTTTCTTCTCCATGCCCGAGCAGGCAACCGTCCTGCTCCACCACCACCGAAATCCTCTGAGGACTCACCGTGTCCAAGCTCACCCGCAGGAACACGCTTCTGGCCGCGCTGGCCGCTGCTGCGGTCTCCACCCTTCCGATCCTCGCTGCCGGTCCGTCGCATGCTGCCTCCGTCAGTACCTGGGAGAAGGTCGCCCAGTGCGAGAGCGGCGGCAACTGGAGCATCGACACCGGCAACAGCTACTACGGCGGTCTGCAGTTCTCGCTGAGCACCTGGGACGCCTACGGCGGTCAGCAGTACGCCGCGTACCCCAACCAAGCCACCGAGGACCAGCAGATCCTCATAGGTGAGAAGGTCCTCGCAGCTCAGGGCCAGAAGGCATGGCCCACCTGCGGCCCGGCAGCGGGGCTGGGCGCCGACACGACCCCGCCATTCCCCACCGCACCCCCTACCAGCCCGCCGCCTGCGCCTGCTCCAGCGTTGGGGGACAAGGGTTCGGTGCTGGGGCTGGGGACGAGCCCCACCGCGTACACGTTCACCCGTGACGCTGTGACCGGGCACCTGCAGGTCACCACGCTGGGCCCGGGAGGATGGGCGACCAAGGACCTGACCAGCAGTGTCGGCACCCCGGTTTCGGCCGGTGGGGCACCGGCGGCGTTCGTCCAGCAGGGCGGCACCGTGGGCGCGGTCACCGCCGACGCCGCCAACGGACACCTGCAGATCACCTTCCTCTCCACCGCCGGCGCGTGGGCCACCGCCGACCTGACCGCATCCGTCGGCACCCCCGTCACCGGCGGTGCCCTCAGCACCGTGGTCGCCCCCGACGGCACCCTGTACATCTTCAGCCGCGGCTCCACCAACAGCGGCCACCTCTCCGCCACCTACCTCAGCGGCACCGGCGGGGGCTGGGCCACCGCCGACATGACCACGATGGTCGGCACCCCGGCCTCGGCAGGCGGAGCACCCTCCACCTTCCTGCAGACCAACGGCACCCTCGGCGTCACAACAGCGGACTCCGCGAACGGCCACCTGCAGATCACCTACCTGCCCAAGGGCGGCAACTGGGCCACCTCCGACCTCACCGCGTCCGTCGGCACCCCCGTCACCGGCGGAGCCCTCAGCACCGTGGTCGCCGCGGATGGGACGCTGTACATCTTCAGCCGCGGCTCCACCAACGGCGGCCACCTCTCCGCCACCTACCTCAACACCAGCGGCACCTGGGCCACCGCCGACATGACCAACCAGGTCGGCACCCCCGCCTCCGCCGGCGGCGCACCCTCCACCTTCCTGCAGACCAACGGCACCCTCGGCGTCGCCACCGCCGACGCGGCCAACGGCCACCTGCAAATCACCTACCTGCCCAAGGGCGGCAACTGGGCCACCTCCGACCTGACCACGTCCGTCGGCACCCCCGTCACCGGCGGCGCCCTCAGCGCCATGACCGACGCCGACGGAACCCTCGCCATCTACAGCATCGGCTCCACCAACAACGGCGACGTCCAACTCACCTACCTCCCCACCAACGGCACCTGGACCACCGTCAGCATGACCACCACCGCCGGCACCCCCCACGCCGGATAACCCCACCCCACCACCGCTGGTCGGCCTGCGGGTACGCCGAGGGTGCCGGGGCGCTGTCGGCAGGGTGGCCGCGGGCGAGGCGAGGTCCGGCGGCGCTCGTCACGGCAAGTTGAGTGCGTCTGCGACTGTGGCGAGGTAGTCGATGTGGGCGTCGACGGAGTCCAGGCCGAGGCCCATCGTGGCCACCGAGACGTGGGTGCCGCCTGCCTCGCGCCAGGCGTCGACCTCCGCCGTGAGGCCGCCTGCGCCGCCTGCGCCGCCGTGAGGAAGCACCACATACTCCGCGCCGAAGGCTTCGACCGACCTGCCGAGGCCGTCCACGCGATCACGCAGCCGTTGCCAGGCGTCGACGACGTGGTCGGTGCCGCCGCCACCGAAGAAGATGAAGCCGTCCGCGAGCCGGGCGGCCCGGTCGAACGCGGCTTCGCTGGATCCGCCGAGCCAGATCGGGACGGGCCGCGTCGGCCTCGGCACGAGTGCGGCTCTGTCGACCCGGTCGAAGCGGCCCGAGAAGTCGACGACAGGTTCGGTGAACAACCGGCGGAGCAGCCCGATCTGCTCCTCCTGCCTGGCGCCACGGGTGCGGAAGTCCTGCCCGAGGGCCTGGTACTCGACGTGGTTCCAGCCGACCCCGACACCGAGGCGCAGTCGACCGCCGGACAGGAGATCAACATCGGCCGCCTGCCGGGCCACGAGCGCTGTCTGACGCTGCGGAAGGATCAGGACCCCGGTGGCGAAACTGATTCGCTCGGTGATGGCGGCCAGATGGGCGAACATCACGAACGGGTCGTGGAACGGGTCGTGCTCCGCGTAGGGGCCGGTGAGCCGAGGCGTCCGGTCGGCGTGAACAGCGCCGAGCACGTGGTCGTAGGCGAGGAGATGGTCAAATCCCAGGTCCTCGACTGCTCTCCCGAACCGCCGAACAGCGCTCGGATCTCCTCGAAGCTCGATCTGCGGGTACACGACTCCGATCTGCATGGTCCTCAGTCTGGCCCGTGACGGGCGGGCCGGGCGCACCGAACCGCCGGTGTCACCTGCGGGAACGTGCCGGTACCGCGCGGTCCTTGGCCTGACCGCGTTCCGGGTTCGTCGCGGGGATCACCCCCTGTTCGGACGACGTGCCGCTTTGCAGCGCACCGGTCCATCGCGGTCGGGCCGAGCGGCCGGTTTCGGCTGGCCGCTGGTGACCGCTTGTCTCCACCGGGCCGGCCCGGGGGTTGGTGTGAACGCCTCGCCACGGTCACGTCTGCGCGTCGGCGGCATCGAGTTCACCCCACCGAGCAGCTCGCGCAGCTGGCCGCACTCCGGCACGACGGCCGGGAGCGAGCGGGCGCACTGCTGAGGTCACCGGCTCCGGTGTCCGGTGGCCGCTGAAGTCAGCAGCAGCCGCGGTGGCCGATGACTTCGCTGGTGAGAAGCTGTGCTGACTCCTCGTCATGCCGCGGATGCGGTCTCCAGGGCCGGTCGCCTGGTTACGACCGGGAATCGGTTGTGTGGCGAATCAGCCGACTGTGGAGCGCGCCGGGCTGCAAACACATCCCATCGGCATGACCCATACCTCCCGCTCCGCCAGACGGGGCTTTGCTTGGCGCGTGACGCTGGCTGTTGCGACCGTGTCGACGGCAGTGCTCGCCACGGGCTGCGCATCGACCCACGCGTTCTACGGCGTCCGCGCTGTCCCGCCGACCCCCTCGGTCGTGGCCACCGGCAGCGCCTATCCCTACTACCTCTACATCCACTGCGGCATTCGTTTCGCTCACTTCGCGGGGCGCTGGTGGCAGGCGGACGCACCCGGGCCGGCCCCCACGGCAGCAGGGGCGAACACCGAGGCGTACGGATCGATGGAGCTGATCGATGCGAACCACGCGCGCTTCCTGGGCGACGGTGTCCCCACCGTGGACTTCCACCCGTACACCGGCACGCCGCCCGCGTGCAGCTAGGACCGGCTCAGCGCCGGGGGCTGCGCCAGATCTGCTGACAGGGGTTCAACTGTTCTATGGTCATCTGGTGAATATGGGACGGGTGAGCAGTGCGGCGTTGATGTTGTCCGGGGCGGCTGGGGTTGTGGTGCCCGAGCGGGTGGGTGTCGCGCTGGGTGTGTCGGCCGTAAGCGCGCGGGGGATGGCCGAGATCCGGGCCGGCCTGGGAGGTACCTACGCTGCCTTGGGCGGCTGGGCGCTGGTCTGCGCCGAGCCCGCGGCCGAGACGGCGGTCGGGTTCACCTGGCTCGGCGCGGCGGCGGTTCGGGTCGCTTCGCTGGTGCTCGACCGCCCGCGGACCGACTGGACGTACTGGGCCTATCTGGGCGCCGAGGTCGGCTTCGGGGTGACTGCCCTGGCATCGGCGAGGGCGCGCAAGCACGCGGCGTGACGGCTGAGGCGCGCGAGTCTTTGCCCTGGGTTGGCGAACCGGCGCGGTGAGTGCCTCGGGCCGTGGCGGCGGGCCGTCAGTGCGGTGTCGGGGCCATGCCGGTGCTCGTAGCGCAGCGGCCCGCGTTCTCGTCGGATGGGGTTGCGGGATAGGCGCAGATCGAGCGCGCCGTGGTGGCCAGGAAGGTGTGCGAGTCCTCGGAGCACACCGGCCAGGTATGGTTTACCGCGATGCTGAACGGAGCGCGTGATGAGTCACGCCCGCTGGAAGACAACCCGCGAGAGGAAGCTCATCGAGGGCTACCGGGAGTCCGCGCAGATCCAGGAGGAGCGCGCGGAAATCCGCCTGTGCATGGCCATTGCGAAGGTCATCTACGATCGGCGCGTCGAGCTGGGGCTCTCTCAGTCCGAGCTGGCGCAACGGGCAGGCCTGACTCAGACTCAGTCCAAGGTGTCGCGTATCGAGGGTGCCGACGCGGTACCGACACTGCCCCTGCTGCGGCGCCTGACCACGGCCCTCGACGGCTCGTTGAGCATCGTGCTCGACGGCAACACTGAGGAGATCCGCTTCGTTGCCCACGCAGCCTAGGCTGCCGAGCCCTTGAAGCATCGGCACCGCAGACGCCCGGGCAAAGCTGTTTGCCCTCCGGGACCGGGTGGGAAATGATCTCGGCCGTGACGACTCTGCTGCCCATCGTGCTCGCCGTTTTCTTCGTCGGGCTGATCAGACGCTCCCCGGGCCGTGCCCGCCTCGCGCGTTGGATCGGCCCCTTCAACCCCAGCGCGCGATGGGCCCGTACCCGGTTCGACCCGGCCGCGTACGCACTCGCCCCCCGGGAGCAGCTCAGCGCGCGGCGGGCCGGGCCGCCCCCGCCCGCCTACCGGCTCAAGGAGATGCAGGCCATCGCTGACGCGGCGTGGGAGGGTGACTGGCGCCCGGCGGCCGCGTATGTCGAGGCGGCGGGCCAGGACTGGGACGAACGCTGGTCCCGGCTGGAACTGTTGCAGGAGATCGCCGCTCGGGGCGACGCGTGGCTGGGCGACTGGCGGCGGGAGCGGCCGGACAGCTGTGACTCAGCCACGTTGCACGCCCAGCTGCTCGTGCACCGCGCCTGGGAGATCCGGGGCAACGAGTACGCGAACCGGGTTCCGGCGGCGCGGATGGCCACGTTCAGGGAGTTGCTGCCCGCCGCGATACGGGTTGCGCGTGAGGCCGCCCTGCTGGCGCCGCAGGACCCCGGCCCCTGGGTCGTGATGGTCACCGCCGCCCGCGGAGCCCGGTACTCCCGCGATCAGTTCCGCCCGCTGTGGGAGGGGCTCCTCGCTCGCGCCCCTCATCATTACACCGGCCACTGGCAGGCCCTGCAGTTCTGGTGCGCCAAGTGGGCCGGCTCGGACAGGCTGATGCTGGAGTTCGCCGAACGTGCCGTGCGCTGCGCGCCGGTCGGCAGTGCGCTGGCCGGGATGCACCTGCACGCGTTGTACGAGCTCGAGAAGCGCGGCGCCACCGCGCTGCCGTCCTCCCGCAAGGCCAAGGTCCTGCTGGAGGACGTCGCCCGATCGCTCCACCAGGTTCCCGCCGACGACGAGCGGCTGCCGCAGCTGCGGCATCTGCTGGCGTACTACCTCGGCAGGGCCGGCCTGTACGACGCGGCGCTGGAGCAGTTCCGGCTGATCGGGCCCTGGTGCGGAGCGGAGCCCTGGACGAAGGAGCCCGACGCCGTAGCGGCGTTCGATCGTGCCCGCGCCGTGGCGGCGCGGAAGGCTGCGGCCAGCGCGGGCTGACGCGCTCCGGCGGGCGAAGGCGTGGCCACGGGGCCGCCGACCGTGGCGAGGTGGCCCGTAGCCGGCGTGGGTGCCAGGCCTTGCCCTTGCGCGGCAGGAGGTTGAGCGGCCCGAACTCGTCCACGCGTACCACCCGGCCATCGGCCAGCGGGCTGTCGTAGAGCGCCAGGACCTTGTGTATCTTGGCGATGAAGTCCGGGTCGTTGGAGGACTTCCAGGTTGTGGTGGTCTGCCAGGAGACCTTGCCCTCGCAGGATTCGCCGTAGCGTCTCGCCGCCTATCGCCGGGACGACGGTCTGCGTGACCCTGTGCTCGGCCGGTTTGGTCAGGCTCCATGTGGAGAAGGCAGTGATCTTCCAGTCGGCAGGGAACATCCGGGCGATCAGGCAAATGTGCTCGCGCACCTGGCCGCTGATCGTCCTGGGCCGACCCCCGCTCCATTTTTGGGTCCAATGCCTCGAACCCCCGCTCGTCGAACGCGTGGATGACGTCACGCACGTAGTCGGCGCCGACCTGCATCAACGAGGTGATGTCCGGGACCGACTGGCCTTGCGCGGACATCATCACCACGATCGCCCCCCGCGGGTACCGGATCCTTCGCGGTTCGGCTGACCCGCTGCAACCGGCGACCCTCCTCCATGTTCACCGGCCGGACGAACACTCCTGGACGACGCCCCACAAGCACCTCCACGATAATGACCTGAAAGCAAACTGCGGATCAATTCCACGGCCAAGGATCTGAGACGAGCCACTAGCCGACTCCTGTCCCCCAACTCTGGCCCCTGGCACCGACAGTTGTGTTTATTGGCGGTGGTTTGACGCTCCGTCACAGTGCTGGCGGGGGCGTCTCGGTCAGGGCTGTTCAGGTAAGCAGTCCCGCAACGAAGACGAATACTCCGCCCAGGGCAGCCAGGGCCATGGAGTACTGGACGTGGCGGTGCTTTCTCCAGGCGATGTCGCTCATCTTGACAAGCTGAAGGCTGAGTACGGGCAACATGTCCTGATTGAGGAGCGCATCGGGGAGCCTGTCCGGATCCCAGTGCCGAAGGTGGCCGAAGTAGATGAGGTTCCGGGGGGATTCCGCTTGGAGGTCCTTCACTGATCGAAGCCGGGGCACAACTACGAGGATCGCGAAGGCCGCGGACATCAGAAGGAGCAGGACCCCGAGCCACAGTATGGCTTTGTCGCCCAGCCCATGCAGGTGACCGAAGACGTGGGTCGTCTGGGAGAGCGCGACGACCCCCGCAAGCGCCGCGGATTCCAGGGTCAATGCGAAGGACGCCTTCGCGTCAACCCTGGCTGTCCACTCCCCGATGGCGCCATGGATTCGCCAGGCGGTCTCGGTCGCTTCCTCCGGGGTCACAGCTTCCACCAGTTGCTCGGCATGAAGGTCATCTGGCCGGTGCGCCCCACCCCGCGCATCTCGCTCGCCGGCATGTCGCGGGCACCAGCATTGTGTGGCGTGGGTGTGCCGCCACGACCGCTGCCCTCCGGCAGTAGCAGCGGCCGGATCCGCTCTCGACGGGGCATCACTCAGATCTCGCCATCGACGAAGTCCAGTGGCACCGACCGGTACCCCTTGACCTCCTCCGGGACTTGGAGTTGGCGAACCCTTGCGGATGCCACGAGCGAGTTCAACAGGCTGGTGAGGGCAGCGGAGAGCGCATCGCTTGTGTTCTGCACGCCCTCCTCGGCGACGAAGGCCGCTACCGTGGAGATCTTCTGCAGCACGGCTTCACTCGCCGCGCCGAAGCCGTAGGTGATGATGTGCGGGTACAACCTCCAGGCTGGGTTTCGGAGTTCGTCCAGGTCCTGCTGCCATGATCCCGCGGGCTGGTCGGTGGGAACGCCATCGGTGAGCAGGAAGACCACCGGACGCAGCACCTGCGTTCCGGCCTCGGACAGGGCCCGCACATCGTCGGTGATCCGGGTTCGCAGAAGCTGCATCATGGGGCCAAGATTCGTCAGCCCCTCGCAGGTGACGGTGGGCAGGCTCTGCAGTTCCTCGATGTCAGTCATCGGGGTGACGAGATGCGCCTGGGTGTTGAACGAGATCACTGACAGGTGGATGAACTCCGAGGTCTGCGGACTTGTGAACAGTGTGTCGTAGATGTTCAGCAGCGTGGAGTTGAGCAACTCCTCGTAGCGTTTCATGGAGCCGGAGGTGTCCAGTACGAGGTAGGCAGGCAGGCCTTTGGATTTGAAGTCCGCAGCGAACTCGGGGCTTTGGTTCACATTTTCCTCCAGTGGTTGGTCGACCGCCCGAGCTAGACCCAGCCGAGGGCGAAGTGCGCTAGGAACAGGGCTATGAGGAGCAGGACGGCGCCGGTGACAACGACAAGGGCATGGTTGCTTGACTCCTGCCGTTGTACCGGCTGGGGCGATGCAGTGGTCGCGACAGGCGGCTCGGGGGCGGAGGTCGGTGTAGGCAGCGGTGCCGAGACGGACGCGGGCTCGGGCGCGGACGTTCGCTGCGGCGTGGCGGGCTTCGGCACACGGTTGCGCAGGTCGACGTTTCCGGTGACGTTGCCGGGGTTGGGCACCGACCGGACGGCCGGGTCCACCAGGGACGGAGAAGACGGCGCCCCCACCCTGATCTGGCCTGTGACATTCCCAGGCGTGGCGTTCACCGGCACGTTCGCGGCAGCATGGACCGGCGCGGCGGCGAAACCCTGATCCGCTGTGTGGCGAAATGCCACGACCAGCTCAGTCGGCCCTGGGCGATCGGTCGCGCGTGACGCCGTGAGGGCTTGCTCCAGCGTGTCGGTGAAGGGATTGCTGCCGATCAGATCGACCAAGGCCCGGTATGCTTCCATGGGATCCTGGCGTACGCCCGTCAGGCACCGCACAGTCAGCATCGCTAGCTTGTAGCGGTCACTGTGGATGGTCAACGGTTGCTTTTTCTTCTCGGGAAACAGCGGATCTTCCCAACCGACCGACTGGATCCACTTGCGCGTCCCGAACGCACAGGTATCCATGTCGATGACGAAGGCCGCGCCGGTTCCCTGTTCCCAAAACGCGTTGTTGTACGACCAGTCCGCGTAGACGATGTCGTACCGGGCGAACAGAGCGCCCACTGCGAGCAGTTCCGCCATGGCTCGCAGCCGCACGCTCAGATCGGCGGGCTGGATACCCCGCTTGGCGCAGGCATCACCGGACATGACCAGCCAGTCGAGCAGCAGGGGCGTGGCGTCCGTTGCTGTCCCGCTCAGCTTCCGCAACCGCACGAAGAACGAGTCCGGGGCCTTGGCCATCACCACGCCGACCACTTGCGGTCCGTCGAGGATCCTGGCGACCGGCCAGGCGATAGAGGCGTCGACCAGGGTCTGGTCGCGCTGGGACATGAGGGTCGGCAGGTAGACGAGCTTCCGCAGATCCGCCGCAGCGGTGTCCGACAGAGGTTTCTTGTACATCTTGGCGATCCAGCCCTTGCTGCCAGCGATTTCGTAGACGATCCGCGACTCGCCGTTCTCACGGTCCAGTACCCGCCCTTCCGGGACCTCCTCGGGGCCCACCGCAGGGCAGAACGGGCTGTCCGACCACGTCCTCAAGACTCCCGCCTCCCATCTGTGCACCAGACGACAACTGCGGTGCGGTCGTCGTGCATCTGTGCCTGGTCAAAGCCAACATCGAGGAGGAACGCACCGACTGCGGGCGGCTGCTGCCATCTTTGAGCGAACCAGCGCCGCGCACCAGGGCCGGTGGCGAAGGCGTCAGCGATGCCATCGGTCGTCAGCGCCAGCGCGTCTCCAGACTCCAACTCGTTGACTCCGTAACTGACGTGGTCGAGGTCGTGGGGCAAAAAGTGATCGATGGATCCGGCGTCATAGCCGCCCTTTTCCTGGCCGATCAACTGGTCCCACGCGCCTTCGCGCAGTCTCCAGGCACTCACGTCGGCCACGGCCGCCAGCCAGACTCGGCGGATGCCGTCGGAGTGCGGACGCGCGGGTACAACGGCGGCGACCGCTACGGCCCGGACATCGTCCGCGTCCCAGTTGCGCTGCTTGGCAGCGGCGTACATTTGCCGGGCGGCAGCCAGGAACACCTCCCTGTGGTCGATGCACTCTAGTTCCGTACCGCGGTCCAGTGCTTCGCGCAGCGCGCCAACCAGCGCGGCAACCGCAACCTGTGCCCCGATCTCGGAATGTCGGCTGTCGGACATGCCGTCAGCCACGGCCGCCACGAGGTGACGGCCGGCGCTGTCCTGTCCGATCCGGTACGCGTCCTGTCGGGCGATGGCCCGGCCGCGGTGACCGGGACCGATGACCGACGCTGCCCGGATATCCAGGCCGCCGAGCACCGCCTCGTCGGCTGCGATGCCGGGTGGCGAGGGCATCGAGGGCAGCAACCACGGCGCTCCGGTGGCCCGCGACGCCTTCTGCAACACAGGAAAGCGGCCGTCCGTCGGCCGTGGTACACCGGAAGGGACCTCGGCCAACGCCGGTTCACGGGCGGCCTGCGGCTGGTCCGTGAGGGGTCGCGGCGGTGACGCGGCCTGTCGGCGGGCGCCCGGCAGGAGCACAGCTCCGTTGTCCTTCCGTGTGAGGGAGACGCGCTGCGGCAGGTCGAGGGGCAGCCCGCTCGTCGCATCCCGAGGCGTGCGGTACGGGATGCGCGTGGCAGCGCCGGGCGGCTGCGGTGCCGCGACAGGCGCTTGGTCCGGGCCGGTCGCCGCTGTCCTGACGCCCTCCTCGCGCTGGGTGGAACGCAACCGCTGCCACGTGAGTCCGCCAACGAGTGCCAAGGCGCCCGCGACAGCCGCACCGAACGGCCGGAATCCAGCCAAAGCAATCCCTCCCCCTAGGAACACCGCGCCGACGGCCATGGTGGTCACCGTCAGCCGCATGAGCCGTAGCGCGGCGCCCGCGTGCCGTCGCGGGTCCCGCCCCGACCGGGCGGGCGCCTCGCTAGAGCCCGCCCTGTGCTGCCCTTGTCGTCCGTTCATCCCCCGTTGCCGCCGCTACCGTTGTCACGCCTTCGGCCCACCGGGGTGGTGCCAGTGACGTTCGCGGAGCCCGACGGATCGGCGGCATCCGGCTCGGCAGCGGGCGGCTGCGGCGCGGGAGCCGGCGGGAACGGGGGCGGGGGTGGGACGTCTCCCTTCGTCAGGGTCGTTTCCGGCTGTACGTGCAACTGCGGGGGCTGTGCCGGGTTGGAGACGGCCTGCTTGTCGTCGGGGTGGTAGCGCGGTTTCGGTGGGGTGCCGTTGGTGGCCGGGCCCATGACGATCCCGGCCACCACTTGGGCCTGCTGCGGCTGTCCGGGGACCGGCGCCTGCCCGGCCATGCTGCCGGGACCCTGCGTGGAGGATCCAGGCGGCATCCCGGTCCCTGGTTGGAGCTGGGCGGGCGCGGGACCAGTCGGCGCGGACAGCTCCTGCGGTCCGGTCCCGAACAGGGGCACCGGCCGGTGCATCTCCTGCCACATGGTCTGTGCCTCGGCGGGCTGGATCAACTTGGCGTCGATCAGGTCGCGCAGCATCTGGGCCTTCTGCTCGACCGCCACGTCGTGCCGGTTGCCGAGCTGCAGCATGATCTCTTGCAGCTTGCTGGGATCCTGGGCGATCAGCCGCAGCACTAGGCCGCCCTCGCCCCGAGCCGCGGCCAGGAGTGCCTTCTCCCGTTCGGCCTGCAGCTCCGCCTCCAGCTTGTGCTCCGTCATCGCCACCACGTGTCCGGCCTGAGCTAGTTGATTGTCGAACTCCTTCTGCTTCACGGCCCGCAGGTGGTTGGAGGCATGCTCGTCCAGATACAGCCGTACGGTGAGGGTCGTGACGGTGATGCCGATGGGCAACGGGTGCTGGTAGGGGCACACCGACATCCGCACGAAGCTCGCCAGGTCCTCCAGCCGCTCAATACCGTAGAGGCCCGAGTGCTGCCACAGCAGGTCCCTCATGGCGACGCAGACGGCGACCTGGCCGTCAGCCACGGATTTGATGCCCCGGTTAACCACCTCAGCGGCATTGGTGACCTTCCATCGCGCCTCCAAGGACGATTGGAAGGGGAATCCCCCAGTGCCGCTGGGCAGGACATCACTCCACCCGACCACATGGTCGCTGGTGTCCACCTCGTAGCGGAACTCGTATTTCATCGAGGCCCACGCCCCCGGCCTGCGGCTCAGCTCCACGACCTGTCCATCGTCCGTAGAGAACAACAACACCCGGCCGGGGCGGGCCGGGGCTCCGCGGTCGCCCATGGTGACCGGGGACGGCCCTGTGATGAGCAGGTCTGTTGGCATGTCGTTCACCATGCGGTACTCCTTCCATTTCCATCGAGATAGGCCAGAACGGTGCGGCCGGTCAGAGGAGCGCCGCGCCCCCCCGAAGCCCGAATCCATTCCATAGCCAGATGCCGAGCGATCAAGGTCGTGCGCCGGTCGTCGGCGGCACGGTCGAGCAGCGCGGCCAGCGCGGTACGTCCGCGCGGTTCGGACTCGACGAGGTAGGCCCATTCGGACAGCACCTCATGGGCTGGTTCATAGACGTCCGGAGAGTTGAGGGTCTGCTTCCACAGCGCCGCCACCTCGCCGCGCCGCACCGGGTCTTGAGCAGTGGTCGCCAGCAGGCCGGGCCACATCTGTGGGTCGTCTGTGGCCCGCTCGACACGCGTAGTCGCGTCGCTGTCAGGCAATGGGTCGACAAGGTCGGCGGCCGCGTAGAGAAAAGCCAGTTCGCCGACGAAGCGACGCTGCGTGCCGTGGTTGCCGGAGACAGTCCACTGGTCGATCAGGTCCAGGGCGTCCCGGCAGTAGCGGCCGTCCTCCAGCGCCATGTACTCGGTGAGGCTGCGGCAGACCGCGTCGATGACCATGGCTTCCTCGGCGCCAGCCAGCGCGTGTAGCAACGTCCATGCCTGCTCGGTACCGCCGTCCAGTTCGAACACCACCCGCCAGGCCCGTGCGGCGGTGGCTTGCAGCCTGGGGTTGCTGTCGCTGCTCCATGCCTGCACCAGGTTGTACGCAGCCGTGGCGTGGCGCGCCTCGGTCGATACGACATGCAGTGCGGTGGCCGCGGCATCCCGCAACTGCGGGCTTTCGTCGCCGGCCCACGGCAGGAGGATCTTGGCCCGCACCGTTTCAAAGGCGTGCTTGGCCAGGACGCCCGCAGCCACGGCCGCCCGTACTCCCACCGTCGGCAGTACGGTCGCGGCAGAGGCGCGGAGCCAGGCGGGCAGCACCTCGCGGATTTCGTCGTACTCGCTCCACACGTGCTCGAGGACCTTCAGGGCCACGCCCTGGTCGCGGTAGCGCACGACGAGACCTCGGGCACCGCCGTACCGGGTCTCAACTTCAGACTCAACGAGGGTCGCGTGGATCGACTCCAGCCGGGCAAACCGCGTCCGTGCGAGCGCGGTACCGCGCGGCCGGTCGGGATTGTCCGGGCTCTCCTGGATCTGTAGCCGCTCCTCGAGGTCACGCGCCAACGAGGCGACGGATTCGTAAGCTTCCCCGCCGAACGTGGCGACTGAGATGGCCAGGCACTGGCGCGCCAAGTCTTGGAGATTCTCCAGCCATCGGGCGAACGACTGCCCGTCGCGCAGCTCCAGCCGGTCGCGGACCTTGGCGGCCACCCCGTCCTCGGCGACGGCGGTGGCTGCTTCAGCGAGCAGCCTGCCGAGTTCTGCGGCCCGCGCGGCAGGCGCCCCGTCCAGCAGGTCCCGCAGAAGCTCCGCCACGTCGGGCTGGGCCAGGATCCGGCGGCTGCGGGCTGAGTCGGCAATGCCGAGGCGCCAGCGCAGCTGTGCCGAGGCGATATCGGTCCCGTCCGGAGGTGTGGGCGCGTCGATCAGGTCGCGCACAAGTCCGGTGTCGGGGAGCTGCACGGTGGCCGCCACCGTAATGACGAGGCGGGCGCCTTGTTTGAGCAGTTCGGAGCCCAAGCGTTGGACGTCGAAGAGCGTCAGCCCGTCCGCGGTGGTCTGGGGCAGGTCGGCCAGTACGTAGCCGCAGCCCTGCTGCAGGTCGCCACTGTCGACACGGCTCAGGTCAGTGGCGGGGTCGAGCAGGTACAGGCCCCGGTGACCGGCCCCCAGGAGCAGCGCGCGCGCCAGTGCCTCCTTGCCAACACCAGCGGAACCGCGCAACAGAACAACGGACCGTGACCGCATCAACTGGATCAGCGCGCTGTGCTCGGCGGGCGACACGAATGGCACGAACGCCTGACGCGTCTCGTCGAGTTCCTCGGCGGACAGTGGACACACGCGAATGGAGTGCCCGCTGGTCATGTTGTAGACGTACTGGCTGCCGCCGAAGATCTGCGCGGCATCGACTCGCAGGCCGCTGATCGCATCGCGTTCGGCGCCAAGCCGCTCGCCAGCGGCGCCCGGTCGGCCCGAAGGGACAGACAGCCCCTCGCGTGGATCCTGTTTGACGTCGCCGGTCGCGGCCCCGCCGTCGCCCTGGAGCGCGGGCTCTGCGGCGGGCTGGGGGGGCACCGGAGCGCCGCCGTCTACCTCTGCTGGCATTACTCGGTACCGTCCTTTTCGTGCTGGTCGCTGCGGCGGCCCCCCTGGATGAAGGTCTGAGGCCCGTGGACCACCTGGTCGCCGCCAAATACCTGTCCGACGTCTCCGAAGGTCGGGTTGGAGAAGGGTCCGGACAGCGCCGGTGCCCCAGCTGTCGGTGTGGGAACATGTGGGCCGGTGGCAAGGGCAGGTCCGGGTGTCGAGCCGTTGTCAGGGGCTGCCTCCTCGATGCCTGGTGGAATGTCATAGCCGGGTACGCGGATCCAGGCACTCTCACCCTGGATCTCCTTGGCCTCGAAGAGCACTCGGCGGAACGTCTGACGTTCCACAGCCGGATGGCCGTGGCGCACTGTGCGGCGATACCAGTCGCTGGAGACGGCCAGTGCCATGCCGGAGCGGCGGGCCTGGGCCAGTGCAGTGCGCAGCGGCGCGATGTCAACCAGTCGGCAGGCGCTGTTGAGCTCTTCGCCTGCCCAGCCGTGCTCGTCCTGGGCGACATCCCCGTCGTGCAGGGCGACCCGTAGGCGCATGGCGCCTTCCTCGCTGCTCGTCCTGGCGTGTTCGCGCAGGTTGTCGTGGAGCAGGTCCACGAAACGTCCCGTCAGGTCGACTTTGTCGACCGTACCGGGGAGCAGCCAGAAGAATCCGTCGCCCCGGTCGGCTGGCCGCGGTCCGTTGCGGTGATCGATGCCGGCTTCGTCGAAGGCGGCCTCGACCAATTCGTACAGCCGTTTCCGGAGCCAGAGTTGGACCGGGTTGCTTCTGCTGCCGAACTTCTCGATGTCGACGACGAGGATCGAAAAGTGCTGTGCTTTGGTTCTCATGCAGCTCTCTGTCCTTCCACCGGTGCGGCGCCCAGGCCGTCGTCCCCCGGATCGTGCAGCTCGGCGGTCTGGGCACCTAGGTCATGGATAGACCTGGGGCGTGGGGCTCACAGCGTCAGATGACGCACTCGGGCGGTCCGGGCCTAAGCCGTCTCTCGTTGGGCTTCGCGCTCACTCCTGGGCCCATCTGCGGAGTCTGTGCAGGTCGAGTACTACGGTGCGACCACGACTGGTGACCACCAACTCGGCCTGCTGCATTGCGCGCAGGACCCGCACGACTGATTCGCGGGATATCGCCGCAGCACCGGCCAGTTCCTGCTGGTTCATCTGCACCGCGAGGGCACCAGGGGGTTCTGATATCTCAACGCCGTGCCGCACTGCGACGTCCAACAGCACTCGCGCGAGCATGGATCGTGCCGAACGTGCGCCGTGCTCGGCGCGCTGGTCGTCCGACTGGCGCAACCGGGCGACGACACTACGCAGGACAGCCAGGGCCAGCGTGCCATGCTGTTCGAGCAGCCGGCGGAAAGCGTCGGCTCCAAGGACGACGCCCTCCACACGCTCGAGGGCGGTGACCGTCGCCGAGCGGGTGATACCGTCCAGGCAGGAGAGCTCTCCGACGAGTTCTCCGGGGCCGCGCAGGGCGAGCACGCTGGTGTAGCCGTTCTCGGATTCTGCTGTCACCTTGGCCAGACCGCCAACGACCAGGACGACATAGTCGGGGGGGCCGCCCTCGCGCATGAGGCACTCGCCACGCTCCCATCCTCTGACCCGTCCAGCAGACCGGAACAGGAGCAGTTCTTCCGGTGTGAAGGGTTCGTTTGGTTCCGAACGGCGTGCAGAGGAAGGCTGGAACATCACTCGTGGCACTCCCCCCCGGGCTGTATAATCACTGTACAGATAAGGGGAGTTGCCGTGCGTCACTTCCCGTAGAGACCTTTCGCCGCGGACCGACCGCGGGCGCGTGCCCGTCCAGGACGTGACGGCAGTTCTCCCAGCGCCAGGCCGCGGTCGGTTCTCCCGCCCCGGGCGACCCGCGGAACGCGTCTCAGCGCCACCTACCGAGGCAGAGCAGTGCGGTCTGCTGGCTGGGCCGCCTGGCCGGGCGCCGAAGCTGAGCCTGCTCGGTTGTGTCGGCGCAGATGTTTCGCCGCGGCATTCCCCGGTGGCGAGCGCAGAGACACGGGTGCTCCGGACAAGGAGTCGTGGTCGGTAGGGTGGCCCGCGGGCGAGGCGATGGCGCCGTCGGCCTGCGATCGGGTCTGGAGGCGTTGGTGGTGGGCGTTGCGCTGTTCACGCTGGGCGGCACGATCGCGATGGCGGGGCCCGGGCAAGGCGGTGCGGGCGGGCTCGTGGTCGCCCGGTTGAGCGGGGCCGACCTGACGGCGGCGGTACCGGCCCTGGGCGAGCTGGGGGTGCCGCTTGAGGTGCACGACCTGGACGCGGTGCCCAGCGCCGACCTGACGTTCGCCCAGATCCTGGCCCTGGTCGACTCGGCGTCGGGTGCGGTGGAGGCCGGGGCGTGCGGGGTGGTGGTCACCCAGGGCACCGACACCCTGGAGGAGACCGCCTTCCTGGTGGACCTGCTGTGGCCCCGCGCCGAGCCGTTCGTGCTGACCGGGGCGATGCGCAACCCCACGCTGGCCGGGCCCGACGGCCCGGCGAACCTGCTCGCCGCGGCCCGTACCGCCGCCTCGCCTGCTGCCCGCGGCCTGGGCGCGCTGGTCGCGTTCAACGACGAGATCCACGCCGCCCGCTGGGTGCGCAAGACGCACAGCACCAGCACCGCCGCGTTCGCCTCGCCGAACACCGGCCCGATCGGCCACGTCATCGAGGGCCGGGTCCGCGTGCTCACCGCCCCGGCGCGCCACCGACCCTTGCCGCTGGGGCCGGTGGCGGTGGACGGTGTCCGGGTGGCGCTGCACACCGTCACCCTGGACGACGACGCGGACACGCTTCTCCCCCTGGCCGGAACAGCGCAGGGGCTGGTGGTCGCCGGCTTCGGCGTCGGCCACGTCCCCTCCGCGCTCGCCGGCCCGCTGGGCGCCCTGGCGCAGCGCATGCCCGTGGTCCTGACCTCGCGTACCGGCGGCGGCTCGGTGCTGCGGCACACCTACGGCGCGATCGGCTCCGAGACCGACCTGCAGCGCCGCGGACTGATCAACGGCGGCCTGCTGGACCCCTACAAGGCGCGGATCCTGCTGCGCCTGATGCTGGCCGGCGGCGCCGACCGCGAGGCGATCGCCGCCCGGTTCGCGGAGCACGGCTGACCGGTGGGGAGGCGCGGGCGGCGGCTTGAGCCAGGGCAAGGGGTCTCCGCGTCGCAGGATGGCCCCGGTCGATACCTGCGGCTGCGGCCGCGCGCGATGTCAACGATGTCGGCGCGGCTGCCCGGGAAGGGCAGGCGGCTTCAGTCGGTCGCAGGGCTAATGAGCGGTGCTGCTGGGCCTGTCGGCTGTTCGGAGAACGACTTCGCCGTCTCGAGGGGCGCCAACTGTTGGCCGCTTCATCAGCGTCTCTCAATGATTCGGGCATTTCGGCTGGTTGTCAGTGGTGGCCGATAGGTTGACGTGGTGATCACGACGCACGCCTACCGGTTTGCGCTGGACCCGACTGCGCGTCAGGTCGGCGCGCTGCTGCGGCATGCCGGTGCGGCTCGTGTGGCGTTGAACTGGGGTCTGGCGCGGGTGAAGGCGAACCTGGGCCAGCGGGAGGCGGAACGGTCCTACGGTGTCGCCGAGGCCGAGCTGACGCCTTCGTTGTCGTGGTCGATGTATGCGATGCGCAAGGCGTGGAACCAGGCCAAGGGCGAGGTAGCGCCGTGGTGGTCGCAGTGCTCGAAGGAGGCGTACGCCACCGGTCTGGATCACCTCGCCCGCGCGCTGGGCAACTGGACGAACTCCAAGAAGGGCAAGCGCAAGGGCCCGCGTATGGGCTTCCCTCGCTTCAAGTCGAAGCGGAAGACGAACCCGTCGTGCCGGTTCACCACCGGCACGATCCGGCTGGAGGAGGACCGCCGCTATGTCACCCTGCCGGTGCTGGGCACGATCAAGACGCGTGAGTCCACCCGCAAGCTGGAGCGCCGGATCGCGAACGGCACCGCCAGGGTGATGTCCGCGACGGTCCGCCGGGAGGCACCCCCAGGCCGTGCCGTCGACGTGACCCGGCCCGCGCGGTCGCCACCGGCAGGTGGGGGCGGTCGCCAGCCGCGCGGCCCCCGGGACCCGGCGATGCGCGCGCCTGCGCACGAGCGTGCTTGGTCGACTCCAAGAAATGAACGCGGAAGCCCCGTAGGACCCGGGGTTCCGGTTCCGGAACAGGGTTCCCTGTTCAACTCATTGACGCGTGCATGGCGCGCGAGTTAACTCGCATTCCAGTTCCTGTCGTGACGCCCACTCAGCACCTCGACTACGAACGGATGGTCCCATGCGCGCTGCGCGGAGAATCCCACGTCGCACGACCGGTCTGGTGGCGGCCGTGGTCACCGTCGCCACCCTGGGCGGACTGGGGGCGGCCACCCCCGCCCCGGCCGCCGCCGGCACCCCCGCCTACCTCGACGCCCACCTCCCGGTCCCGGCCCGGGTCGCCGACCTGCTGCACCGGATGACGCTCAAGGAGAAGATCGGCCAGATGGACCAGCTGGCCCTGGTCACCGTGCAGGGCAACTGCCAGTGGAGCGGCGGCGCGCTCAACCAGTCCTGCCTGCACAGCGTCCTGGTCGACAACGCGGCCGGCTCGATCCTGTCGGGCGGAGGGATGCCGCCGGCCACCAACAGCCCCAAGGACTGGGCGGACCTGACCAACCAGATCCAGCACTACGCGATCGCCAACTCCCGCCTGCACATCCCGATCCTGTACGGCATCGACGCCGTCCACGGCCACAACAACGTGCTGGGCGCCACCATGTTCCCCCAACAGATCGGCATGGGCTCGACCTGGGACCCCGCGCTGGAGCGCAGCGTCGAGCAGTCCACCCAGCGCGCGGTGGCCGCCACCGGCATCAACTGGGCCTTCGGGCCGGTCACCGAGATCGCCAGGGACCAGCGCTGGGGCCGCTACTACGAGGCGTTCTCCGAGGACCCGCTGCTGACCGGCACTATGGCCGCCTCCGCGGTCAAGGGCCTGCAGGACGCCTCCAGCGGCACCCGGATCGCCGCCACGGTCAAGCACTTCGCCGGCTACTCGCAGCCGCTGAACGGCCACGACCGGGTGCCGGCCGACTACTCCGCCCGCTACCTGCAGGACACCGTCCTGCCCGCCTACAAGCAGGCGCTGGCGGCCGGCGCGCTGAGCGTGATGGCCGACTCGGGCGCGGTCAACGGCGTGCCGGTGACCGGCTCGCACTACCTGCTCACCACGGTGCTGCGCGGCCAGTACCACTTCGACGGCGTGGTGGTCAGCGACTGGAGCGACATCCGCAACCTGCAGAGCGCCTACCACGTCGCCGCGAACTACCCGCAGGCCATCGCCGAGGCCGTCACCGCGGGCGTCGACATGGCGATGGAGCCGACCAACGCCGCCGACTTCACCGCCTCGGCGCTGACCGCCGTGCAGCGCGGCCTGATCTCCCCGCAGCGCATCGACCAGGCCGTGTCCCGGATCCTGGCCATGAAGTTCAAACTGGGCCTGTTCGAGCACCCGTATGTGGACGCGTCCAAGGCCGACGCGATCGTCGACGGCGCCGACCTGGGCCTGGCCCGCACCGCGGCCACCGAGTCCTCGGTGCTGCTGCGCAACCAGAACAACGTGCTGCCCTTCCGCGCCTCGGTCCACAAGATCGTGGTCACCGGCCCCTCGGCGGACAACCTGAACAACCAGCTCGGCGGCTGGTCCATCGGCTGGCAGGGGGTGCCCAACGGCGTCACCGTCCCCGGCACCACGGTCCTGGCCGGCCTGCGCAAGGGCGCCCCGCCCGGAACCGGCATCGACTACCAGGCCGACCCGGCCGCCGCCGTCAGCGACCTTCAGTCCGCGGACGCGGCCGTGGTGGTGGTCGGCGACACCCCCGGCGCCGAGGGCCCCAACGACCACCCCAACCCCACCCTGGACCCGGCCCAGCAGGCGCAGGTCGCCGCGCTGCAGGCCACCGGCAAGCCGGTGGTGGTCGTGGTCCTGGCCGACCGCCCGCTGGTCCTGGGCAGCGCCGCGGGCACCGCGGGCCTGCTGATGGCCTGGCTGCCCGGCACCGAGGGCGGCAACGCGGTCGCCGACATCCTGTACGGCAGGGCCAACCCGAGCGGGCGGCTGTCGGTGTCCTGGCCCAAGGCGATCGGCAACGAGCCCGAGTTCTACACCCAGCTGCCGGGCACCAACGGCGGCGCCGACTCCGGCTACAGCCCGCTGTTCGCGTTCGGCGCGGGCCTGTCCTACACCACCTGGCAGATCGGCGCGCCGGCCCCCGACCGCACCAGCACCGCGGGCAGCGGCGCGCTGCACGTCGCCGTCCCGGTGTCCAACACCGGGGCCAGGGACGGCGAGGTGGTCGTCCCGCTGTATGTCTCCCAGCCGGTGAGCCGGGTGCTGACCCCGGCCAAGTGGCTGGTCGGCTTCACCCGCGTGCACCTGGCCGCGGGCGCGCACGCCACCGTGCGCATCGAGGTCCCGCTGTCCGCGCTCGCCCACACCGAGGGCGACGTCGACGGTGCGGGCAGCCCCACGGTGGAACCCGGCCAGTACACGCTCCTGGCCGGCGACAGCACCACCGGCACCGCGTTCACGGTCAACTGACGGGCACTCACCGGGGTGTGGGCGGCGGCGTTCGGGGCCGGCGCCCGCGTCCCGGTGGGTGCGCCACAGTGGGAGAGGCCGCCTGACGGCGTGTCATCCGCCGTGGCGGGGGCGGCGTGGCGCACTGCGCGGCCTCTCCGTCACGGCGCGGCCTCTCTATGCGACCGGCCAGGTGCCCCAGGGAAGCATCAGGTGCGGATGTCGCGCTGCTGCACGTCTTTGAGGACGGAGGCCACGGCTACGAAGTCGTTGTCGACGTGCAGGACGGTGAGCCCGTGGTGGACGGAGGTGGCGCACATCAGCAGGTCCAGCGCCCCCGCGCTGCGGTGCTGGCCGGCCTGGGTGAGTTTGTACTGCGCGGTGTCCACCCATCGCCATGCCGTCTTGGGTACCGGGGCGCGGCGGCACAACGCGTCGAGGTCCTCGGCCAGTTCGTCGCGGTGCGCGGGGCCGGTGGCCGAGTACAGGAACTCGGCACGGGTCGGCTCGGCGAGGTGGAAGACCCTGGCCTGGATGTGCCCCGCCCACGCCTGCCGGGTGCCCGCGTTGCGAAACAGGTACCACAGGGCGGAGGTGTCGAGGAGGTAGGTCACCCGGCCCATGCCTCCCTGCGGGCCCGCTTGGCCGCCGCGTGTGCCTCGGCGGCCTGGTCGAACTCACCCCGGGCGCCCCGTGCGGCGAGCCGGTCGAAGGCCTCGAGAGCCTTGAACCCGGCCACGACGTCGCGCAGCGCGGTGTTGACCGTGTCCTTCTTCGTCTTGGTGCCCAGCAGGCGCATGGCCTCGGCCAGTGCTTCGTCATCGAGTTCGATCTGCGTCACAGACATCGGAGCCGCCCCTTCGTATCCTTTGTATGTAAACAGCATACGCTACATACAAGCTTCGCTCAGTGTCGATGCGGGCCAGGTCGGCGCGGCCGGATACGCCACGGCGGGCCAGGTTGCCTGACGGCGTGTCATCCGTCGTGGCGGGGGCGGCGTGGTAGAGGTGGTACTCGGCGCGGTACAGGTCCCGCGCGATCCGAGACCCGAGGGAGGGTCGACAGGCGATGGCCGACGAGGCGGACGTACCCGGGCACCCGGCCGCACCCGGGACGGTGACGGTGGCCAGCCCGTTCCCGGTGCCGCGGACGGTCGACCGGCTCGAGCGGGCGATCGAGGCCGCCGGGCTGGCGCTGTTCGCCGTCGTGGACCACAGCGGCGCGGCCCACGGGATCGGGCTGGCCATGAACGACACCAAGCTGCTCGTCTTCGGCGATCCGCGGGCCGGCACGCCCGCGATGCTGGCCGCCCCGCTGCTGGCCCTGGAACTGCCGCTGAAAGTCCTGGTGTGGGCCGACGACCGGGCCCGGGTGTGGATCACCCGCCAGGACGCCGCCGAGCTGGGACGGCGCTACGCGGTGCCCGAGGAGCTCATGCGGCCCCTGGCCGGTGTGCCGCGCCTGATCACCGCGGCGCTGGCCGGCTGAGCAGCCGCGGGCGCGCGGCAGGTGCCGGGGCGCGCGGCAGGTGCCCGCGCCGCTGCTCGGGCCGCTGCTCGGGCCGCTGCTCAGGCCGCTGCGCGCACCGAGGAGTCGGTGTCCTTGCGGGCGGCCTGCGCGGGCGAGGGCCGGTAGTCGACCATGAAGAAGGCCACCACGGCCGCGACCAGCAGGACGCCCAGCGCGACCGTGGTCGCCACCGTGTAGCCGTGCACGGCGGCGACCGCCTGCACCAGCGAGGAGTGGGCGTTGCGTCCGAGCAGGTAGGCCGTGGTGGCGCTGGCCGCGATGGTGTTGAGCAGGGCCGTGCCGATCGAGCCGCCGACCTGCTGGGCGGTGTTGATGGTGGCCGAGGCCGCGCCGGTCTCGTTCGGGGCGACCCCCAGCGTGGCCAGGCTCATCGAGGGCATGAAGACCAGGCCCATCCCCACGCCCAGCAGGACCTCGGCGGGCAGCACCATCGCGTAGTACGGGCTGGACACCTTCATCTGGGTCAGCAGCGCCATGCCGGCGGCGGCCAGCAGCAGGCCGGGCACGATGAGGTTGCGCGAGGGCACCCGGGTCATCAGGCGCGCGGCCAGACCGGTCGAACTCGCGATGATCGAGGCGGTCATCGGCAGGAACGCCACACCGGTCAGCACCGGCGAGTAGCCCTTGATCACCTGGAGGTAGTAGGTGAGGAAGAGGAACAGCCCGAACAGTCCGACCACGGCCAGGCCCACCGAGAGCGCGGCGCCGCCGCGGTTGCGGTCCGTCACGATGTGCAGCGGCAGCAGCGGGTGCGTGGTGCGCCGTTCGACCAGGACGAAGCACACCAGCAGCACCACGCCCAGGGCCAGGCAGGTCAGCACGAGCGGGTCGATCCACCCGCGCGGCTCGGCCTCGGAGGTCCCGTACACGATCGCCAGCAGGCCGCCGCAGCCCAGCACCGCGCCGGGCAGGTCGAGCCGGATCCGGGTGCTCTTGCCGATGTGGTCGCGGGTGAGCAGGAAGAACGCCGCGCAGGCGGCGGCCAGGGCGATCGGCACGTTGACGAACAGGCACCAGCGCCAGGACAGGTACTCGGTCAGCAGGCCGCCGGCGATGAATCCGATCGCGCTTCCGCCGCCGGCGATCGCGCCGAAGATGCCGAACGCGGTGGAGCGTTCCCTGGGGTCGGTGAAGGTGGTCGACAGCAGGCCCAGGGCCGAGGGTGCCAGCAGCGCGCCGAAGGCGCCCTGCAGCGCCCGGGAGGCGAAGAGCATCGCGGGGGTGAGCGCGAAGCCGCCCAGCGCGGATGCGGCGGTGAAGCCGAGCAGGCCGATCATGAAAGTGCGCTTGCGGCCGAAGAGGTCGCCGATCCGCCCGCCGAGCAGCAGCAGGCCGCCGAACGCCAGCGTGTAGGCGGTGATCACCCACTGCCGGTCGCCGTTGGAGATGCCCAGGTCCTTCTGCGCGGAGGGAAGGGCGATGTTCACGATCGTGATGTCGAGCACGATCATCAGCTGGGCGACGGCGATGACGGCGAGCGCCCGCCAGCGGCGGGGGTCGGGCATCGGGTCGGCAAGGGCGCGTTGTGAGGACACGGGGCCAGCCTTCCGACGGGGGTGCCGTCGGGCGTGCGCAGACGGCACTTCTCTCCAGCGAAGCTCGCCGGCCGGCACGAGGCAAGAAAATATCGGATCAAATGCTGATGAAACAGAATTTTCGCGCCGGCCCGGGGCGGCGGCGCCGCCGGGCGCGGCCGCCGCGCATCGGGCCCACCGGTCGGATCACAGCGCCGGTGCCTCCTCCAGCAGGGGGTGTCCCCACGTGTCGGTCAGTGCCGCCTCCAGGGCCGCGCCGACCCGGTACAGCCGGTCGTCGGCCATGGCGGGGGCGATGATCTGCAGGCCGACCGGGAGATCGTCCTCCGGGGCGAGGCCGCAGGGCACCGACATGGCCGCGTTTCCGGCCAGGTTCGACGGAATGGTGCACAGGTCCGCCAGGTACATCGCCATCGGGTCGTCGGCGCGCTCGCCGATCGGGAAGGCGGTGGTGGGCATGGTCGGCGAGACCAGCACGTCCACCTGGGCGAAGGAGCGGGCGAAGTCCTGGGTGATCAGGGTGCGGACCTTCTGCGCCGAGCCGTAGTACGCGTCGTAGTACCCCGAGGACAGCGCGTAGGTGCCCAGGATGATCCGGCGCTTGACCTCGGCGCCGAACCCCGCCTCGCGGGTCAGCGCGGTGACCTCCTCGGCCGAGCGGGTGCCGTCGTCGCCCACCCGCAGCCCGTACCGCATGGCGTCGAACCGGGCCAGGTTGGAGCTGGCCTCGGACGGCGCGATCAGATAGTAGGCAGGCAGCGCGTAGGTGAACGACGGGCAGGAGACCTCGAGGACCTCGGCGCCCAGGGCGCGCAGGACCTCCACGGACTCGTGGAACCGCTGCATCACGCCGGCCTGGTAGCCCTCGCCGCCGAACTCCTTGACCACGCCGACCCGCACACCCCTCAGGTCGCCGCCGGCGCCTTCGCGGGCGGCCTGCACGACCGGCGGGACGGGGGCGTCGATGCAGGTGGCGTCGAGCGGGTCGGGCCCGGCGATGGCCTGGTGCAGCAGCGCGGTGTCCAGGACGGTACGCGCGCAGGGCCCGCCCTGGTCCAGCGAGGAGGAGTACGCGATCAGGCCGTAGCGCGAGACCGCGCCGTAGGTCGGCTTCACGCCGACGGTGCCGGTCAGCGCCGCGGGCTGGCGGATCGAGCCGCCGGTGTCGGTGCCGATCGCCAGCGGGGCCTGGTACGCGGCCAGGGCCGCGGCCGAGCCGCCGCCGGAGCCGCCGGGCACCCGGGACAGGTCCCAGGGGTTGCCGGTGGGGCCGTAGGCGGAGTTCTCGGTGGAGGACCCCATCGCGAACTCGTCCATGTTGGTCTTGCCCAGGATCACCACGCCCGCGTCCTTCAACCGCCTGGTGAGCGTGGCGTCGTAGGGCGGCAGCCAGCCCTGCAGGATCTTGGATCCGGCGGTGGTGGGCACGCCCTTGGTGGTGAAGGCGTCCTTGAGCGCGAGCGGGACCCCGGCCAGCGGGCCGAGTTCCTCGCCCCTGGCGCGCTTGGCGTCCACCGCGTGGGCGGCGCTGAGCGCGCCCTCGGTGTCGACGTGCAGGAACGCGTGCACCTTCTCGTCGACCGCGCCGATCCGGTCCAGGTGCGCCTGGGCGACCTCGACTGCGGACACTGCGCCGGAGGCGATGGCTGCGGCCGTCTCGGCTGCGGTACTGCGGACGATGTCGGAGGCGTGGATGAGGTCTGTCATGGCGGCTTGGTTCACTCCCAGGATCTGCGGCGTCTTGAGACGCTGGTGCTCAAGGCCGAAGTACCGGAGAGTACTTGCTCGCGGGCGGGTCGCGGGCGCACTACCGGGCCGCGAAGGCCGTCACGCGGTTGGTGACGTCCTCGAGCGGCTTTCTGCAGGGCGTGCCCGCGCTGCCGGCGGTGCCGATGTTCAGGGCCCCGAGCAGCCGTTCGTGGTCGGCGAGCCGCAGCAGTGCCGGGGCGGTGGGGCTGGTGGCCAGGCGGCCGGTGCGCCAGATGCTGCCGTAGCCGCGGGCGTGCAGCAGGAGCATCAGCGCGTGGGCCATCGAGCTGGTCGCGGCCAGCTGTTCCCATTCGGGCACCTTGTGGTGCTCGTGCGGGGTGAAGACCAGCACGGCCAGCAGTGGGGCGCGCAGGTGCTTGCGTTTGATCTGCTGGTGCAGTTGCGCCGGGCCCTCGGCGGCCAGGGCTTCGGCGAGGGCTTCGCGGTCGTCCCCGCGCAGCAGGATCCAGCGCCAGGGCCGGAGCCTGCCGTGGTCGGGGGCGGTGGCCGCGCCGCGCAGCAGGTAGGTGAACTCGGCTTGGCTCGGCGAGGGTTCGGCGAGTACCTGCTCGCTGCGTCGGGTCAGGATCGCTGTCATGACGTCCACCGGGACCTCCGTCGGGCCGGTCGTGTCGGATGGTGCGGGTCGGGTCGGATGTGCGGGTCGGGTCGGGCAGGTCGCGTCGGGCCGGGCAAGTCGCGTCGGGCCGGGGCGCAGGGAAGGTGCAGGGATCGGCTTGGACCGACCGGCACATGGGGGGCGGGTGAAGGAGCGGGCCGAGGGCCGGGCGAGCGCCTCCCCCACCCTTCGGGCGGGAGGTGCCCCCTTGCCCGCGACGCCGCCCCCCATGTGCCGGTCGGTCTCAGTCCTCCTTGCAGCCCGGTGGCTGGGCGGCGCGGCGGCGGGAGGTGGCTGGGGCGCGGGGGCCGCGGGGGCGGTGCTCGGCCAGGGCTTTGCGGTACTCGACGGCGACCCGGTCGAACTTCAGGTGCAACTCGTCGGCGATGTCGTGTGGCAGTTGCTCGGGGCGCTGGCTCTCGACCACGATCCGGTCCTGCTCGGCCAGGGTCTCCTGGAAGGAGATGTAGCGCTGGTCGTCGCCCGCCAGGTCGAAGTCGCGCGACTGGTAGCAGTAGCCGACCGAGGTGTCCTGGTCGACTGGTTGCGCGGCGAAGAACAGGACGCGGCTGCGCCCGCTGTGCGGGTAGTGGCTGCGCAGGTGGATCGTGTGGGGCAGGGACAGCAGGTAGGTGTTGGTCATGGTGCCGGCGGCGCTGTCGAGGTCGTTGACCCCGTCGGCCGAGGGCACGTTCATGGTCAGGCTGTAACGCAGTTCGTGGCCGGTGCGCTCCACCCGGTGCTCGGGCACCACCAGGTCGCTGCGCAGGCCGAGCAGGCCGTCGTGGAGCCAGCCCAGGTGGCCGAAGTCGGTGAAGTTCTCGACCATCCGTGCGGCACTGGTGCGCCAGGTGTAAGGGGGGCAGGGCGCGTGGCGGAAGCCCGCGGCGCCCCACTCGGGAAAGGCGGGGATGCCCGCCCTGGGTGTGCCCAGGCACACCCAGGTCATGCCGTAGCGCTCCTCGCAGTGGAAGGCGGGTACCGCCGCCCCGGCCGGAACGGCGCGGTCCGCGGGCAGTTGCGGGATGGTGGTGCACCGGCCGTCCCCGGCGAAGCGCCAGCCGTGGTAGGGGCAGGTGATCTGCCCGTCGACGACCTCCCCCAGGGACAGTGCGGTGCCGCGGTGCACGCACAGGTCGCGCAGGCAGCGGGCGGTGCCCGTGCGGTCGCGCCACAGCACCAGGGGGCGGCCGAGCAGGACCGTGCGCCGCGGTGCGTCGGTGAGGTCCGATGCCCACCCCACCGGGTGCCACCAGTCGAGCAGCGAGTCGGGGCGGTCGACTTCACGCCGGGTCAGGCCGCGGCGTGCGCCGGCCCGGGGTTCCTGGTGCGCTGGGGTGGTCATGGCAGAGCTTCCCGTAGGCGTGGTCTATGGGCGTGGTCTAGGAGGGTGCTGAAGATCTAGGCCGGATCAGGGAGCGGCGTCCTGCGGCTTCGATTGCAAGGCGGAGGAGGGAGCCAACCGTGGTTGGTTGGGGACCGACGACAACGCGGCAAGCGGAGTCGCAGGGCGTCGCGAGCCCGGCCTAGATCTTCAGCACCCTCCTAGTAGTCGGTGCGGTCGGCGAACGCCGTCCAGGTGTCGAAGGGGCGGCCTTGGCGCTGGTGGCGCAGCCGGGTGACGGGCATGGACCAGGTGGAGCGCGGCCGTTCCAGCAGTTCGTAGAACTCCAGGTCGTCGAAGCCGGCCTGGGCGGCGTCGTGCCGGTCGGCCGCGAAGACCACGCGTTCGACGCGGGCCCACAGCGCGGCGGTCAGGCACATGGGGCACGGTTCGCACGAGGAGACCAGGAGCGCGCCGTCCAGCCGGAAGTCGGCGATGGTGCGGCAGGCCACGCGGATGGCCATGACTTCGGCGTGGGCGGTCGGGTCGTGCGAGACGGTGACGCGGTTGCCGCTGCTGCCCAGGACCTCGCCGTCGCGCACGATGACCGCGCCGAAAGGGCCGCCGCCCGCGCCGACGTTGCTCACGGCCAGGTCCAGGGCCAGTTCCATCCAGGCTTCTTCCCCGGTGGTCGTGGCGGTGCGGGCGGCGCGGAGCCGCTGGGTGACGGACATGGGCTGGCCCTTCGGGTTCGGTGTGGGGGGTGGTTCTCGTCGGTTGGGATGTGCCCGGCGCCCCGGGCGGGTGGGGCGTTGGGGCGTTCAGCCGGACTTGGCTCCGGGCAGGTCGTCCTGCTGCAACTCCTCGGCGAACGACTGCCACACGTCCGCGTAGCCGTGCACCAGTTCCGACATCGGCCCCTTGCAGTGCAGCGGCACCACTGCGGCGATCTTGTGCCGGTCGCGGACCACGACGGCGCAGGCGTCGAGCATCCGCAGGACCAGGCGCCCGGTCTCGCTGAACCGCAGCGACGGGTCGCGCCGCAGCGAGTCGAAGATCGCCAGTAGTTCGGCGGGCGACTTCGCGCCTGCGCTGCGGCGCGGCGCGGCGCGTTGCGGCTTGGGCTCGACGGCCTTGAGGCCCAACTGCTGGGCGGGGACCGGGTCGTCGCCGCGGCGGATACGGTCGCGCACGTCGGCCACGGTGGCCGGGGAGATGCCGGCCTGCTGGCCGATCTGCCGCAGGGACGCCTGGGGGTCCTGCCGGATCAGCTCGCCGGCCAGGGCGCGGGCGCGGGCGGAGTTGAGCGGCCTGGCCCGGCCGTCGCGCCCGATCCGGCGGCCGCACTCGGTGGTGTCGTCGCCGGTGCGGCGGCGTATCTGCGAGACCTTCTTCGCCGACAGTCCGGCGATGGCCGCCACCGCCCGGTCCGACCATGCCGGGTGGGAGGCGAAGATGCGCTCGGCGGCGGCCGTGCGGTCCTGCAGTGACAGCGGGAGCCCCTGGGCGACGTTCATCGCCACCGCGAGGAGGAAGGCGTCCTGTTCGTCGCCGTCGAAGAACCGCGCCTGGATGTGGTCCTGGCCCCTGAGTGCGGCTGCGCGCAGCCGGTGTGCGCCGTCGACGACCTGCATGGTCGCGCGGTGCACCAGGATCGGCGGGAGTACTGCTTCGCACTGGGCGAGCGAGCGTGCGTAGTCCAGGTCCTCGCCGGCCACGCGCGGCGTGTAGGCCACCGCCAGTGCCGCGAGGGGAACCAGTTCGACCGGGCAGTCTCGAATTCCCTTGTCCCGCAACGCGATCAGGTAGTCCGAGCTGTCGCCGGCGCTGGGGTCCGCTCGCTGACTGGTGTTCATTGCGACTCCTCTGGGCACGGTCGGCATGGCTCTGGCACGGTCGGCATGGCGATGAACCACTCGCTGAGAAGCTGTCGTCCGGATTACCGGGCCCCGGTCACGGTCCCCAGGTCAGGTCGTTGGGGGTCGCGGACGCCACCGGCTGGACGGTGGTGGCAGCGCGCTGGACCGCGGTGGCGCGGTGGTGGATCGGCGCGGAGGTGTGGGTGCCGAGCGCGGCCGGGGTGAGCAGCAGCAGGCCGGCGGCGAGAAGGGAAAGGGGGAGTATCTTGGCGGCGGGCACGGCGGACAATGAATCGTTCCCCTATGAGGATTGAGGTGTCCGGAGAATCCCCGGAAGTGGCTCCGGGATGGTTTTCCGACCTATTGGCTGGTCGTTCTCCGGTTGGTGTGGCATTCACTGTGCCCACCGCCTCAGGCGGCGGGAAGGGCCGTGGCCTGGACGGATCCTGCAGTGGCATATTGCGTCCAGCGTGCGCTACGGCGGGCCCGGCTCGCCGGTGTCGGTGCGGCCCAGGAGCTGCTCGTAGTAGGCGACGGGCAGGACGGCGTTGCAGGTGAGCAGGCGGAATCCGCGCAGTTCGCGGCTGCGCAGGGCGCGTCGGCACAGGAGGGCCGCGGCGTCCTCGGCCGCCTCCAGGGTGGTGCCGAGCAGGAACAGTCCCAGGACGGGGCCGGGTGCGGGTGCGGCGCTGGGGTGCAGTACGACGTGTTCGAGTCGGTCCGCGGAGCGTGCGCAGCGCAGTATGACTTCGGGGGTATCTGCAGGCAGCTCCTCGTTGCTCTCCGACACCAGCTGAGCGTGGATGAGATACATGCATCAATGGTGGTTCCGCACCAATCCCAGGCATAGGTCTGCAATGTGGACCTTTTATGCCATTGCAGAAAGCGTCCTCGGTGATCCGGCTCCGCGGGCGGGCGCGGGCGGGCGGATCACCGGGTTTCCTGCGCGCTTTCTGTGATTCCAGGGCGAGCCGGTCGGGCATAAGATAATATCGGCAGTTGTCGACTGGCGAAGGCGTGTGATGCTGGAAGCTCTGGGACTCGATCCGTTGTCGGAGCAGTTGTACCGCTCGATGCTGGCGCATCCGAGTGAGGGCGTGGCGGAACTATCGGTTCGCCTCGCAAGAGCCGAGACGGAGATCCTTGAGGCACTGGCCCGGCTCAGCAAGCTGTCGCTGATCCGCCCCTCGGAGCAGGACGGCAGTGGATTCCATCCGGTCGCGCCCGAAATCGCCATGGAGCTGCTGCTGACCCGCCAGCGGGCCCGGCTGGCTGCGGAGCAGTCGAAGGTGGAGGCCTCGCGGGCAGCGGCAGCCCAGCTCATCGCGGAGTATTCGACGCTTCGGCCCCAGCGCGGCGACCCGGACTCCGAGCGGCTGGTCGGCGTCGAGGCGATCCGCGAGCGGCTGGCGCGCCTGGGGCAGGACACGCAGTGCGAGGTCATGACGTTCGCGCCCGGCGGCGCGCATCCCGCCTCGGACCTGCAGGCCAGCCGGGGTCCCAACGCGGCGCTGCTGGAGCGGGGGGTGCGCATGCGCACGGTCTACCTGGACAGCGTGCGCAACCACCAGCCGACGCTGGAGCACGTGGGCTGGCTCAGCGCCCGGGGCGGGGAGGTGCGGACCACCGCGAGTCTGCCCACCCGGCTGATCATCATCGACCGCCGGCAGGCGCTGCTGCCCGCCCAGCTGGGCGATGCCCGTGAGGGGGCGGTGCTGCTGTGGGGCGAGGGGACGATCGCGGCGTTGTGCGCCCTGTTCGAGTCGGTGTGGTCGGACGCCACCCCGTTCGGCACCAAGCCGGCGCCGGACGCCCGGGGGCTGCCGCGTCAGGAGGCGGAGGTGCTGCGGCTGCTGGCCCTGGGACTGACCGACGAGGCCATCGCCAACAAGCTCGGGGTCTCGCCCAGGACGGCCCGGCGCATCGCCGCCGAGCTGCTGGAGCGGCTGGAGGCGCGCAGCCGCTTCGAGGCCGGGGTCCATGCCGTCCAGGACGGCTGGCTGCCCCCGACGCGGTAGGCGCCGGGGCCGGGGGTCACCGCCCGCCGGCCGGCGGGGTCCGCGGCGCGGGCGGCCGCTTCCAGGGCGGGAGCAGGATCGGGTCGGAACCGGTCATCAGCGTGTTCCTTTCTGCGCCGGGTCGGGCGGGGGGTTGGGGGTTGGGGGTTGCGGGTTTTGGGTTGCGGACGGTCGCCGGGGTCACGCGGCGACCGGCTCCTTCCTGGTTCCGAGCCGCTCGAAGGCCTCGTCCACGCTGTCGGCGACCTGGATCAGGCGGCGTTCGCCGACGGACAGGAAGCCCTCGCCGACCAGGTGGTCGAGCATGTCGAGCATGGGGTCGAAGAACCCCCGGCAGTTGACGACGACCAGGGGCTTGGCGATCAGGGCGAGCTGGTTCCACGTGGCCACCTCCATCAGCTCGTCCAGGGTGCCGATGCCGCCGGGCAGGATGGCGAACCCCGAGGACAGCCGGTACATCAGGTCCTTGCGCTGGTGCATGGAGCGGACCACGAAGATCTCCCCGCGGGCCTGGTCGGCGCGTTCGCGCTCGTGCAGGCTGTGCGGGATGACCCCGGTGACCCGGCCGCCGCCGGCCAGCACCGCGTCGGCCAGCGCGCCCATCACCCCGATCCCGCCGGCGCCGTAGACCAGCCCCACCCCGCGTCGGGCGAGCGCCGCGCCGAACTCGGTCGCGAACTGGATGTACTCCGGGCGGACGCCCGCGCGGGCTCCGCAGAACACGCCGATGCGGTCGCGTTCCTCGATGGTCGGGTGCATGGCTTTCCTCACTGACGATTGGGGTCCGGGAACTGCGAGGGGGCGCACGGGCGCGGGGCCCGGGTGCCGGCGATGCGAAGCGCGGTGCGCAGGAGCACCTGGGCGCCGGCGGCCAGGTCCTCGGGCTTGGTGTCCTCCTCGGGGACGTGGCTGAGTCCGCCGATGCTCGGAACGAAGATCATCCCGATGGGTGCGATGTCGGCGACCACCTGGGCGTCGTGCCCGGCCCCGCTCGGCAGCACCTGGTGGGGCAGGCCCAGTTCCTGCGCGCTTGCCTCGATGGCGGTGCGCAGCGCGGCGGCGGCGGGCACCGGCCGGGACCGGGTGCGGGCCACGACGTCGATGGCGGTGCCGGTCTGTTCGGCGATCTGCCGCAGCGCGTCGCGGAAGGCGTCCTCGGCGTGCTGCATGCGTGCGGCGTCGGTGTCGCGCAGGTCCGCGGTCAGCCGCACGCAGTCGGCGATGGTGTTGGGCGAGTTGGGGTGCACGTCCAGCTGTCCCACGGTGGTCACCCGGCAGATCCCCTGCTCGCGGGAGATGCTCTCGGCGGCCAGCGCCACCCGGGCGGCCGCCGCGACCGCGTCGCGCCGCCCGTCCATCGGGGTGGTCCCCGCGTGCCCGGCGACCCCGCGGACCTCCACGGTCAGCACCGCGCGGCCGGTGATCACGTCCACGATCCCGATCGGGGTCGCGCTGCGCTCCAGGACCGGGCCCTGTTCGACGTGCAGTTCCAGGTAGGCCGCCACCGAGCCGGCCGGCCACACGGCGCTGCCCAGGGCCCCCAGGTCGCCGCCGGCCAGCGAGAGGGGCTCGCGCAGCGGCCGCCCGTGGTGGTCCAGCGGTTCCAGGGGCAGGTCGGCGAGCCGTCCGGCGAGGACCATGGAGCCCCAGAACGGCTGCGGGAACAGGGCCCCCTCCTCGTTGGCGAAGGCGACCGCGACCGGTTCGTGCCGCGGGTCCAGGCCGGACTCGGCGACCACCTGCACGACCTCCAGCGCGGCCAGCACGCCGTAGGCGCCGTCGAGCCGGCCCGCCTGGACCACCGTGTCCAGGTGGGAGCCCATCAGCAGGACCTTGCGGTGCCCGGCGCCCGGCGCCCGGCGGCGGCGGATCAGGATGTTCCCGGCGGCGTCCACCGAGGGGACCAGGCCGGCCGCGGCGGCCTGGTCCATCAGGTAGGACCGGGCCTGGCGGTCGGCCGCGCTGAAGCCCTCGCGGGTGATGCCGCCGGTGGCGCCGCGGCCGATCCAGGCGAGTTCCTCGATGCGCCGGATCAGCCGGTCGGTGTTGACCGCCAGGTCCAGCGGCAGGTCCAGCGACAGGTCCAGCGGCAGGTCCGGCGACGCGGTGCCGTGCTGGACGACGGTAGAGCTCATGGGTCCTCCCCAACCTTCTTCGATGGCACCAAGGAGCCGGTGACCGTGGCCGGTCGTCTCACAGGTGGCGGCCCCACCACTCCAAGATCGCCTCGAAGCGCGCCACCCGGTGGCTGGGCAGCCCGGAGCGCGACATGTCGTGGCCCTCGCCGGGGAACAGCAGCATCTCGACGGGCACCCCGCGGGTCTTGAGCTCCACGAACATCCGCTGGGCCTGCTCGGGGGGGCAGTGGCCGTCCTCCTCGGACTGGATGATCATCATGGGGGTCTCGATCTGGTCCACGTAGGTGAGCGGGCTCATCTCCGCCCAACGCTCGCGGTCCGGGCCGTACAGGGCGGTGGCGACGGCCACCCCGGCGTCGCTGCAGGCCGCGTAGCTGTCGATGGCGTACAGCCCGCGCTCGCCGATCGCGGCGCCGAACCGCTTGCCGTGGTGGGCGAGCATCCACGCGGCCATGTAGCCGCCGAAGGAGCCGCCCATCACCCCGACCCGGTCGGCATCCAGGTCGGGGGCCTCCAGCGCGGTGTCCAGGAGCGCCAGCAGGTCGGGGGCGGACCTGCGCGGCAGGTCGTCGTTGACGTAGCTGCCGTGCGCCTGCCCGTAGCCGGCACAGCCGCGGGGGTTGCCCAGCACCACCGCATAGCCCGCGCTCGCGTACACCTGTGCCTCGTCGAACGCGGCCGGCCCGGTCAGGGTGTAGCCGAACTGGGTGAACGGGCCGCCCTTGATCTGCAGCAGTACCGGGTGCGGCCCCTGCCCCGCCGGGCGCACCACCCAGCCCTGCAGCGGGTAGCCGTCCGGTGCCACGGCGGTGAACTCCTGCATCGGCAGCAGCTCTGCGCGTTCGGCCAGTTGGCGGCCGAAGGAGGTCAGGGTCCGTTCGGTGCCCGCGCGCAGCGCCACCAGGTCGCCGGCGCTTCCCGCGGTGGACACGACGGCGGCGATCGTGGTGCCGTGCGGTCCCGCGGCGACCGCGTACCCGTTGACCTGCCGGGCTCCGGTGAGCACCGGCTGCGGGGTGCCGCCGTCGTGGGGCACCAGGACCAGGTTCACCTCGCCGCGGTGGTCGTTGGCGAAGTACACGCCCTCGGCGGCCGGCACGATGGTCTGGCTGGCGAAGCTGAGGTGGTAGCTGTCGTCGGTGAGCAGGCGGGGGCGGGCCGAGCCGTCGGCGGGCACGGTCCACAGCCCGTAGCTGCTGGTCGCGCTGGGGTGGTTGTGGGCGTCCAGCGGGGCGCCGACGAAGTACACGCCGGCGCCGTCGGGGGAAAAGCGCGGGGTGAACTGGTACATCCCGCCGTCGGTCAGGGCGCGCAGGCCGGTTCCGTCCGGGGCGCACAGCCAGATGTCGTTCCTGGAGTCGTCACCCCAGGTCTGGTGCCGGGCGGAGATGAAGGCCAGCAGCCGGCCGTCCGGGCTCCAGGCCACGTCGCCGTGGTCGTGGTTGCCGCTGGTGACCTGGGTGGGTGCCGGGTCCTGGGCGAAGGGGTCGGTGACGAAGATGTGGCGCGGGCGGTCGAGGGTGTAGCCGAACCCGTCCATGCGGTGGTGCAGCTTGGTGATCCGCCGGGGCCGCTCGTTGCGCGGCGCGCCCTGGTACCGGCCCGCTTCGGGCACCCGTGCGGTGTAGGCGATCCGGCGCGAGTCCGGGCTCCAGACCGGCTGCCCGGTGCCCAGCGGGTGGTCGGTGACGGCGCGCGGTTCGCCGCCGTGCAGGGGCAGCAGGTGCAGCTGCGCCGGGCCGCCTGGGCCCGGGCGCTGGAAGGCCAGCCAGTTCCCGTCGGGCGAGAAGGCAGGGGCGCCGTCGTGCGGGCCCTGGGTCAGGCGGCGCGGCGGGGTGTCCCCACTGGTCTCTGCCAGCCACAGCTCGCTGCTGTAGTCGTCGGCCTTCAGGTCGGGGCGGGTCACGGCCACGACGGCGTACCGGCCGTCCGGCGACAGTGTGGGCAGTCCGAGAACCGGGAGCAGATCAATATCGGTGGGAAGCATGAAAGCGAATTTATTTGCGGGGCATTGGCGTGTCAATGGAAAGCGGATTGGGCGGATGAATTGCGCCCGTCCGGGCCTGCGGCCGCTATCCGCCCGGGCCCGGGAAAGCGGAATCATTCGCGTGCGCGGGCGCACCGGTTTTATGCGTGCACCGGTTTGTCCGTGCGCCGGTTTTGTCCGTGCGCCGGTTTCCCCGTATCCGGGGAATGCCTGGTGCCCGACAGTCCGCCGACTGCCGGGTTCGTGTTCGCCGCGGAATGCGTTCGGCGGCCGTCCGGATTTCACGGGCAGCATTCACCGCCGGCGGCCAGGCCCCGGCCCGGGTGGAAGCTGCGGCGCCACCTGGCCGGGACCGGCACCGCGGCGCCGGGCCCGGTGGCGGCGCAGTGCAGCGCCGCGCCGGGGCCGCCCGACGGGTAGCGGCCCGGGAGGCACTCCTCCAGCAGCAGGCCTCGCGGGGGTGCGTTCAGCCGGTAGCCGCGCACGGTCGTGGCCGGGTCCTCGCGCATGCTCTGCCTCCTGGGTCTGCCGGCCGGTCCCCCGGCCGGGCGTCGGTGCCGGGCGTGGGTGCCGGGTGTCGCTGCCGGGCGTCGGTGCCGGGCGTCGCTGCCGGGTGTCCGGATCGCGGCAGCGGTCCTCACACCAGGGCGAACCGTGCCTGCGGGGCGATGTACAGGCGGTCGCCCTGGTGCACGTCGAAGGCCTGGTAGAACGCCTCGACGTTGCCCAGCACGCCGTTGCAGCGGAACTCCGCCGGCGCGTGCCGGTCGGTGGCCAGACGCTCCAGCATCCGCTCGGGGGTGCTCTTGGCCCGCCACATCGACGCCCAGTGCAGGAGGAACCGCTGCACCTGTTCGGTGCGCGCTGCCTCGCCCCGGCGCCGGGGCGCTCGGGGCCCGGCGGCCAGGTGGTCGGCGAAGGCGCCCTGCGCCACGGTCAGACCGGTGATGTCCGCGATGTTCTCGCCCACCGTGCGGGTGCCGCTGACGGTGTGACCGGGAAAACCCCGCGGCTCGTACCGGTCGCACTGGGCGACCAGCAGCGCGGTGCGGCGCGCGAATTCGGCGCGGTCCTGGGGCGCCCACCAGTCGCGCAGGCGGCCGCGTTCGTCGTAGCGCGACCCGCGGCTGTCGAACGCGTGCGACATCTCATGGCAGACGATCGACCCGAGCAGCGCGAAGTTGCGGGCCGGGTCCCCGTCGGGGGAGAAAATGGGGGGCTGCAGCAGGGCCGCGGGAATCACCACCTGGTTCAGCCCGTGCCGGTAGTACGCGGTGACGGCCTGCGGGGTGACCTTCCAGTCCGAACGGTCCACCGGGGTGCCGAGTTTGGCCAGTTCCCGCTCGATGTGCCGGGCCCGTCCGCGCTTCACATTGCCGATCAGGTCCGCGGGATCCACCCACGGGTCGGTGCGCGCCTCGGCGTTGCGGGGGAAGCCGATCTCGAAGACCATGCCGTCGAGCTTGCGCAGGGCCGCCGCGCGGGTGCTCTCCTGCATCCAGGTGGCCTGCTGCAGGCGTGTGCGGTAGCTGCGCACCAGGCGGTCCACCAGCCCCGCGGCTGCGTCCAGGGTCCCGGGGGCCAGGTGCTCGGTGAGGTAGCGCTCCCCCACCGCGTCGCCCAGGAAGGTCTCCACGAACGAGATGGCCCGCATCGGGCGCGGCCGCGGCCGGGTGAAGCCCTTCAGGGCCTGGGCGTAGAAGCTGAAGTTGTCCGCGAACACCTCGCGCGGGCCAAAGGGCACCATCTCGTGCACGTACCGCCAGGTCAGCCAGAGCTTGAGGGAGTCCAGGTCGTGCGCGTGCCACCAGGAGTCGAGGGCGGCCAGGAACGCCGGCTGCCGCACCCACACCGTCGCCTGGGGCCGCACCTGGCCCAGGCCCTGCAGCCAGGGCGCCCACGGGAAGCCGCCCTCGTGCGCGGCCAGGTCGGCCACCAGGGACGCCTGCGGCTTCGCCGACGCCGCTGCGGCGGGGGCCGCGGGGGTGTGCCCTGCTGCCAGGTCCGTCTCCAGGCGCAGGACCTCGGCCGCGGCGCGGGACGGGTCGGGCAGTCCTGCGTGGGCGAGCATCACGCGCACGTGCGCGGCGTACTGCTCGCGCAGCGCCCAGCTGTCGGCCCGCTGGTACTGGGCGGCCGCGGGCAGGCCCAGGCCCCCCTGGGACAGGATGAGCACGTACTGGCTCGCCTGCGCGGTGTCGGTGGACACCGCGAAGTCGACCGCGCCGCCCACGCCCTGCGCCTGGAGCCGGCCCAGGACCCGGGCCAGCTCCTGGCGGCCGGCCGCTGAGCGGACGCTGTCCAGATCGGCCTGGAACGCCGCCGCTCCCCGCTGCTCGATCCGGTCCTCGTCCATGAAGCTGGTGTACAGGTCCGCGATCTGACGCCCGGTGACATCGCCCGCGCTGCGCGGCCCGGTCACCGCGCGGTGCACCAGCGCGGCCACGTCGTCCTGCACCTTGTCGGCCAGCAGGGTCAGCATGCTGGCCTCGGCCCGGTGCGCCGGCAGGACGAACGCCTCGCTCCACCGGCCGTTCGCGAAGCGGTGGAAGTCGTCCTGCGGCCTCACCGCCAGATCCAGGTCCAGATCCAGGTCCGGGTCCAGAGCCGGGGCCAGGTCCGGGGCCAGGTCCGGGGCCGGGTCCAGGTCCGGGGCGGGGTGCTGGGGCAGCGCGCGGGGGGTCGGCGCGGCGTCGTGGGCCAGTGTCATCGTGGCGACCCGGCGCCGGCGGACCGGGCATCGAGGGCCGGCTCGGCGGACCTGCGCACGCCGTTGAAGAACACCAGCACCGCCAGCAGTGCGAAGGTTCCGGCGGCAAGGAACCCGTAGCGCGGCTCCATGAAGCTCAAGATCGCTCCTCCCACCACGAAGCCGATGGCCGGGCCGGTGTTGGACACGGCCCCCAGTGCGGCGAACGCCCGGCCGCGGTGGCTGTCGGGGACCCGCAGGTTGATCAGGATGTGGGTCACGGTGGCCTGGGCCCCGTTGCCGATCCCGCCGAGCACGTAGCAGGGAACGATCCACCACACGCCCGGGGCCAGGCCGGTGCCCAGGATTCCCAGCGCGATGCACACGAAGGAGCCGATGAGGATGGCCTCGTGGCTCAGCTTCTTCATCCGGCGCACCACCAGCCCGCCCGGGACCAGGCCCGCCATCCACGCGGACATCACCAGGCCGTAGACGCCTTCGGAGGCGTGGAAGGTCTCCCGGACGTAGAAGACGATCAGGACGTTGATGATGCACGCGCAGGCCATCACCGCGCCGCTGAGCACCAGGACCGAGCGCAGGAAGCGGTCGGACCTGACCTGGTAGTCCTGCACGGCCTGGTCGGCGGGACCCTGCGGGGCCCGGGCCGCGGCGCCGCGGCGGCTGTTCAACCGGGTCCGGATGGCCAGGCCGCCCAGGGCGACCGCGACGAAGCTCACTGCGTCGATCACCAGCGGGATCGTCACCCCGAAGTGACCGGTCAGGAACCCGGCGACGCCGGGGGCCGCCACCATGCCGGCCATGGCCGTGGTCTGCGAGATCGAGGAGGCACGCGGGACGTTCTCCTTGCCGACGATCGCGCTCGGCAGCCCGCCGAACACCGGATGGGTGAAGGCCAGGCCGGCCGAGAGCAGCACCGACAGGGCGATGAGCACCCCCGGGGAGGTCCACTGGGTCATCGCCAGGCACACCAGCGCCTGCAGCGTGGCCACCGTCACGATGAGCTTGCGGCTGTCGAACCGGTCCGCGACCTTGCCCGTCAGCGGGGAGAGCAGGACCGCCGGCACCGTCGCCGCCAGCAGCAGCGCCATCACCGCGTAGGAGCCGGCTCCGCCCGCCTGCAGCATCAGCGTGATCGCGGTGGCGGCCGCGATGTCGCCGGCGAACGACAACCCGCGCATGCCCGCCAGGATGTAGACGTCGCGCCAGGCCACGCCCGCCGGGGGATCCAGGCGGGCCGGGGCGGTCAGTGAAGCGGTATCGGCCATCAGGTCTCACGTCCTCTTCTCGTCAGCGACTTCAAGGACGCCGAGTCGGGCGAGTCCCTGCGCGGCGCGCAGGGAACGGGTTTCGGAAACTCCAGGGAAGAAGGTGGCGGCCGTCACCGCGGGACCGCTCTCCAGTGCCCGCAGCGCGGCTGCCACCGCGTCCGGTACCGCCAGCCGGTGGCCCTTGACGAACAGGCTGGTCCTGGCCCCGTCGCTGGCGCCGATCTGCACCGGGACCGCGCTGCGGCGCACTCCCGCGCCGGGGGCCAGGGTGTCCGCGGCCGAGAGCCGCTCGAACTCGCGCGGGCGCGCCGCTCCGCCGCGCACGCGTCCGGTCCCGGCCAGGCGCCGGGCCTCTGACGCCGGGTCGACGGCCGCCAGGCGGTCCTGCAGCAGCCGGAGCCGGGCGGCCAGCGCGGTGACCGCGGTGGGCTCCTGGTCGCCGTCCAGCGAGGGGAACCCGTGGAACGCCTCGTCGGCCACGATCGCGTCCACGGTCTCGCGCAGCAGGTCGCGCCACCGGCGCGGCTGGACCCCCACCGACAGGTGCAGCGACATCTCGCGGTTGGCCGCGGCCGCGTGCGGGGTGCCGTGGGGCACGTAGAGCACGTCACCGGGGGTGAGCGTGACCTCGATGACCGGCTCGCCCAGCTCTTCGAGGGTGTGTGACCCCTCGTCACCGGGCCGCACCTGCGGGGTGCCCCAGACCTTCCAGGTCTTGGTCCCGTTGACCTGCACGACGAACACGTCGATCGAGTCGTGGTGGGGGGCGAATCCGTCGTTGCCGGCGGGCGTCACGAACAGCACGACCTCGGTGGGGCAGGCGAACGCGTCCGCGAAGGGCTCGGTCAGCCGGCGGGTCGAGGGCAGAATGTGGTTCAGCGAGTTCCAGGTGACCGTTCCACCCGATCGGAACAGCTCGTACACCTTGTCCGCGCTGACCGCCTCCGCGAGCGCCGCCCCGCGTGCCACCGTGCGGGTGTAGGCGCTGCTCGGCACTCCCTTGCCGCCCTTGGTCACCCGCAGGTACGAGGTGGGGGCCACCTCCAGGGCGAGCAGGTCGTCCAGCTGCCCTACCGAGGGCAGATCGTGAAGGCGACCGGCCAGGGCGCCCTTGTGCAGGAGCGGCTTCTTGTTGAAGTGCTCCGCGAAGAACACGTCCCGGTCGCCGACGAAGTCCTCGAAGGAGTAGGTTTCCACCTTCTCTTGCCTCCACTAGTGGTGTGTGGCCCTGCCATGGGCCGGTCCTCCCGCCGCAGGACACCGTCCAAGGGCGGTCGTCCGAGGGCGCGTTGTCCCGAGGAGCGTTGTCCCAAGGGCGTTCGTCCGAGGGCGGGAGGGCCGGCCCGCCGGTCAGCCGGCCGCGGCCAGCTCGAACACGCCCAGCCGGGTGAGTCCCTGCGCGGCCTTGGTCGAGCGGACCGCGTCCACGCCCGGGAACACCTGCGAGGCCGCGATCGACATCCCCGAGCCCAGGGCCGCCAGCGTCTCGGCGACCGGCGAGGGAACCGCGATCTTGTGGCCGCTGACGGTCATCTGGGTGCGGCCGTCCACGTTCGGGCCGAACACCACGGGCGCGCTGGTGCGCCGCAGTTGCGCGTCCGGGCCCAGGCCGTCCATCCGCGCGACGGTCTGGAACGTGTTGCCCGACGAGCTGCCGTCCATGTGCCGGCCGCGTTCTGCCAGGCGGTCGAGCTCGGCCTCCGCGTCCACCGACTCCATCCGCGCCGCCAGGGCCAGGATCTTCTCCTTGAACAGCGACCCCACCGAGGAGTCGCGCAGTTCCCCGATGTGCGGGTACCCGGTGAACTCGGCGTCCTGGACCACCTCTTCGAAGGTCTGCTGCAGCAGGTCGCGCCACATGCGCGGACGCATCATGATCGACAGGTGCAGCGACGCCTGGCCCTCGGCGGTCGCCGCGTGCGGCGTGCCGTACGGCAGGTAGAGCACATCGCCGGGCTCCAGGGACACCTCGATGGCCGGCTCCCCCAGCCCCTCCAGGGTGTAGTGCCCGTTGTCGCCCAACCGCTGCGCCGGCGGGTTCCACAGCCGCCAGTGCTTGGTGCCCTCGAGCTGGACGATGAACAGGTCGACCGGATCGTGGTGGGGCGGGTAGCCCTTCTTGCCCGACGGCGTCAGGAAGGCGACGGAGTCGGTCCGGACCGCCATCTTGTCGCTGATGATCCGCGTGAAATCCCGCAGTTCAGGGACGATCTGGTTGAGCGAGCACCAGGTGACCGTGGCACCGGCGCGAAACAGCTCGTAGATTTTCTCCGGGTCGACCGCGTCCGTGACTGTGGCGCCCTGCACGACGACATTACGGGTGTACCCCATCTCGGGAACCCCGTCGCCCTTCAGGTTGACCTTGATGTAGGGCGGTCGGATGACCTCGAGATTGACCAGCTCATCCAGCCGGCGGAGGGAGAGAACCTCGCGCGGATCCCCCGGAAGAGCCTTCTTCCGCAGCATCGGCTTCTTGTCGAAGTACTCGGCGAAGAACGTCTTCTCGTCTCCCACCAGGCCCGCGAATGTGTATTCCGTCATGCCTGCCCCTCATTCATTCTCGTGTTTCCAGAACTTTGGAACGCTGGATTCGCTTGACATAGAGCCATGGACAGGACGGGGGCGCCGCGCGTGCCGTCAACCAACCGCGCGGCGCTCTTCGCATCGCCCGTGACCAGGAAAGCCCCACCTCGTACAGCGTCATCGCGAATCTATCAACGAGGCTGATGGGCTCACTGTTCGTCTACGGTGAAGGGGCGGCGTCGAGTGCAACGCCGCCCTTCACACTACGTCCTACACCTAATTACTGGATGTTGGTGTAGTACGAGGTCGCGAGCAGCTCGTCGGCACCCTCGATGAACTCGATGTCATCGAACTCAACAACAACGGTGGTGGTCTCCATGTCCTTCTCCTCTGCTTCGTTTCCAGCGAATCCTTTTGACCCGCTCGAACTGATGCAATCTTGTCCCGGCGGCAGATGGGCGTCAAGGATCAGTGGAGTCGGCGGCTCTTGTACGGTCCGCCGCGGCGTGTTTATCAGCGCACCTTCCGTCCGGAATTGAGGAGAACCGGTACGTGTGCGGTCTTCTTCGGCGTTCGCGGCGGCGGGCTTTTCCGGCGCCCGGGCGTGCGCCGGGTGCCGGCCGGGTGCCGGTTCCCGCGTTCAACCGCGGACCTCGGCAGTTGAACAGCCCCGCGCGGGGCCGGCGCAGCCGGCGCCCGGCAGCACTTCGCCCCGCCGGATCAGTCCGGCGGGGCGAGGCAGGAGGCGCAACGGTCCTACGGCGCGCGGCCGCAGGCCCCTTGGGCCCCGGTCGGCGCGCGCCGACCCTACCGGGAGCCGTCCACGACGGTCCTGGCGTAGTTGGCCAGCGAGCGGTTGTACCGGGGCAGATGGCGCGACAGCGCGCCCAGCGCGAGCCCCGCCGCCTCCCGCTCCCTGCCGGTGTCGATCAGTGCCAGCGCCAGGAACGCGGTGACCGCGTCGTCGAGGGCGTCGGACCCGGCGTCCCGCTCGGCGCTCAGCAGGGCGACGCTCTCCTTGGCCTGGCCCAGGTTGCGCAGGGTGCTGGACAGTTGGATCACCGCGCGGCGGCGGCGCTGGCCGGTCAGACCCACCGCGAGGGCCTCCCGGTACAGGGGTTCGGCCAGGTCGCCCTGGCCGGTCGAGTCGTGGGCGCAGGCCCGCTCGAACAGCGCGATCGCGTCACCGGGCGGAAGCTCGGCGGTCAGGGCTTGGATCCGGGCGCGGAAGTCGGCGGGATCGTAGTCGTCAATTGCGGCCCACAGCGCGGCGATGCGCTGCTCCCACGGCTGTTCGGTTGTCGTCATCGCCTCAGCCTTTCAGACCCCGGGCCGGATTCCTAGTGTGCACGAAGGAACGCCGCCGCCTGGGCCGACCGCGGGTCAGGCCACCCAGTGCGGACGCGCCCCAGCGGCGGTCAGCACCGCACCGTTGTCCAGGGTGGCGGCCAGCCGGCGCACCGCCTCGTGCAGCGTGTCGGGGGGCAGGGCGTAGGGGATGCGCAGACGGTGCTCGAAGGTCCCGGGTTCCGCGCCGAAGCGGGCACCGCTCTCGATGCGGACGCCGTGTTCGACGGACCGGTCCGCCAGAGCCGAGGCGATGGGCTGGCCCAGGTCGACCCACAGGGCCAGTCCACCGGTCGGCTGCCGCCAGGTCCACTGCGGCGTGTACCGGCCCAGCGCCTCGGCAAGGGCGGTGCGCTGCTCGCGTACCTGTCCCAGGCGCGTGGCGCGCCACCCGTCGGTGCTCTGCAGCAGCGAGACCGCCAGGAGTTGGTCGACCACCGAGCCGGCCACGTCCATGCTCACGCGCACGCCGGCGAGTTCGGCGACCAGGCTGGGCGAGGCCCGCAACCAGCCGATGCGCAGACCGGCCCAGTGGCTCTTGCTGAGCGAGCCGATCGTGATCACGTGGTCGTCCTGGCCCGGCGCGGCCAGCGAGGCCAGCGGCGGCGACACGGCGGCGTCCAGGGCCAGGTCGGTGAGCGTCTCGTCGACAACCAGCCAGGTGCCCGACCGGCCGGTGGCGTCCAGCGCGTGGGCGCGCTGTTCGGCGGGCATGAGGCAGCCCACCGGATTGTGGAAGTCCGGGATCAGGTAGGCCAGGCGGGGCACCACCTGACGCAGGGTCGCGTCCAGCGCGTCGAGGTTCCAGCCGGCGCCGGTGACCGGGACCGGGGCGGTGCGCAGCCGGGCCCGGCGGATCGCGTCCAGGGCGTTGGGATAGGAGGGGTTCTCGACCAGGACCCGATCGCCCGGTCCGCACAGCAGTCCCAGCGTCAGCGTCAGCGCCTGCTGCGCCCCGGAGGTGATCAGGATCTGGTCGATGCGCGTCGGCAGGCCGCGCCGGGTGTACCGCTCGGCGACCGCGGCCCGCAGCTCCGCCAGCCCGAAGGGGTAGTAGCCGGGAGTTCGGGCGAACTCGGCCAGGCGTGGCGCGGTCTGGGCGAAAGCCTGGGACAGCGCGTGCTGGGGCAGGCCGAAGGCGGCGGTGGTGAGGTCGATGCTGGTGTCCGGGGGCGGCAGCAGGCGGCTGTCGCCCGCCGGCCCGGGCAGGGCCGTCCAGGTGCCCGCGCCCCGGCGGCTGTGCAGATACCCGCTGTCGCGCAGCAGACCGTAGGCCGCGCTGACGGTGGTGCGGCTCAGCTGCAGTGCGGGGGCGAGTTCCCGCTCGGGGGGCATCCGGGCGTGCAGGGCGATCCGGCCCTCCAGGATCAGGGTCTGGATCGTGGCGGCCAGGTGCTGGTACGCGGGCCGGTCCACGGCCGCCGTGGGCTGGAGCAGTGCGGCAAGCCGGCGAGCGGCCAGCGTTCCGCCTGCCGCCTGCTCGGTGCGTGTCTGCGACATTGCGCTGCCCCCAAGAGCCGTACTGCCCGGACCAGGTGAAGGTACAGACTCCCGCGTGTGCCGCGCTCGCTCAACGGGACCGCGCACCGCTCCGCGCGCTCACGGCAGGCAGCTGCGCTGCCGGTCCGAGCGGCCTGGCGCCGCGTCAACCGGCGAGGGCCCGGGTATGGCGCAGGTCACGACCGGGGGCGCCGGCTCAAGATCCACAGTGACCGGGTGGTGGGCGCTGCTCACCGCGTGTCGACGATGTGGGGCAGCTCACCTGGGCCCCGGTGTGGCCCGGGCCACTAAAACCGCCGCCCGGGAGGGGGCAGCTGGCCGGATGTGCGGTCGAAATGCGTGATTTCCTAGATCAATACCGTGGGTAACGCCACGGTGGCCTGCGGTTTCTGTGAATCCCTTGGACGCGCGCCGCTCGTTGCCTACGTTCGAGGAAGTGCAACGAGCACCCCGGGTCCGCCCACCTGCGCATGTTCTCCGCCTGTCAGCGAGAACACGCCCGCCGCCCTCGTCCCGAAGCGGCCAACGGTGGGGACCGGACGGCACGGTGACGCCTCCCGCGTGAACCGGCCGTCCGCGAGGAAGCCGAGCAGCGGATCGAAACGCGCCCACAGCGCGCGCTGCGCCGTGCCGTCCCGGGCCTGTCGAGAGGAACCTTTTGCTCTTCCGCCGCCAGTCCGACGCTGCCCGCACCACCACCCGCACCACCACCCGCATCCGTGCCGCCGTCATCGCCGGTGTGGTCGTCGCCGCCCCCGTGGCCGGCCTGGTCGCCGCCACCGGCGCCTCCGCCGCCGACACCACCTCCGCCTGGAACGCCGTCGCCCAGTGCGAGAGCAGCGGCAACTGGGCCGCCAACACCGGCAACGGCTTCTACGGCGGCCTGCAGTTCACCACCTCCACCTGGGCCGCCTTCGGTGGCACCCAGTACGCCGCCAGCGCCAACCAGGCCAGCTCCGGCCAGCAGATCGCCGTGGCCCAGCACGTCCTGGCCGCCCAGGGCCCCGGCGCCTGGCCGGTCTGCGGCCCCAAGGCCGGTCTTTGACCTGACCTGCGGCCCAAAACGCCACAGCGGTGGGCCCGCACCCCGCGAGGGGGGCGGGCCCACCGCTGTGCGCTGCCCGCCCGGGCACGGGCCCGCGAGGGGTGCGGACGCCCGCGCGCCGGCGGCGGGATCGGGGCGCGGGAGCGTGTCTTGTCCCGTCCCGCTGCGAGCGTCGCGCGACCCTTCTGAGACCGTGGAGCCCGCCGCGAGCAGCAGCCCCGGCACAGCAATCCCACTGGAGGAGTCGCACGATGGACCTGGCCCGCGCCCCGTACGAGTTCGCCGGCGCTGCCGCCGACGAGATCCGCGCGTTGAACTACCGGACGCTGGACGGCGGTTACCCCTCCCCCGGCGACGTGTACGACACCGCCCACGCGCTGAGAACCCTGGCGCAGCGCCTGCCGCAGGCGCTGGAGCAGTTGGGGATCGGGCTGGCGGCCCTGGCCGACGGTGACCAGGTCCGGATCACCTCGGGCGCGCCGGGCACCGACACGGTGCCCGAGCGGCGCCGGCAGATCGCCGAGGCGCTGGACGCGGGGCTGCGGGCGACGGACGTGCTGGAGCAGGCCCTGGCCGTGGTCACGCGCCTGACCAGCGACCTGGTCTGACGGCCTGGTGCGCGCGGCCGCCGAGGTCCGGGGGCGGGGGGCTGTCAGAGGTGGTGGCGCTGGTGCTGTTTGGCGTCCCGGTAGCGGTCGTGGGCCTGGCGGGCCGCGGGGCGGTTCGAGGTCTCGGCGACGGCCACGTCCCACCAGGCGTGGGCGGCCAGCGCGGGCAGGGTCGGGTCGGGCGGGGCGGTCTCCGCGTAGACGGCCGTCGGCCGGTCGGCGGCGCGGGCCTCGCGCAGGGCCTCGCGCAGCTGGTCGACGGTGTCGGCGCGCAGCACGGCCAGGCCCAGGCTGCGCATGTTGGCGGCCAGGTCCACCGGGAGCGGGTCGCCGGTGTAGCTGCCGTCGGGTGCGCGGAAGCGGTAGGCGGTGCCGTAGCGTTCGGCGCCGACGCTCTCGGACAGGCCCCCGATCGAGGCGTAGCCGTGGTTCTGCACCAGCACCGGGATGATTTTGATGTTCTCCTGGACGGCGGTGACCAGTTCGGTGGGCAGCATCAGGTAGGTGCCGTCGCCGACCAGTGCGAAGACCTCGCGGTCCGGGGCGGCCAGGCGCACCCCCAGGGCGGCGGGGATCTCGTAGCCCATGCAGGAGTAGCCGTACTCGACGTGGTACTGCTGCGGGTCGCGCGGGCGCCAGAGCTTGTGCAGGTCCCCGGGCATCGAGCCGGCCGCGTTGACCAGTACGTCGCGGGGTTGGAGCACCTGGTCCAGGACGCCGATGAGTTGGGCCTGGGTGGGGCGGGCGGCACCGTCGGGGGCGGCGTAGGCGTCGTCGACGGCCCGGCGCCACTGGTCGGCGTCGCGGCGGTACTGCTGTTCGTGGGCGGTCGGCACGCGGTGGCCGGCCAACGCGCGGGCCAGCTGGTCCAGGGCGGTGCGGGCGTCGGCGACCAGGGGGTGTCCGGCGAGTTTGTGGGCGTCGGGTGCGGCGATGTTGAGGTTGACGAAGCGCACCTGCGGGTCGGTGAACAGGGTCGCGGAGGCGGTGGTGAAGTCGGTCCAGCGGGTGCCGACGCCGATGACCAGGTCGGCGCGGCGGGCGGTGGCGTTGGCGGCGGCGGTGCCGGTGTGGCCGATGCCGCCGAGCGCGGCCGGGTGGTCGAAGGGCAGGGATCCCTTGCCGGCCTGGGTCTCGGCGACGGGGATGGCGGTGGTGTCGGCGAAGTGGCGCAGGGCCTGCTCGGCGCCGCTGTGGTGGACGCCGCCGCCGGCCACGAGCAGGGGGCGGCGGGCGGCGCGTACCAGGTCGGTGGCGCGGGCGAGTTCGTCGGGGTCGGGGTGGGGGCGGCGGATGTGCCAGGTGCGGTCGGCGAAGAAGTCGGCGGGCCAGTGGTGGGCCTGGGCCTGCACGTCCTGGGGCAGGGCCAGGGTGACCGCGCCGGTGTCCACCGGGTCGCTGAGTACCCGCATCGCCTGCAGGGCTGCGGGGACCAGCATCTCGGGGCGCCAGATCCGGTCGAAGAAGCGGCTGACCGGGCGCAGCGTGTCGTTGACGCTGAGGTCGCCGGCCCAGGGGGTCTCCAGTTGCTGGAGCACCGGGTCGGCCGGGCGGGTGGCGAACACGTCGCCGGGCAGCAGCAGCACCGGTAGCCGGTTGATGGTGGCCAGGGCGGCGCCGGTGACCAGGTTGGTGGCGCCCGGGCCGATGGAGGTGGTCACCGCGTGGGTGCTGAGCCTGCCGCGCTGGCGGGCGTAGCCGACCGCGGCGTGCACCATCGCCTGCTCGTTGCGGCCCTGCAGGTAGGGCATGGCGTCCGCGCCCTGGGCGCCGGCCTCCAGCAGTGCCTGGCCAAGGCCGGCGACGTTGCCGTGGCCGAAGATCCCCCAGCAGGCGGTGATCAGGCGCTGCCGCCGGCCGTCGCGCTCGGTGTACTGGTGGGCAAGGAAGCGCACCAGGGCCTGGGCGGTGGTCAGGCGCACGGTGCCGGGGGCGGCGGTGGGCGGGCTGGTCATCGGGGGCGGCCTTCCGTGGGGGCGGGCGCGGTCGGGGCGGGTCCGGTCGGGGCGGGGGCGGTGGGGGCGGTGTAGAGGGGCAGCCGGGGGTCGGCCGGCTCGTGGGGCCAGGTGTCGCGGACCCAGGCGTGGGCGGGGTCGTCGCAGATCAGCCAGGACCGTTCGGGGCCCGGTCCGGCCATCACGTTGAGGTAGTACATGGGGTAGCCGGGGGCGGCCATGCAGGGGCCGTGCCAGCCGTCGGGCACCAGCACCGCGTCGCCGGTGCGGACTTCGGCCAGGACCTCGGAGCGGCTGGCGCCGCCGGAGGGGTAGACCCGGTGGTAGCCGGTGCCGGGGCCGCCGTGGGGGGCGTCGGCGATGGTGAACCAGTAGATCTCCTCCAGCCGGGACTCGTGGCCGGGCCGGTCCTGGTCGTGCTTGTGCGGGGGGTAGGAGGACCAGTTGCCGGCCGGGGTGAGCACCTCGACCGCGATCAGCCGGTCGGCCTCGAAGACGTCGGCGGCCGCGAAGTTGTTGACCTGGCGTGCGGCGCGCCCGGCGCCGCGCAGTTCGACGGGTACCGCGCAGGCGGGGCCGTAGCGGACCGGCAGGCGTTTTTCGCAGCGGGCGCCGGCCAGGGCGAACCGGCCGCCGGCGGCGGAGGTGAGCTGGGCGGTGCTGTCGCGGGGCAGGTAGGCGAAGTCGCTTACCGCGCTGAAGACGTCGGGGCGCCCGTGCAGTTCGAGGCGCTGGTCCTGGCAGGTGACGGTGAGGGCGCCGGACAGCGGCAGGACGATCCACTCGCTGTCGCGGGTGTGGAGGCGGCGCCCGGCTCCGGGGTCCAGGTCCAGGATGCGCAGGGAGGTCCGGTCCCAGCCGGCGCTGTGCGGGTCGATCCGGCAGCGGTAGCCGTCTCGGGCCGCGCTGCCGTCGGGCAGGTGCAGCCGCCGGGGCGGCCCGGCCGGGTCCAGGGCGCGGTCGGCGGCGGGGCCCGGGGCGGGGCCGGGAGCGGGGCCGGGAGCGGGAGCGGGGGCGGGGCCGGGGCCGGGGGCGGGGCCGGGGGCGGGGCCGGGGGCGGGGTCGGGGGCGGGGGCGGGGGCGGGGGTCATGCGGTCACCGGCCGGGGGCCGGCGGGGCGCGGGGCTGCGGGGCGGGGGGTGGCCGGGGGGACGGCCAGGGGCGGATCGCCGGGCCTGCGGCGGCGGTGACGGACCATCAGCGACTCGATCTCCTGGGGGTCGGGCATGTCGTCGGCGCAGGCCAGGCGGCCGGCGACCAGCGCGCCGGCGGCGTTGGCGGTCTCGATGACCTCGCGCAGCGGGCGGGCGGCGCGCAGTCCGGCCGCCAGCGCCCCGCCGAAGGCGTCGCCTGCGCCCAGGCCGTTGACGACCCGGACCGCCAGCGGCTCCACCCGCACCTCCTCGGTGGCGGTGCGGGCCAGCACCCCGGCGGGCCCCTGCTTGACCACCGCCAGGCGCACCCCGCGTGCCAGCAGCAGGTCGGCGGCGCGGTCCGGGTCGCGGGTGCCGACGGCGACCTGGACCTCGTCGCGGTTGCCGACCGCGACGGTGGCCGCCTGCAGAGCGCGGGCGTACCAGTGGGGCGCCTGGGCGGGGTCGGCCCAGAAGGAGGGCCGCCAGTCCAGGTCGAGCACGACGTCGGCGTGCGCGGCGGCGTGGTCGGCGGCCAGCAGGGTGGTGCTTGCGGAGGGTTCGACGGCCAGGCCGCCGCCGGTGATCCACACGATCGCGGCGCGGCCGATCGCGTCCAGGTCCAGGTCCTGCGGGGTCAGGCACTGGTCGGGGGCGACGGGGTGGCGGTAGAAGAGGATGGGGAAGTCGTCCGGGGGGTGGATCTCGCAGAAGACCACCGGGGTCTGCCGGCCGGGGACGGTGACCACGTGCCGGTCCTCGACGCCGAAGCCGCGCAGCGCCTGGCGTACGTAGGGCCCGAAGGGGTCCTCGCCGACGCCGGTGACCACGGTGGTGCGCAGGCCGTGGCGGGCGGCGGCGACCGCGACGTTGGTGGCGGTGCCGCCCAGCGACTTGGCGAAGGTGCGTACGTCGGCCAGCGGCACTCCGGTCTGCTGCGGGTACAGGTCGACGCCGACCCGGCCCAGGGTGACCAGGTCGTACGGCGCGGGGGTGCAGGGCGCGGAGGCGGGGGTGGGACGTGCAGGGGTGCTCACGGTGCGACCGTCCCGCCGGGGCCGGTGGCCAGGGCGGCCAGCAGGTCCAGGCCGGTGCGCACGTCGCGGGCCGGGCCCTGGCCGGGGGCGGGGTCGGCGTGCAGCACGGTGTCCTGCTCCAGCACGTACCAGCCGCGGTAGCCGCCTGCCTCCAGGGTGCGCACCAGTGCCGGCACGTCCAGGTCGCCGTGGCCCAGCGGGCGGTACATGCCGCGGGCGACGGCGTCGGCGTAGGAGGTGCGGCCGGCGCGGACCTGGTCGGCGGCGGTGGTGTCGACGTCCTTGAGGTGGACGTGGGCGATGCGGTCCGCGGCGCGCCGGGCCAGGGCCAGCGGGTCGGTGCCGCCCGCGAGCAGGTGGCCGGTGTCCAGGCACAGGGCGATGCCGGCGCCGTCCAGGACCCGCAGCACCTCGGGTTCGTGTTCGACCATGGTGCCGATGTGCGGGTGCAGGGTGGCGGTGATGCCGCGGGCGTGGGCCAGGGCGGCGAGGTGGTCGAGGTTGGCCAGCAGGGTCTTCCAGCCGGCGGTGTCCAGGTCGGGGCGGCCCTCGTAGCCGTCGCGGCCGGTGGCGGCGGCCAGCACCAGGGTGTCCGCGCCGCAGGCGACGAAGGCGTCCAGGGCCGTGGCCAGGGCCGGCAGCGGGTCGTTGGCCGGGTCGTGCAGCACGGCCGGTACGAAGCCGCCGACCGCGGCCAGGCCGTGTGCGCGCAGCGTGGCGGCGCGGGCGGCCGGGTCCTCGGGCAGGAATCCGTCCGGGCCGAACTCGGTGGCTGTGAAGCCCAGTTCGTGCATCTCCTCGAGCACCCGGGCGACGGGCAGTTGGTGGCCCCAGCCGGGGACCTCGCACACCCCCCAGGAGATGGGGGCGGCGGCGACGCGCTCGAGCAGCGGGGCGGCGGCGGGGGTCGTCATCGGGCACGCTCCTGGGTGACGGGGGCGGGGGCGGGGACGGCAGCGACGGGGGCCGCGGGTTCGCCGAGGGCGGTGAGGGCGGTGAGGGCGGTGGTGCGGACGGTGTCGAGTTCGACGGGTGCGCCCAGGCGGCGGGACAGTTCGCAGGCCTCGGCGATCAGCAGTGCCTCCAGTGCGTCGCGTCCGGTGCAGGGGCTGGGCGCAAGGCCCCGGGCGACGTCCAGGAAGGCGTCGAGTTCGGCGAGGTAGGCGTCGTGGAAGCGGCTGAGGAAGTCGGGCCAGGGGTCGGCGGGCGCGCCCGGGGCGCCGGGTTCGGCGGAGGTCATCGGCGCCCTGGGCCCCAGACCCACGGTCAGCTGGTCCTTGCTGCCGGCCAGTTCCATCCGCACGTCGTAGCCGGCGCCGTTGTAGCGGGTGGCGTTGCAGCTGACCAGGGTGCCGTCGTCCAAGGTGAGCAGGGCGGCGGCGGTGTCCACGTCGCCGGCCTCGGCGAAGAAGGACGCGCCGCGGTTGGACCCGGTGGCATACACCCGGGTCACCTCGCGGCCGGTGACCCAGCGCACGATGTCGAAGTCGTGCACGCTGCAGTCGCGGAACAGGCCGCCGGAGGTGGGCACGTAGGCCGCCGGCGGCGGGGCCGGGTCGGCGGTGACGGCGCGGATGGTGTGCACGAAGCCCAGCGCGCCGGAGCGCAGCGCTGCGCGGGCGGCGTTGTAGCCGGCGTCGAAGCGGCGTTGGAAGCCCAGTTGCAGGGCGGTGCCGTGCCGTTCGACCTCGCGCAGGGCGCGCAGGGTGCCGGCCAGGTCCATGGCGATGGGCTTCTCGCAGTAGGCGGGCAGGCCCGCCCGCGCGGCGCGGGCGATCAGGTCGGCGTGGGCGTCGGTGGCGGTGGCGATGACCACCGCGTCCAGGCCCGCGGCCAGCACCGCGTCCACGCCGTCCACGCTGTCCAGGGCGGTGACGGCGGCCGGTGCGCCGGCGAGCCGCTGGGCGGTGGCCCGGGCCGAGGCCGGGTCCGTGTCGGCGACCAGGAGCTCGGCGACGGCGGGGTGGTGGGCCAGGGTCCTGGCGTGGAAGGAGCCGATGCGGCCCGTTCCCAGCAGACCGACGCGCATGGTGGATGCCTTTCATTGAGCAGCAGCCTCAGTCCAGGAGGCCGGAAGGGTCAGACATCGGGCCGGGGAGTCGGGTCCCGGCCCTCCGCCGGGTCAGCTCGGCCGCGGTGATGTCCGCCTTCTCGAAGCAGCCCAGGACAGCACACGCCGGTTCTCACGATTCTCGCTGTACTTCGGGTGCCCGCACGGGTTGCACATCTGCGACACAGCGGGACCGGGTCGAGCGGTCGATTCTGATCAGCGAGGTGAGGAAGAGCATCCGGGGCTCCGCATTGGGCCAAGGGGGTGGGGGCCATTATCCGTTGCTTCGACTATCAAGGAATCTCGGCACCCCCGGCCTTTCGGTCCGAAAGGTCCGTAACGGTGTCACCACAGCGTGAGGGCCGCGCGCGGCGGCCCGCGCACCCGGCCGGGCGGCCGGGCGGCCGGGGACCCGAACGCGCCGCGGGCGGCCGAGGATTAAGGGCGCCCTATCGGCACCTGATGGCTGGTCTAGACCCTTGACGCCGGGATTGGTCCACACCACTGTTTCCCAGAACGGCCGCTCGGTCCGGCCCCGCGCCCTCCTGGCGCGGCGCCGGTCCCTGCCGCGCCCGGTCCCCGCTCAGCCAAGCCGTACCCTCTCGGAGGCGCCACGTGCACGTACGCCGACCCCACCGCGCCGTGGCCGCCCTGGTCACCGCCGCCCTGGTCGCACTCGGTTTCACCGTGGTCGACAGCACCGCGAGCGCCGACGCCACGAACCTGGTCGCCAACCCGGGCTTCGAGAGCGGCAACCTGTCCGGCTGGACCTGCGACACGGGTACCGCCGGCGTGGCGGCCTCGCCGGTGCACTCGGGCTCGTACGCCCTGGCCGCGGTGCCGACCGGGTCCGACACCGCCCAGTGCACGCAGAGCGTCGCGGTGCAGCCCAACTCCAGCTACACGCTGTCCGCGTACGTCCAGGGCGCCTACGTCTACCTGGGCGCCACCGGCTACAGCTCGACCTGGACGCCGTCGACGAGCGGCTGGCAGCAGCTGTCCACCTCGTTCACCACCGGTGCCTCGACCACCTCGGTGACCGTGTACCTGCACGGCTGGTACGCCCAGGGCGCCTACCACGCCGACGACGTGGTGCTGACGGGCCCGGCCGGACCGGGCCCCAGCCCCAGCCCGACGCCGACCCCGACGCCCACCCCGACACCCACGCCCACGCCCACCCCGACGCCCACGCCCACGCCCACGGTGACGCCGACGCCCTCGCCGACCGGCACCGGTGGGGGCGGGTCGCCGTGGCACCCGTCCTCGCTGTCGATCGGAACCGTCTACACCCCGGGCAGCACCGTGGACGCCTTCTTCAGCACCCTCAAGTCGCACGGCAAACTGCCGAACTACGGCTACGAGTACCTGATCGGCAGCGACTTCCCCAACTGGGCGGCGACCACCACGACCATGGTCACCCACTCCCAGCAGCTCGGAATGACCCCGGTCATGGTCGACTACGGCATGAACGGCAACATCGACGGCTCCGGCGTCGACTACACCAACATGCAGAGCAGCAGCTGGCTGACGACCTACTTCCAGGCCCTGCGCAGCGCCGCGACCGCGGCCGGCACCGCTGCCGCAGGAAAGCCGGTCGGCTGGGTGGTCGAGCCGGACATGCTCGGCTACCTGCAGCAGAACTACGCGGCCGGCTACGGCAACGACGCCGCGAAGATGCCCGCCGCCACCGGCGCCGCCTACTCCTCCGGGGTGCTCGCCGCCGGCAGCGACCCGGCCTTCGGCAACAGCCTGACGGGCCTGGTCGCGGCGATCAACTACACCATCAAGAAGTACGACCCGTCCGCGTTCGTCGGCTGGCAGGTCAACACCTGGGCCGTGCGCGACGCGCTGAAGGACACCGACACCCAGGGCTGGAGCGCCGGGCGCCAGTCGGTGACCAACGTGGCCACCCAGGTCGCGGCCTTCGCCAAGAGCGCCGGCATCGGCGCCCGAGCCGACTTCGTGGCCTTCGACCAGTGGGGACAGGACTTCGGCATCCTGCGCGACCCCAACCCGGCCGCCGACATCCGCTACCTGAACGCCGCCCACTGGAGCAACTACCTGCTGTACGTGCAGACCATCCGGCAGTCGCTCGCCCTGCCCGCGGTCCTGTGGCAGATCCCGGTGGGCCACCTCAACTCGACCCTGACCGCCAGCCCGACCTACTGGAACGCCTCGGGGAAGTTCCCCGACCTGAGCGACACCGCCGAGCAGAGCCAGGACTCCGCCTCCACCTTCTTCTACGGCGACTCCTTCACCGCCGGCGGCAACAACCTGGCCTTCTACAGCGCCAACCCGGGCGCGGACCCGAAGATCTCGGTCAGCGGAAACACCGTCAGCTGGGGCCCGCACATCCCCGAGGCGGCCGCCGCGGGCGTGGTGGCGATCCTGTTCGGGGCGGGCACCGGCACCGGCACCTACGGCGTGCCCGAAATGGTCGGCACCGACCAGAGCGCCCCCGGCGACTTCGACTACTGGGTCACCCGCACCCAGTCCTACCTCGCCAGTCCGACCCCGCTGCCCTGAACCGGCCCGGCCTGCGGCTGCGCCCGGCGGGCGCAGCCGCCGGGCGGGATAGGGTGATCGCGTGACATCAGCAGCCTCGGGCGGACCGGGGCCCCGCGTCGGCCAGCGCCCCGCCACCTTGCGCGCCGAGTACCGCGAGCAGACCAGGCGGCGGCTGCTCGCGGCGGTGCGCGAGGTGCTGGAGGAGTCCGACTACGCGGCCACCACCGTCGACGAGGTGGTCGGCCGGGCGGGCACCAGCCGCGCCACCTTCTACCTGCACTTCCGCTCCAAGGCCGAGGCGGTGGGGGCGCTGCTGGAGGAGGTCACCGCGTCCGACCGCGGCTGGTACACCGTGCTGGAGCAGGCGATCGGCTCGCAGGCCCGGCTGCGGGTGTGGATGGACGACGCGCTGCGCTGGTACGAGTCGCACGCGGGGCTGCTGGCCGCGCTCAACGAAGCCGGCGCGGTGGAGCGCACGGTGGCCGAGCGCCGCTCGGCCTCCATCGAGCGGCTGGTGTCGACGATGACCGGCTACCTGGAGCGCCGCCCCGAGGGCCCGGCCCGCGCGCAGGCGCAGCTGCGGCTGCAACTGCTGGTGCGCCAGCTGCACCAGGTGGCGATGGACACCGCGGTGCAGCGCAGCTGGCAGCCGGACCGCGAGGCGCTGCTGGACGTGATGGCGGCCAGCTGGCACGCCGCCCTGGGAGCGCCCGGCCAAGAACCCTGATCCCTGACGGACTCAAGGGCCCTGGCCGGGCGGCCGCGGGGCGCTACTCGGCGCCGGCGCCCAGCAGGACGCGTTCCTGGACGGCGGCGAAGTCCGGCTCGGCCGCGGCCTTGCGCCGGCCGCGGACGCTGCCCGCCCAGCCCAGCGCGAACGCGGCGGGCACCGAGACCAGGCCGGGGGTCTGCAGTGGGAACCAGGCGAAGTCGGCGTGCGGGAACAGCGCGAACGCGGACCCGGAGACGGTGGGCGAGAACGCCTGCAGGCCCACCGCGCACAGCAGTCCGCCGTAGACCGTCCACAGCAGTCCGGTGCGGTTGTAGCGGCTCCAGAACAGGCTGTAGAGCAGGGCGGGCAGCACCGCCGAGGCGGCGATGGACACCGCGAGGGAGGACATGAACTGCACGTTGTAGCCCTGCGCGGCGATCGCCAGCACGATGCCCAGGGTGCCGACGGCCAGCACCGACCAGCGCACCGCGCGCACCTCGCCGGCCTGGGACAGGCGGCCCTTGCGCACGGCGTGCGCGTGCAGGTCGTGCGCGAGGGCGGCGGCCGCGGCCAGGGTGATGCCGGCGACCACCGCCAGCACGGTCACGAACACCGAGCAGGCGACCGCGGTGAACAGCGCGCTGCCGGCGGTGGTGCCGGTGCCGCCCTGCAGGACCCCGGCCAGCAGCAGCAGCGCGCCCTGCCCGTTGGGGTTGACCGCGCCGATCATCCGGTCGCCGACCAGGGCCGCTGCGCCCAGCCCGATGACGGCCACCAGCAGGCAGAAGGCGCCGACCATGCCGATGGCGTAGCGGGTGGAGCGCCGGGCGGCGCTGCCGGTCGGGGAGGCGTTCACCCGCATGATCATGTGCGGCATGCAGGCGGCGCCCAGGACCACGGTCAGCTGCAGGCCGATGAAGTTGAGCCGGCCACTGGCGGTGGTGCCCAGTTGCAGGCCCGGGTGCAGGTAGGCGGCGCCCTGCCCGCTGCCCGCGGACGCGGCGCTGAGCAGGGCGTCGATGCTCCAGTGGAAGTGGCTCAGCACCGACAGGGCCACCGCGACCACCGCGGCGAAGGTCAGCACGACCTTGACGATCTGCACCAGGCTGGTGCCGCGCATACCGCCCAGCACGGTGTAACAGATCATCAGCACGCCGATCAGGGCGGTGCAGACCTGCTGCGCGCCGGGCCCGGTCAGGCCCAGGACCTGCGCGGTGGCCGAGCCCGCACCGGAGAGCTGGACCACCAGGAAGGGCAGCGAGACCGCGAGGGTCACCACGGCCGCGGCGATGCGCGGCGCGGCGCCGCCGGCGCGCATGGCCAGGACGTCGCCCAGGGTGTAGCGGCCCGCGTTGCGCAGCGGGCGGGCGATCAGCAGCAGCACGCCCAGCGCCAGGACGGTGCTGACGGCCAGGGTGAAGCCGTCGTAGCCGGACATCGCCACGATGCCGGTGGTGCCGAGCAGGGTGGCCGCGGAGATGTAGTCGCCGGACAGGGCCAGCGCGTTCTGCAGGGGCGTCAGGGTGCGGTTGGCGGTGTAGAAGTCGGCGACCTCGTCGCCTTCGGGGCCGACCATCACGCACAGCAGCAGCGAGGCGCCCACGAAGATCAGGAAAGCGATCAGGACCAGGGTCTGGGTGTTCGCGCCCAGGGCGGCGGGGTTCATCGGCCGGTCACCGGGCGCTGGTCCCACGGGTCCTGGTAGCGGGGGGCGGCGCCGTAGCGGTCCTCGCGCGGGTTGCCGTGCGGGGCCTGGCGCGGGTCGCCGTACTGGCTGTGGTGCAGGCCTTCGCCCAGGGTCTCGGCCAGCGGGTCGCAGGTGCGCGTCGAGCGGCGGTCGAAGCGGGCCGCGGTCCACAGCAGCCCGACCGCCTGCGCCACGCCGAGCACGATGCCCAGGGTGACGCGGCCGAACACCTCGGTGCCCAGCAGTCCGCCGCCGGTGCAGGCCAGCAGCACCATGACGGCGAAGCCGGCGGCGTTGGCCACGGCGAAGCCGCGGCCCAGGCGCGCCGTGGCGCGGTTCAAGGTGGCCAGTTCGCCCGCGGCCCGGTCGCGGGCGGCCCACGCCGCGGGCGGGTCCAGCGGCGCGCCGGGGTGGCCGGCCGCTCGATGGCGGGAGCGGAAGCTGTCGGGCGGGAGGTGTGCGGCTGGCATAGGGGCGTTCCTCGAGCGGGGGTGAGGGGGGTGAGGGGGTGGGGTGCGTCGCCTGTCGGGTGGTGCGCCACCCTAGCCAGCCCCATGCCTAGTGACTAGACATCTGTCCAGTCACTCCACATTCGAGACCAAGGCGGTATCCGGCGCCCATCGGGCCGCGACCCCAGGTTCCATCCAGGACAGGAACAGTCCTGGATGGAACCTGGGGTGGGATCACCGCGATCAACCGGACGGCGGTCGATCGTGCGCCCGCGCGACCAGTCCAACCGGGCCGACTCGTTCCGCCTGGTGCAGGACGAGAGCGTGCAGGACGTGCTGGCGTTCTGCAGGCAGTCGCCAAAGAGACCGCCGAGATCGTCGGCGCGCTGCCGGACCTGGTGCACACCGTCGAGCTGCCCAAGGCCCCTGGGTTTCACCTGGTCGAGGAGCTCGCCGGCACGCCGACATCCTGCGCGAGTCCATCGACGGGGTGACCGCCTTCGCCCCGCTCGGCTGGAAGCGGCGCGGCGGCCCCGCCGGTAACCGCGGGCCGGGGCCGGGGACCCCGGCGGGCGGCCTCGCGGCCCTGTGGGCCTGGAAGTTGACGCTCCGTCGACCAGGGGCCACCCCTTAGGCTGGCGAGGTGATCGTCAAGGAAACCTTCCACATCCGCAGGACCCTGCCGTTCGTGCGGTTCGACCTCCTGCTCGCCGCGGTCAGCGGCACCGCCGCCTACCTGCTGGTCGACCTCGCCGGCCTGCGCTGGCTCGCGCTGCCCTCGCTGCTGGCCACCGTCCTGGGCACGGCGCTGGCCATCCTGCTCGCCTTCCGTGCCAACACCGCCTACCAGCGCTGGTGGGAGGCGAGCACCATCTGGGCCCAACTGACCGGCCAGTGCCGCACCCTGGTGCGCGTGGCGCGCACGGTGACCGACGCCAAGCTCGCCGACCCCGCGGTGGACCCCGACACCGTCCACGCCTGGCAGCGCGACCTGGCCAACCGCCAGGCCGCCTGGGCGCACAGCCTGGCCCGGCAGCTGCGCGGCCAGGACCCCACCCCCGAACTCACCCGCCTGCTGCCGCCCGAGGAGGCGCCGCTGGTGCTGGCCGCGGACAACCGGCCCGCTGTCCTGGCCCGGCTGCAGAGCCAGGCCATCTTCCGCGGCTACGCCGCCGGGATCCTGACCGGCCTGGACAACTTCCAAATGGAGACCGCGCTGGCCGGGCTGTCCACCCAGCAGGCTCTGGCCGAGCGGATGAGCACCACCCCGATCCCGCGCCCGCACGACTACCTCAGCCGCATGTTCGTGCACTGCTACGTGGTGGTGTTCCCGTTCGCCGCGATCAGCGCCCTGCCCGCCTACCGGTGGCTGGTGATCCCCAGCGCGCTGCTGATCGCCGTGTTCTTCCGGATGGTCGAGCGCGTCGGCGCCTCCACCGAGGAGCCCTTCGCCAACCGCACCCAGGACGTGCCGATCACCGCCCTGGCCACCAACCTGGAACGCGACCTGCTCGAACTCCTCGACGTCCCCCAGCGCCCGGCCAAGCCCGTGCCCGTGGAGGGCTACCTCTGGTAGGCGGCCGGCCCGAGGTCAGGTGCGCGGTTTGGTGCGGCGGGTCGCATCGGCGGTGGCCGGGTCCTCGGGCCAGGGGTGGCGCGGGTAGCGGCCGCGCAGGTCGGCGCGCACGGCCCGGTAGCCCTCGCGCCAGAAGGAGGCCAGGTCGCCGGTGACCGCGGCCGGGCGTCCGGCCGGGGAGAGCAGATGGACCGTCAGCGCGACCCGTCCCCCGGCCAGGGCCGGGGCCGCGCTCCAGCCGAGCAGCTCCTGGACCCTGGCCGCCAGCACCGGGCGCTCGCCCGAGTAGTCCACCCGGATCCGCGAGCCCGACGGCACGGTGATCCGCTCGGGGGCCAACTCGTCCAGCCGCCCGGCCGCGCCGCTCGCCCAGGGCAGCAGGCGGGTCAGCGCCGCCGCGGTGTCCAGGCGTTCCAGGTCCGCGCGGCGCCTGGCCCGCGACAGCTCCGGTTCCAGCCAGGTCCCTGCCCCCGCCTGCAGGGCCTGGTCGCTGACGTCGGGCCAGGGCTCGCCGAGCCAGCGGTGCAAGAACGCCAGCCGCTCGCGCAGCGCGGTGGCCCGGGCGGTCCAGGTGAGCAGGCCGCCGACGCCCTCGCGGGCCAGACCCTCCAGCAGTGCGGCGCGCAGCAGCGCCGGGTCGGGGTCGGCCAGCGCGTGGGCGCTGAGCTCGATGGCGCCCAGCGCCTCGACGCGCCGGGCCGCCACCTCGCCGCGGCGGCTGCCGGCGGGCACCGTCCAGCGCACTTCCTCACGGGTGGTCAGCAGCGCGGCGCCGGCCCGCCGGGCGGTGTCCTCGTCGATGACGGCGGCGTGCTGGATGCGGGCCGAGGGCGAGCCGGCGGGGCGGTCGGCGACGGCCACCGCCAGCCAACTCGACGCGGGCAGCGCCGAGCCCGCGCTGGTGGTGGCGGCGGTGCCCGAGGCCATCAGGTAGCTGCCGCGGGCGCCGGGTTCGGGGCCGGCGGCGGCGCGGGCCTGAGCGATGCGTTCGGGGAAGGCCAGGGCGACCAGCAGCCCGGCGACGGCCCGGTCGGCCCGGTCGGCGGGACCGGCGGGACCGGCCTGGCCCGCCGGTCCCCGGTCCGGCACGGGCAGGTCGGGCGACAGCGGTCCGGGCGCGGGCAGTTCGGGCGCGGCCGGGTCGGGCGCGGCCGGGTCGGGCGCGGCCGGCTGCGGCGGCGGGGTGCCGCCTTCGCGCAGGTGCCGGCGCAGGCGGCGCGCCTCCTCGCGCCAGCGCGCCGCGTACGGGTCGCGCCCTTCTCGCACCGTGCGCCACACCGCGGACAGGTCCTCGCCCAGCGCCCGCGGCGGCTCCTCGGACAGCAGGGCGACCAGTTCGGCCGCGCGCCGCTCCCCCACCAGCGGCGCGCCGTCCAGCAGCGCCCGCGCCAGCCGCGGGTGCAACCCGGTGCGCGCGATGCGCAGGCCGCGGGCGGTGGCCCGCCCCTTGGCGTCGACCGCGCCCAGCGCGGCCAGCGCGGCACCGGCCGCGGCCATCGCCCCGGCCGGCGGCGGGTCGGGCAGGGCCAGGCCCCGCGCCTGCGGATCGCCCCAGCAGGCGGCCTGCAGCGCGAACGAGGTCAGGTCGGCCAGGGCGATCTCCGGGGTCGGCAGGCGCTGCGCCCGGGCGTCCTCGACCTCGGCCCAGCACCGGTAGACCGCGCCCGGCGCCTCGCGCCCGGCCCGCCCCGCGCGCTGGCGCCCGGTGGCCAGCGAGGCCCGCACGGTCACCAGGCGCGAGAGCCCGCGCGCGTGGTCGGTGCGCGGCTCGCGGGCCAGCCCGCAGTCGACCACGGTGCGTACCCCGGGCACGGTCAGCGAGGACTCGGCGACCGAGGTCGCCAGGATCACCCGGCGCCGCCCACCCGCGCTGAGCGCCGCGTCCTGCACCCGCGCGGCGGCCCGGCCGTGCAACTGCAGCACCTCGACCGCCCCGCCGGGCCCGCCGACCGCGCCGGCCGCGTCGGGTCCATCGGGTCCGCCGGGCCCGCCGAGCAGGTGGGCGACCCGGCTGATCTCGCCCGCGCCGGGCAGGAAGCACAGCACGTCCCCCTCCCGCTCCCCCAGCGCCCGGCGCACGGTCGCCGCCACGTGCTCCAGCAGCGCCGGGTCGGTGCGCGTGCCCTGCGCCGGGCGCACCGGGCGCGGCGCTGGCGTCCACAGCACCTGGACCGGGTACGCGGCGCCGTGCGCCTGCACCACCGGCGCGGGCCCGCCCACGTCGCCCAGCAGCGCGGCCCAGGCGGCGGTGTCGGAGGTGGCCGAGGCGCAGACCAGGTGCAGGTCCGGGCGCAGCGTGGCGCGCACGTCGAGGAGGAACGCCAGGGCGGTGTCGGCGTCCAGGTGGCGCTCGTGGCATTCGTCGAGCAGGACGGTGTCCACGCCGGCCAGTTCCGGGTCGCGTTGCAGGCGCTGCAGCAGCACGCCGGTGGTCACCACCTCGACCACGGTGTGCGGGCCCACCCGGCGCTCGCCGCGCATGGTGTGGCCGATGCGCCCACCGGCCCCATCGGCCGCTTCGGTGGGTTCGCCGAGCAGCCAGGCCATCCGCCGGGCGGCGGCGCGCACCGCCAGCCGGCGCGGTTCGGCCACCAGCACCCGCCGCGGCGGGCCGGGCAGCTCGTCCACCAGGCCGGCCAGGGCCAGCGGGACCAGGGTGGTCTTGCCCGTGCCGGGCGGGGCCGCGAGCACGGCGGTGCCCCGCCGGGCCAGGGCGCGTTGCAGCTCGGGGACGGCGTCGCGGACGGGGAGATCGAGCCAGGCGGGGTTCACCGTGGCAGTCTCGCCGATCGCCGGGCCGCGCGGCGATCGGCGCCCGCGCCCGCGCCGCCCGCCGCGTCCCGGTACCGGGCCACGGCGGTGGCGCCGGGCGCGGTCCGGCTCGGGGCCGGCGCGGCCCTGCGGGCGCATCGCCGCCGGCCCGTGCCCCGAGCCCTGCGCCGTCAGCCGTGGGCAGTCCCGGGGGCCGGGCAGCGGCGCCCGGCCGTGTCCGCAGGTCGTGGGCGGGGTAGGGGGCCGGTAGGCGGCTGCGCGGGCGAACCGGCTCGATGCTGCGCGCCGGCACGCGGCCCGCGGAGGCGGTCATGCGATTCGCGATCGGCCGGGCCCACGGGCACGGCCCCGGGGCACAGGCCCGCCCCCCGATCGAGGGCAGGGTCCTGTTCGGCTCCGCGCCGCCCACCCCCGCCGCGCCGCCGCCGCGCCGGCGGCGGCCGCGGCGCGAGCGCACCGGTACGGAACCGGTGACCGCGCTCAGCGACCTGCCCGCGCGACGGCTCCTGGCGGGCATCTTCGCCCCGGTCTACCTGCTCGGCGCCGTCCTGTTCGCGCTGCTGGCGGCCAACGTGCGGGCCTCGGACCAGTCGGGACGCAACTTCTTCACCGGCCTGGCCGCGTTCTGCGCGCTGCTGGCCGCGGCCGCCGCGGTCGACCTGCTGGTGATCAGGCGGCGGATGGCGGCCGAGCACCGCGCCGGCACCGACCGGCGCCACGACCGGCCCCCGGTGATCCGCGGGGACGTGGTGCGCGGCGCGATCGAGCCGGTGCGCTCCTTCCGCCTCGAGCACGCCGGACACACGATCACCGTGACCGTGCGCGGCGGGCCCGCCCCGCGGATCGAGCTCCTGGTCGACGGCGCCGCGCTCGCCTACCGGTACCCGCACGGCGCGGGCCCCGCCGTGCTGGACGGCGAGCTGCCCGGCGATCCCCCGCGCCCGTTCCAGGTGCGCGTGGACCACCCGCGCCCGGGCCCGCGGGCGGCGTGCACGCTGCTGCTGGACGGCCACGAACACCGCGTCCCGGAACAGAACTGAGGCGGTACTGCCTGCGACCGCAGATGTCTGAGGAGGAGGCGGAGCTGCTGCACGAAGCCGCTGCCCGGCGGCGGGGGCCGGTCCGGCTCTGCCGGGCCTGTCAATCGAGGACCGTTGGTGGGTGGCCGCCCGGTCAGCAGCCGGACGGGGCGGGCGCCAGCGGGTGGGGCTGATGCGCTGGTCGGCGGCAGCCGAGTAGCCCCGTCCAGCTGGGTTTCCTGAACTCGCCCGTGCCAGTTGGCCTTCCGCCCATGCCCGGTGACCTCGACGCGGACGTCCACGTCCGCGATGAAGTCGCGGCCGGGCACGTGGCGCGCATCGGCCCGGCCTGCGCGGATCTTGGAGTCGAGCACCGCGCCGCGAGACTGAAACCTCCAGCCGCAAACCGGTAGGAACGCCGTCCTACCGCGCGCTACAGTGGGGGCATGACTGCGAGAAAGCTGTCGATCTCGGTACCGCCCGAGGTCGAAGCGACGATCAAGGAGGCAGCCGCCGAGGAAGGCAAGCCGGTCTCCGCCTGGCTGGCCGAAGCCGCTGTCGAGAAGGCCCACGCCGCCGCCCTGCACGCGGCCGGTCGCGCGGCTGCCCGTGAACTGGTGGCCGAGTACGAGACCGAGCACGGCTCACTGCCCGAGGAGTCCCGTAGCCGTGCCCGTCAGTTCCTCATAGAGGCCGGCCTGTTGGACGAGGAGCCCTGGCCGGCGGCCGGATAGTGCGCACGATCGTCTACGACACCGGCGCGCTCCTGGCCGCCGAGCGGCGCAACCCCGACTTCCTCGCCCTGCACGACGAACTCACCGCCGCCCGCATCCGCCCCCTGGTGCCCGTGGTCGTCCTGGCCCAGGCATGGCGCGGTGGACCGCAGCACCAGATCTCCCGTGTCCTCAAGGGCTGCGACGTCCTGCCCGACGACCAGCGCGTCGGCCGCGCCGCCGGTATCGCCTGCGGGGCCTCCGCGACCGCCGATGTGGTCGACGCCATCGTCGTGGTCACCGCCGTCCAGTACCAGGCGTCCGTGGTCACCAGCGACCCGGGCGACCTGCACCATCTCGCCCAGTCCATCGGCGTCAAACTGAAGGTCTTCACCGTCTGAGGACTGCGTTTAGGCAGGTCAACGGCGGTTTGGTGGTGCGTCGAGGTGCGTGGTTGTGCGCCGAGGTCCAGGATTGTTGCCGTCAGCACTGCCGTCAGAGGTATAGACCACTTCTCGGCGCTGGAGCACCGGGACAACTCCTGGGTCGGCAGCGGTCCCGGACCCCACACTGAGCACATGACCGTACGCGAGGAAGCACACCGCCTGCTCGACGCGGTGCCGGAGGACCGGCTCCCCGACGCCGTCGAGCTACTGCGCCAGTGGGCTGAGGTGGAGCGCGGCGAACGCCCCCGCCGTCGGTTCCGCACGACTGCCGTCTTCGACGGCGAACCTGACCTTGCCGCGCACTCGAAGGACATTGTCCGCGCCGCCTGGGCCGGCGAGGAGCCTCGGAGCGCGTGATCGTCATCGACGCCGGCCCGATGGTGGCCAACGCCAACCGCAAGGACGACTACCACCTGCAGTGCGTCGACCCGCTCCAGAACTTCCCCGGCCCGCTACTGCTGCCCGCACCGCTCCTGGCCGAGATCGGCTCAAACCGGCGATAACTAAAGGCCGGAGCACTGCGGATAGTTCCGGTAGCGCTCCTTGCCGAAGCCGGGTGGCCGGCCCCGGCCCTGCCTCGCCTGGCGCGGTTGGTTGCCTGGTCGGCCCTCTCGGGGATTGCGTGCCGGATCCCGCGTCTACGCAGGTGGCAGGTGGAGGCCCTGCTGCGGGACGCCCTGGAGCCGTCCCGGGCCGAGGAGGGCACCGTCATCTGGTTCGCCTTCAAGCAGAGCCCGACCGTGTTCGGAGTCTTACACACCTTCGAGGACGAGCAGGGCCGTCAGGCGCACATCGACGGGCGGATCGCCGACGCCCTGAAGCAGGTCGGGCCCACGATGTTCGCCACCGCCCCCGAGGTGCGCACCACCGACATCCCGACCGTCAGCTCCCGCCCGCCTGAGCGCGAAGGACCCGCGCCCGGCCCGCGCCCCGGCGGCACGGGGCGCGGTCGGCGGTTCCATCGTCAGCTTCGGGTTGACGATCCACGATCGTCAACCTATGGTTGACGCATGGAGAATCCCGTCCGCGCGACGAATCCCGTCCGGCTCGACGACCTGATCGAGGCCATCAAGAAGGTCCACTCCGACGCCCTGGACCAGCTGTCCGACGCGGTCATCGCCGCGGACCACCTCGGCGACGTGGCCGACCACCTGATCGGCCACTTCGTGGACCAGGCACGGCGCTCGGGTGCGTCCTGGACCGAGATCGGCCGCAGCATGGGCGTCACCAAGCAGGCAGCCCAGAAGCGCTTCGTCGCCAAGGGCCCCGACGTGCCGTCAGACCTCGACCCCAGCCAGGGATTCAGCCGCTTCACCCCCCGGGCCCGCAACGTGGTCATGGCGGCGCAGAACGAGGCCCAGGCGGCGGGCAACGACGAGATCGGCCCCGGGCACCTGGTGCTGGGGCTGCTGAGCGAGCCGGACGCGCTTGCCGCGCGCTCGCTCCTGAGCCAGGGCGTGACGCTGGAGGCGGTGCGGCAGGCCGCGACCGCGGCGCTGCCGGCGCCGGCCGAGCAGGTGCCCGCGCTGGTGCCCTACGACGCCCGGGCGAAGAAGGCGATGGAGCTCACCTTCCGCGAGGCGCTGCGGCTGGGCCACAACTTCATCGGCACCGAGCACATCCTGCTCGCGCTGCTGGAACTCGAGGACGGCGCCGGCCCGCTGACCGGCCTGGGCATCGACAAGGCCGCCACCGAGGCCGACATCGTCCAGACCCTGGCCGCCATCACCGCCGCCCGCGAACAGCAGTAGACCCGTACGACGCTCACCCCCGCGCCGGGCCGCAGCCCCGGCGCGGGGGTGAGCGTCGTGCGCGGCGTCACACCTGCGGGCACACGCGCGGACAGCGCCGGGGCGGGCGCTTGACAGCCGAAAGCTAATCGCAGTAGCTTTATGGCTATCAAAGCTCGCCAATGGAGGTCGGCATGAGCACCACCGCACCGAACGGCGCCGCGCCGCCCGCGACCCGGTACCTGCAGATCCCGCGCGCCGACGGCAGCACCGGGCGCATCGCCTACGACGAGCGCGGCGCCGGCCCGCTGGTCGTGCTGGCGCCCGGGATGGGCGACATCCGCGCCACCTTCCGCTTCCTGGCCCCGCTGCTGGCTGAGGCCGGCTACCGGGTGGTCACCGTCGACTACCGCGGCCTGGGCGAGTCGGACACCGGCTGGCAGGAGTACGACTCCCAGGCCACCGGCCGCGACCTGGCCGCGCTGCTGCGCCACCTGGACGCCGGGCCCGCCCTGCTCTACGGGAACTCCTACACCGCCGCCTCCGCCGTGCACGTGGCCGCCGACCACCCCGAACTGCTGCGCGCGGTGGTGCTGGCCGGGCCCTTCGTCCGCGACGCGCCGGCCACCCTGGTCGGCCGGATCGGCACGGCGCTGATCACCCGTCCGCTGCTGACCCGCCCGGTCTGGTTCGCCTGGTGGCCCAAGATGTTCCCCCAGCGCCCCGCCGACTACACCGAGTACCTGGCGCGGGTCACCGCCAACCTCAAGGAGCCCGGACGCACCCAGGCCTACGCCCGGATGTGCGCCGGCAGCCACGGCCCGGCCGAGGCGAAGCTGACGCGGGCCAAGGCGTCGGGCGTGCCGATGCTGGTGGTCATGGGAACGGCCGACGCCGACTTCGCCGACGCCGCCGCCGAGGCCCGCTGGGTCGGCGAGCAGCTGGGCGCCGGGGTCGAACTGCTCGACGGCCGCGGCCACCACCCGCAGGTCGACGCCCCGCGCCAGGTCGCCGACCTGGTCCTGGGCTTCGACCCGCAGTCGCCGACCAGCGCGAAGTAGGGACGCACCCGATGGCCCGGGCCGGACTGACCCAGCAGATCGTGACCACCCACGCGCTCGACGTCCTGGACGCCGCAGGCCCCGCCGGGCTGACGCTGAAGGCGGTGGCGCAGCGCGCCGGTGTCGCGGCGCCCTCCCTGTACAAGCACGTGCGCAGCCTGGAGGACCTGCGGGTGCTGATGGCCGTCCGGGTGCTCACCGAGGCCGCCGAGCGGATCGGGGCCGCGGTGATGGGCCTGGCCGGGGACGAGGCGCTGCGCACCTTCCTGCGCGAGTTCCGCGCCTACGCCGGCCAGTACCCGCACCGCCACACCCTGCTGGAGAGCCCGCCGCCCGCCGCCGGCGAGCACGGGCCGGCCCTGGAGGCCGCCAGCGCGCACCTGGTGGAGATCGCGTTCGCCACCGTGCGCGGCTACGGGCTCACCGGCGACGACCTGGTCCACGCCGTGCGCGCGCTGCGCGCGGTGGTGGTCGGCTTCGTCGGCCTGGAACACAGCGCCGGCTACCTGCTGCCCACCGACCTGGACGCCAGCTTCGCCTTCCTCACCGACCTGCTCGCCGCTGGCCTGAACCGCCACGCCCACCCACCGGGGACCCAGGACCGGGCGTGACCGCCGCCGGGCGGCCAGCCCGGACTGTCACTTCACCAGTGGCCGCAGGCGGGCGGGCCGCAGCGATACGATCCCGCACATGAGAGCCGCCGGAACGTTCAGCGTCGCATCCTTCGTCCCGACCGAACTCGTGCCGCAGCCGGCCGTACCCACCGGGACCCCGGTGGGGGTCGCGACCATGGAGAAGCACTTCGAAGGTGAGGTCGTCGGCCGCTCCGCGACGCTGTTCACCGCCGCGTTCGACCAGGCCAGCGGCGTGGGAACGTACGTGGCAATGGAGTCCTTCGAGGGCTCGCTGCACGGCCTGCAGGGCGCTTTCAACTTCGCGCACTCGGCGACGACCTCCGGCGCGGACCGCTCCGCCGAGTTCTTCACCATCGTGCCGTCCAGCGGCACCGGGGAGCTTGCCGGGATCTACGGCGCCGGGGGGATGGCGATCGACGCCGACGGCACGCACCGGATCTGGTTCGACTACGACCTCAGCTAGAGCCCCTCCGTGATGCTTCCGCGCGCCCCCTCTTCTCTTCGGGCCCCGTGACGGCCCAGACCCATCAACACGGTCGGCGTGCCTCGTCAGACGGGGCGGCGGGCTACTGACGCCGGCCGTTTCCACCCCCGCCCGGCGCGCAGGCCCGAAATCGCCGAAGCAGCTCAAGAGCGGGAGGGCTGCCTGGATCGAAGCCGTGAATCCCCTGCTGTCCGGCAGGAACGCTCGGTCCCCACAGTCGGACACCGTGGCAGCGGAAGCAGAAGGCGATCTCGAACAGGAGGTCGGTCGGGCTGCGCGCACGGATCCCCCAGCCGGGGATGAAGCACCGATGCAACTCGCTGCCCGGCACGTCGGCGATCAAAGCCAGGACCTGCCGGACGTGATCGTCGTCCCACAGCGCGACGCTGTCGCCGACCATGCCCTGCGAGTAGGGGTAATTCATACGGCCAGTGATGCGGACGACCTCGAGCAGTTCGGTCCTCTCACGGGCGGCGGGAAGCAGCACGGGAACAGAATTGCTGATCATGGGCCCGCGCGCCAGAGCCGGGAGCGAGGACGGCACGCGCCTCAAGGGGCCGATTCGCCATGCCGGGGCAAGCAATATGGGGATACACTTAATGTAAGTGTAGTTCTATATTCTGGCGGTGTCGTGGACAAGCCTGCAGCCATGTTCGACCGGGACCACGAGTGGTCCGCGTTGTCGCGTTTCATCGAAGATCCGCAGGCGGGGGCGACGCTGGGGGTTGTCTCCGGGCGGCGCCGCCAGGGTAAGACGTTCCTACTCGACGCCGCCTGCACCGCCGCCGGCGGGTTCTACTTCGGCGCCACCGAGGCCACCGACCCCGAATCGCTGCGCCGGATCAGCACAGCGCTCACGACCTACTCCCGTCCGGCCAGCCCGTACCATTTCGCGGACTGGTCCGAGGTGATCGACGCCCTGCTGGCGCTCGGGCGCGAACGGCCCGTCCCGGTGGTCATCGACGAGTTCCCCTACCTCGCCAAGGCCAATCCGGAACTGCCCTCGCTGATTCAGCAGGCCTTCCGTCCGCTGCGTCAGGAGCGCACCGGCTCGCGGACCCGGCTGCTGCTGTGTGGCTCGGCGCTGTCGTTCATGGGCAAGCTCCTGTCGGGGAACGCGCCGCTGCGCGGCCGGGCCGGACTTGAGCTGCTGGTCCGTCCCCTGGACCATCAGCTGGCGGCCCGCTTCTGGGACATCACCGACCCCCGCCTCGCCCTGCAGGTCAACGCCGTCGTCGGTGGCACCCCGGCCTACCGGCGGGAGTTCGCGCGCGGTGACAGTCCACGCGACCTGGCGGACTTCGACGACTGGGTCACCCGCACCGTCCTGAACCCCGAGACCCCGTTGTTCCGCGAACCGCGTTACCTGCTCGCGGAGGAACCCGACCTGCGCGACACCGCGCTGTACCACTCGGTGCTGGCCGCGGTCGCCGAGGGCAATGCCACCCGCAGCGGCATGGCGAGCTACCTGGAGCGCAAGGCGGCCGACATCGCGCACCCCATCACGGTGCTGGAGGACGCCGGCCTGCTGCACCGCGACGCCGACGTCTTTCGCGACAACCGGCCCGCCTATCGGATCGCCGAACCGCTGATCGGCTTCTACCACGCGATCATGCGCCCGGTCTGGGACCAGTTGGAGCGCCCCGGCGCCGCTCCCCGGGTCTGGCAGGCGAGTCGGCGGCGTTTTGCCAGCAACATCTTGGGGCCACACTTCGAACAGGTCTGCCGTGAGTGGACCCTGCACCACGCCCCACCCGACGTGCTGGGCGCACTACCCGCCCGGGTCGGCCACGGCACCGTGAATGACGCCGCACGCCGCACCGGCCACGAGGTCGATGTCGCGGTCGTCGGCATCGCCGACGGGGTGAAGGCCCCGCTGCTGGCGATCGGCGAGGCCAAATGGAACGACACCATGGGCCTGGGGCACCTCGAACGCCTGCGCCATATCCGCACCGTCATCACCGCCGCAGGCCGCTACGACACCCGAGCGACCCGGCTCATCTGCTTCAGCGGCGCCGGCTTCACCAGCGATCTGCGGGACCTGGCCGAGCAGGACGAATCCGTCCAACTGGTCGATCTGCGACGGCTGTACGCAGGAATGTGACGCTCCGCGTCCCAGGCCCAGGCCAGGTCGGGGCACTCCTGCCGCATCCGGCGCGGGGACACGCTTCTGCAACCCCCGGGCCGCGCCTCCCCCGGGGGGCGGGGGCGGACGGCGCGTCAGGTGGGGGTGGTGATGGCCGCGGGCGGGCGGGTGTAGCTGAACTGTTCGGCCACCCGGATGCTCAGCGGGCCGGGGTGGGCAGGGCGGAGGCGCGCGGGGGCAGGGCCGGGGAATCCCCCGGGAGTGATTCGTGCACGGCGGACCGGACCTGCTTGGCGCGGCCGGCACGCGTCAGGCCGTCCCCTGTCACTCCTTCGCTTGTCCCGCATGGCGAGGGACTCGGCGGGCTCCGACGATGAGGGCGCGGACGCAAGCCCGCGAAGAGATCGGAGACCGCGCGTGGCGACGTTGACGGTTGGGTGTCTTCCCACGCCGACAGGAGCCGAAGCCCCCTTGGACACCCTCACGGACCTGCAGAAGCAGCAGTTGATCACACTTCAGGACTGGGCGGTGGTGACCTGGCCGCAGGGCGCCGAGAAGCCCAGGACCCACCATCTGGCCGGTCTCACCGGGGTGGGCGCGCACGAGGCGCACTGAGCCGACGCCACCGCAACCGGCAGCCCGGGGCCCACGGGCCGGGCAGCCGGCGCCCCGGGCCGCGGCACCCTGCGCGGAGCGTCACCGGCCTTGACCGACGCCGACCCCGACTGCTGCCGCCCGGCCGGAACGGAGACCCGATGACGCAGTCCACCGACGCGAACGGCGCCGGGGGTCCAGTCGCACGCCTGCTGCCGGGATTCGCGGTGCTCCGCTCCTACCCGCGGGACTGGCTTCGGGGGGACCTGCTGGCCGGCGTCACCGTCGCCGCGTATCTGGTGCCGCAGGTCATGGCGAACGCGAGCGTGGCGGGCCTGCAGCCGGTCGCCGGGCTGTGGGCCATCCTGCCGGCGCTCTTCCTCTACGCCTTCCTCGGCTCCTCCCGGCTGCTGTCGGTCGGGCCCGAGTCGACCACCGCACTGATGACGGCCAGCGTGGTGGGGCCACTGGCCGGCGGTAACGCGGAGCACTACGCCGTCCTCGCGGCGGCGCTCGCGGTGGTCGTGGGGTTGATGTTCCTGCTCGCCTGGGTGGCCCGCCTGGGCTTCGTCGCCGACCTCCTCTCCCAGCCGGTGCTGATCGGCTACCTCGCCGGGGTCGCAGTGATCATGATGGTGGACCAGCTGACCAAGATCACCGGGGTCGAGACGACCGGCTCCGGCGCTTTCCCGCAGCTGGTCTCCTTCCTGCAGAACATCTCCCAGGCCCACCTCGCGACAGTGGTCTTCAGCGTCGTCACGCTGCTGTTCCTGTTCCTCGCGGCCGCCTTCCTGCCGGGCGGCGCACCGGTCCCGCTGCTGGCGCTCGTCCTTGGCACCGCGGCGGTCTCGGTGTTCGGCCTGGAGGCGCACGGCATCGCGGTGATCGGGAAGATCCCGACCGGTCTCCCGCACCCGTCGTTCCCCTCGCTGAGCGAGTTCCACAAGCTGGCACTGCCGGCCGTCGGTGTGCTCCTGGTGGGCTACACCGACGTGATCCTGACGGCGCGTGCCTTCGAGTCCCGGGGCAGCGGCGAGCGTCTGGACGCCAATCAGGAGCTGCTGGCGCTGGGCGTGGTCAACCTGGGCACCGGCGTCCTGCACGGGTTTCCGGTGAGCAGCAGCGCCAGCCGCACCACCCTGGCCAAATCCGGGGGCGGCCACTGCCAGGCGTACGGACTGGCGGCGGACATCGTCGTGGTCGCCGTGCTGCTGTTCCTGGGCCCGGCGCTCTCCCACACGCCGTCGGCGATCCTGGGCTGCCTGGTGGTCTTCGCCGCCGTTCGGATGATCGACATCGCGGGCTTCCGGCGGCTCGCCTCGTTCCGCCGCCGCGAGCTGCTGCTGGGGCTCGGGTGCCTGGTCGGCGTCCTGGCCCTGGACATCCTCTACGGAGTGCTGGTGGCGGTGGGTCTGTCCGTGGCCGAGCTGCTCACGCGGGTGGCGCGGCCGCACGACGCGGTGCAGGGTCTGGTGCCCGGGGTGGCCGGCATGCACGACATCGACGACTTCCCCGAGGCGCGGACGATCCCGGGTCTGGTGGTCTACCGCTACGACTCACCGCTCTTCTTCGCCAATGCCGAGGACTTCCGGCGGCGCGCGCTGGCGGTGGTGGCCGAGCAGTCGAGCCGTGTGCGCTGGTTCGTGCTCAACACCGAGGCCAATGTCGAGGTGGACATCACCGCGCTGGACTCGCTGGAGGCCCTGCGCGACGAACTGACCGGCCGCGGCATCGTGTTCGCCATGGCGCGGGTCAAGCAGGACCTGCGCGACGAGCTGGACGCCTACGGGCTGACCGAGTCCGTCGGTGCGCAGCGGATCTTCCCCACGCTGCCCATGGCGGTGGCGGCGTACCGGTCCTGGGGCGGCGCCGGCGGGAACGACCCGGGTGACGAGCGGCCGGGGTCCGGCCCGACGGGCCCCACCGGCAGGCCCGGATGAGCGGTGCCGATCCCACCGCAGCGCACCGCGGGCCGAGTGGCGAGCCCAGGTCCGCTCACCGACGCTCGGCTCCAGACCTCGGTGCGGTTCGACTCGACGACCAGGCGAAGCTCTCGGTGGCATCGCTCGGTATCCGGGCGCGGACCGGGGCGGCCAGCCGCCCCGGTCGAGCCACCGTGAGCGGAGCAGAAGGGCAGGTGCGGAAATGACGGACAAACAAGCCAAGCGCATCGCGAAGTTCATCAAACCGCTGCGGGTGAAGCCGGGGTCCCAGGTGGACCTGCGCGACTTCGATCCCCGCTACAAGGCGGGGATGAAGAAGCGGCAGGGGGTCGAGCTGCTGAAGACCGGTGTCTCGTTGCTGACCGAGTATCAGACGCGGCTGGCCGCCCAGGACACCTACGGGGTGCTGCTGTGTCTGCAGGCGCTGGACGCCGGGGGGAAGGACGGCACGATCCGCCACGTCATGAGCGGGGTCAACCCCCAGGGCGTGCATGTCAGCAGCTTCAAGGTGCCGTCGGTGGAGGAACTCGACCACGACTACCTGTGGCGCTACGCGAAGAGGCTCCCCGCGCGCGGGGACATCGCGATCTTCAACCGCTCGCACTACGAGGAGGTCCTGGTGGTGCGGGTGCATCCGGAGCACCTGGACCGGCAGCGGCTGCCGGAGGCGGCACGCGGGGCAGGCATCTGGGAGCGTCGGTACCGGGAGATCAACGACTGGGAGCGCTACCTCACCGACAACGGGTTCACGGTGGTGAAGATCTTCCTGAACCTCTCCAAGGAGGAGCAGCGCACCCGCTTCCTGCGGCGCATCGACCTGCCGGAGAAGAACTGGAAGTTCTCCCAGGCCGATGTCCGTGAACGACGGCGCTGGGACGACTACCAGCAGGCATTCTCCGAGATGCTCTCGGCCACCAGTACCCCGTGGGCGCCGTGGTACGTCGTACCGGCGGACCGCAAATGGTTCGCCCGTATCTGTGCCGCCGCCGTACTGGCGCACACGCTGATCACGATCGACCCCCGGTACCCGGTGGTCAGCGAGCAGGCCCGCCGGGATCTGCTGACCGTCAAGCGCGAGTTGGAGGAGGAGGCTCCCGCCGGGGAGCCGGCCGATCCGTTCGCCGCCGAGCAGAGCCGCCACCCGGAATGAGGGCCGGAGTGCGGGCCGGGGCGCGGGCCGGGGCGCGGGCCGGGGCGCGGGCCGGGGCGCGGGACATGGGCGCCGCGCAGCGCCGACACGCGAGTGGCTCGCCGGCGGCCAGGCGCGGACAACCAGATCGGAGAAGGCAAGCATGAGCACCGAGGCAGACCCCGTGGGGCGGCGGCCGCCCGAGCGGACCGACTGGTACGCGCGCGCGCCGCAGGAGGTCGCGCGCGTGCTGGGCGTGGATCCGCAGATCGGCCTGTCGGCTGCCCGCCGGTCCCGGAGGGCCACGGCAGGTTCCTGAGTCACCCTCCATGCCGCCAGTGCCGCGCCTGCCATCATGTTGATCTTGCTGTTGGCTTGGTGGGTCTTGGTGGTGAGGGGGTCGTAGCAGGTTCCGTCGCGCCGGCAGGCCCACAGGACACGCAGCCGGGCGCGGGCCAGGCTGCGGATGGCGTGGGGGCGCCGGTTTGTGGCGGTGCCGTGCCGGTGTTCGGTGCCGGGCGGCCAACGCCGGTGGTCATTCGTCCGAGTGGTCGGTCCTTCGGCAGGCCAGGACCCCGGGCAGCCTGCTGAGCTGGGCCATCAGCAGCTGCTGGTCGCCGGAGCCCTCCACCCCCAGGGATACTTCCGCCGTGTGCTCCTCGCCGTGCTTGCCATCCGCGCTGGAGCCGCCGTGATCGCCCGTGAGAGAGGCCAGCTCGCTCAGGACGAATCCGGCGTTCAGGCAGGTCAGCACCAACTCGCGGAGCATACCGATGCGCTGGACGTAGGTGATCCGGAACGTGTAGCTCACCGCGCGCATGACCGGCAGGCGATGGGCGACCGGGCGAAGCACGAGAGTGATCAGCAGATACCCGGCCGTCGCCATGGACGCCAGCACCGGCAGGCCCGCTCCGGCCGCTGAGCCGATCGCGGCGACCAGCCAGATGCTCGCCGCTGTGGTGAGCCCGCGCACCGAGCTGCGCTGCACGAAGATGACACCCGCCCCGATGAAGCCGACCCCGGAGACGATCTGCGCGGCCATCACGGCCGGGTTGATCCGCACGGCGGGCCCGTACTGCACCATGTCGAGGAATCCGTACTTGCTGACGAGCACGAACAGCGCGGCGCCCACGCCGACCACGGTGTAGGTGCGCAGGCCCGCCGCTTTCTGGCGGACCTCGCGTTCCAGGCCGACGATTCCGGACAGCACGAAGGCGATGCCGAGCTGCGCGAGCTGCGCCCAGCCCTGCCCGAAGGGTTCCGTGATTCCTGCCGCGGCCCACGTCATCGCACTATCGTGACCTGGATTCCCACGCGTGGGGGGCACGTGGCCGGGGTGTGTCGTGTGCACCCACAAGACACAGCCGTTCCCCGCGGCCGGCTCGAGCCGGCGACCCCGGCTGCGGCGCACCCCACGCCGCGCCTGCCGAAACGCCCGCCCCCGGGGGGCGGGGGCGGAGGGTGCGTCAGGTGGGGGTGGTGATGGCTGCGGGCCGGCGGGTGTAGCTGAACTGTTCGGCCACCAGGACGCTCAGCGGGGCCGGGGTGGGCAGGGCGGAGGCCCGCGGGGGCAGGGCCGGGGCGGGGACCGGCAGTTGCGCGGACACGGTGTCCAGGCGGCCCTGGGACACGGTGGCGGACAGGGTCACCACCGCGCCGCCCGGCCGGTGCGCCAGCGCGTCCAGCCAGGTGCGGTCGCCGGGCGGCTCGTGCGCGGCCAGCTTGGCGGTGTCGACGCCGACCTGGTACGCGGTGTGCTGTCCGGTGGCGTCCTCGCTGACCACCGGCTCCAGGCCGGTGACGCTGTCGCTCCAGGCCACGGCGCCCAACAGGGTGGTCAGCTGGAACGGGTCCAGGCCCGGGGCCTGGATCTGCGGGAGGGTGTCCGGGTCCTGCTGCCCGGCCTGGGCCAGGTCGTGGCCCTGGCCGTTCAGCGCGGCCGGGGTGGAGGCCTCGAAGAACACGTCCCCCACCCGCACGGCGACCACGGTCCTGGTGCCGCCGACGGTGAGCTGGGTCTGCCCGGTGCGCCGGGCGAACTCCAGCACCACGCTGCCCTGGCCCGCCAGGACCGGGCTTGCGCCCGACTGGAGGGTCTCGGTGACGTCGGCCGCCACCGCCGGCAGCGCGGTGGTGTGCTGGTAGGCGTCGCGCAGCGCGGCCAGCACCTGCACCTGCACCCCGCCGGCCGCGGGGGTGGCCGCGCAGCCGGCGCTCAGCGCCAGCACCGACAGCAGCGCCAGCGCGCCGGCCACCGCGGCGGCCGGGCGGGGCTGGCTCACGGGCCCTCGCCCGGGGCGAAGTCCCCGCTCAGGGAACTGACGACCCATTGCCCCGCGGCGTTCTTGACCAGGGTGGCGGTGTAGGTCATCACGTTGACCGGCGAGGCCGTGGTCCACGAGCCGTTCGGCTGGCGCTGCTGGAACTTGGCCCACACGGTGACCTGGGCCTGCACGGTGGCCCTGGACCCGGCGACGGCGACCTGGGTGAAGGCCACCTTCGAGGCGCCGGCGCCCAGGTTGCGGAACGCCGGATCGGCCTCGTAGGACACCGCGTTGCGCAGGCCGATCGCCTCGTGCTGGGCCTGGGCAGGGGTGAAGTGCGCCGCCAGCGCCGCCAGTCCGCCGGCCAGCTGCTGCTGGCGCACCTGCGGTGCGGCCTGGGGCGCGACCTGCCCGGCGAGCAGCGGGTGCAGGGCGCCGGCCGGGGGCGCGTCGGCCGCGCGGTCGGCCTGGATCGCCGCGGTGAACGCGGACTTGACGGTGGCCAGCTGCGCGGCGTCGCTGTGGACCGCGCCGGCCACCGTCTGCTGGTCGCCGGACGCGGACTCGGACCAGTTCACCGCGGCGGCGCCGGCCGCCGCGGTGAGCGCCAGCGCGCCGACCGCCATCCGGGTGCGCCGGGTTCGTTTCACCGGGGTCATCGTCCTGCTCCCAATCGCTGTAGTCGTGCTGCTCTGGCGGCCCGTGCCGGTTGGCTGTACTGGCGGGGCCGGTCAGTTGCCGGCGTTGATGTGCTCGAAGTAGATCGTGGTGGTGGCGTAGAGGGCGTTGTAGGGCTTGAGGGACCAGAACGCGTGGTAGCGGTTGGAGGTGTGCTCGTCGATGTAGTTGCCCTTCCAGGTGGGGCTGTTGGGGTCGGTGCCGTAGCCCACCTGCATGGTCACGTGGCTCACCCCGGAGCCCTGCCCCCAGTCGAAGAACAGCGCGTCGCCGGTGACCATGGCGTCCGGGGTCCAGTACCCGGTCGAGGAGCCCGGGGCGGAGCCCTCCGAGGAGCCGCCCGGGTTGTCGGCGAACAGGAAGCTGTAGTAACCGTCGGCCGCCACCCAGGCGTTGGCCCAGCTGAAGCCGCCCGAGCCGGAGGCGAACCACCAACTGGTCGCGCCGGCGGGGCTCTTCCCGGCGTTGCGGAACGGGTAGCCGCCGGCCCTGGCCGCCTGCGAGAAGAAGTTGGTGCAGTCGTTCTTGACGAACATCGGGTACGCGGCGGTGTTGGGCGTCAGCGCCCACTTGTCGGCGTACTGGGCGGCCTGGCCCCCGTTGTAGGCCAGGGCCGGGCTCGCGGTGGCGGACACCAGCGACACCGTCAGGGCGGCGGTGCACAGGGCCGCGAGGCGGCGCCTGGGCGTGGGACGGATCACTGCGGCTCCCGGGGTGGAGGGGTCGTGGCGCGGTGCGCCTCGCGGATACGTCCGCAGATCGCATCCGCGTGCGGGCAGCGTGAGCCTAACGGGCCGCGCCGCCGCGTTCGAGCCGGGGTCCCGTCCCAGTTCAGGCCGTGCACGACCGGCCCGCGCCCGCGCCACGGCGGGCCCGGGCGGACGGAAGCGGCGCGGGCGGGTCCGGCAGGTGCGGCATAGCGCACGGGCGCGGCGTAGGCGGTCTGCGGGGCGCGGGTGGGCGCAGACGGACCCGGGCGCGGCGTAGGCGGTCTGCGGGGCGCGGACGCGGGCGCAGCGCGGCGGGTGGACGCGGCGGCGTGCACGGCGGGGCAGTGTGCGCGGCGGGGCGTGCGGAGGCGGCGGCGTGCGCGGCAGCGCACGGCGGGCGGTGGGCGGTGGGCGGCGGGCGGCGGGCGGCGGGGCGGCGCACCGCGCACGGGCCTTGACTTCTCCCGGTCGCGGTCCCACGTTGTCGCCTGACGGACCGTCATATACGGTGCCGCGCCCGGCCCCCCGGCCCGGATGTCCCGCACCGCGGCCGGCCCGCAGGCGCCCCCGCACGCTCGGAGGACCCGACCGATGGCACACACCAGTCACCACCCGGCCCCCGACGGCCCGCCGCGCGGGGCCCTGTCGCGGCGCGCGCTGCTGGGCGCGGCCACCGGCGCGCTGGCGCTGGGCGCCGTGCAGTGGACCCGGCGCGCGCGGATCCCCGCGACCAGCGCCGCGGCCACCCTGACGCCCCCGCCCGGCTTCCCCGCCGGCATCGCGCTGTACCAGCAGACCTTCCAGAACTGGTCCGAGGAGGTGACCGTCGAGGCCCTGTGGACCTGCGCCCCGGCCACCGCCCAGGACGTGGTCACCCTGGCCAACTGGGCCCACGCGCAGGGCTGGCGGCTGCGCCCGCTGGGCGGCGGCTACAGCTGGGCGCCGGTGGTGGTCGCCCCCGGCACGCCGACCGATGTGGTCCTGGTCGACACCACCGCGCACCTGACCGCGGTCACCGTCACCCCCGCCGTGCCCGGCTCCCCCGGCACACCGGCCGCCGTGACCGCCCAGCCGGGCGTGACCATGGACGCCTTCCTGGGCACCCTGAAGAACGCCGGCTACGGCCTGACCGGGTTCCCGGTGATGGGCGCCGCCACCCTGGGCGGGGTGCTGGCCACCGGCGGCCGCGGCACCGGGGTGCCCGCCGCCGGCGAGAGCGCGCTGCCCGGACACACCTACGGCTCGGTGGGCAACCTGGTCACCAGCCTGACCGCGGTGGTGTGGGACCCGGCCGCCTGCGCCTACGCGCTGCGCACCTTCGATCGCACCGACCCGCAGATCCAGGCCCTGATCACCCACGTCGGCCGGGCCTTCGTCACCGAGGTCACCCTGCGCGTGGGCGCCGACCAGCGGCTGCGCTGCCAGAGCTGGTTCAACGTCACCGCCGCCGACCTGTTCGCCCCGCCCGCCACCGCCGGCCCCCGCTCGCTGGCGAGCTACGTCAACAGCTGCGGGCGGGTGGTGTGCATCTGGTTCCCGTTCACCGCCGCGCCCTGGCTGCGGGTGTTCACCCCCGCCCCGAGCAGGCCCTGGACCAGCCGGGAGGTCACCGGCCCCTACAACTACCCGTTCAACGACATCGTCCCCAAGAACCTCTCCGACCTGCTGGCCCAGATCGTGGCAGGCGACGCCGGCGCCACCCCCGGCTTCACCGCCGCCCAGATGGACGCCATCAGCGCCGGGCTCATCGCCACCGGCAGCTGGGACCTGTGGGGCTGGTCCAGCGACATGCTCCTGTACGTGCGCCCCACCACCCTGCGGATCACCTCGACCTGCTGGAACGTGGTCACCAGCCGCGCCAGTGTCCAACGCGTCGTCAGCGAGTTCTTCGCCGCCTACAACGCGCACCTTGCCGCCTACCGGGCGAAGGGCCTGTACCCGATGAACGGCCCGCTGGAGATCCGCGTCACCGGACTGGACGACCCGGCCGACTGCCAGGTCCCCGGCGCGCTGGGCGCGCAACTGTCCACGCTGCGCCCGCGCCCGGACCACCCCGAGTGGGACACCGCGGTGTGGTTCGACATGACCACCGTGCCCATAACGCCCGGCGACCACCGGTTCGCCGGAGAGATGGAGCAGTGGATCCGCGGCAACTACACCGGCTCCTACGGCGCGGCCCACGCCGAGTGGTCCAAGGAGTGGGCCAACACCGCCGCCGGGGCCTGGACCGACCCCGCGGTCATCACCGGCGCCGTCCCCGACTCCTACCGCGCCGGGCACGCCCCGGGCGACGGCTGGGACGCGGCGGTGGCCACCCTCGACGCACTGGACCCCGCGCGGGTCTTCAGCAGCTCCTTCCTGGACGCACTGCTGGTGTGAGCGGGGCCGGGTGCCCGGGGTCCGGGGGCCCCGGTGCGGCCCGGTGCGTTTGCGGGTCTCGCGCGGGCCGGGCGCCAGCGGCGATGCTGGAGGGGTGAGCAACCAACCGATCGACCTCAAGTCCGCGCTGGCCGGCTTCGAGCAGCTGTGGAGCCCGCGCATCGTGACCCGTGTCAACGACTACGACGTGCGCATCGCCAAGGTGGCCGGCGAGCACCTGTGGCACGCCCACGCGGACACCGACGAGTTCTTCCTGGTGGTGGAGGGCGAGCTGAGCATCGCCCTGCGCGACGGCGACCCCGACTCCGGCGCAGACAGTGGCGGCGGTGAACGCGTGGTGGTACTCCCCCGGGGCTCGGTGTTCGTGGTCACGCGCGGGGTCGAGCACAAGCCGTCCTCGCCCGCCGGCGCCTCGATCCTGATGTTCGAACCCACCGGCACCTCGACCGTCGGCGACCGGCACGATCCGATCCCCGCCCACGTCGACGCCACCACCGGGCATCCGCTGGGCTGAGCCGCGCCGCTCAGCGTCCCGGGGCGGTGGTGAGCGGCGGGCGGCGGGTCCGGGACGGTGGGGCGCAGGCCGGCGGCGGTGAGCCGGTCGATCAGGGCGGTGTCCAGAGCGGCGGCGGTCACCTGCCCGGACGTGGGCGGCAGGTCGTCGAAGGCCGGGCACAGCGCGCACCCGGCCCGGCCGGCGAATCTGACGGTGAACCAGCTCGTGGCGCGTCGCTGGAAGCCCGGGCCCTGGCCCGGGCTTCCACGCGCCAGGGCGGGCTCTGAGGCCCGGGCGCGCAGTGCGCCGATCGAGCGCGACCCGCCTGCTGTCCGTGCCCGCGGAAGGACACCGTCTCCCGCGTGGAGCCGCCGACCATCGGGACTCGACGGCGAAATCGGCCCCTCCCCTCCCCCCTCCCGCCGACATCCGAGGTACTGTGGATGTCATGACGACGGCCTACGAGGATGTGCCTTTCAGCGAGCTCCTGCACCATCCCGCCGCGACCACGCGGCGGCTGGACGCCGTGCGCGCGCTCAGGCTTCGCCGACGCGACGCCGGGGACCTCGCGCTGATGCGCGTCGAGCAGATGGAGCGCGACGCCACGGTCGTGGACTTCACCTCGCGCTTGCTCACCAGCCTGGTCCGCACCGAGAACATCGCCGCTCTGCGGCAGGCCCTGCCCGAGGCGCTGCCGTGGAGCACGTTCCTGCCGCCCGAGGACGTCGACATACTTCTTGCTGAGCTGGTGGACACGGCGCGCGGCGCGGTGTCGCTGGACAACCTCGCCCCGATCGCCCTTCTGCTGACCCAGTGGAAGCACAGCGCCGAGATCTACGCGGATCCCGCCCTGCTCGCGATTCTCACCCGCGAGCCCGACGGTGACCTTGGCCCCGTCCCCGTGCCCGAGGTGGGCCAGTGAGCCCCAAGCGCGGAGACAGGGCCGCGCCGCCGCCGATCGGCGACGAGTACGACATCCGATTCGCCAACAGCGAGGCCGCCGACGGCTGGGAACACCTGTGCCGCCAGGCGGCGGGCAACCTGCGGCGGGCATTCGAGAAGATCCGCGCCACGCCGCGTGCCGCCGACAACCCCGAGCGCCAGCACCGCCTCAAGGGCAAGCTCGGGACCGCCACGTTCAAAGGGCAGGAGCTGGAGCGTTGGCAGTACGAAGTTACGGGCGGCGGACGCATCTGGTACCTGCTGGACGACGCCAACCGCACCGCGTGGATCACCTACGCGGGCACCGGCCACCCCAAGGCCACCGACTGACCACCGCGTCGGTCGCCGAGTCGATGAGGGGCACCAGGGCGCACCGCCCGGCAGCCCAGACTGTCGGGACCTGGATCGCGATAAGGTTCGGGCGGCTGGCGCCCCGGCCGCTCAAGTACGCACGACACCGGGCGAATCAACGCGGTGCGGCGCCCCCGCCGGTGCAATGATCTGCCGTACGAGGCGACAGGGAGAGGCGATGTGACTGCGGCGCGCGAAGTGATTGCCGGTCCAGAGGTCCCCAGCGCGATCGGCCCGTATTCGCCTGCCGTCAAGGCGGGCGGGTTCCTGTTCGTCTCCGGTCAGCCGGGAGTGGATCCGGGGGCCGCCCAGCCGGTCGGCGACACGTTCGGCGAGCAGGCACGGCAGGCGTTCGCGAACCTGGCCGCGGTGCTGCGCGCCGGCGGCAGCCGTCCCGCACTGGTCGTCAACACGACCGTGCTGGTCGCCGACGCGGGCGATTTCGGCGAGCTCAACGACCTCTACGCGGCATTCTTCCCCAGCGAGCCGCCGGCGCGGATGACCATGCAGGTGCCGCTGCCGCGCGGTCTGCTGCTCTCGATCGGGTGCGTGGCGCTGGTCGGAAGCTGATCAGGTGCGGTAGGGCTCGCGGTAGAGCTCGGCGTGGACCTGCGCGTGGACCTCACTGCGGGCCTGGCGCAGGGGCGGGCCGCCGAGGTAGCTCCGCGTGCGGGCGTGCCCGACGGGCTCGATCAGGCCGAGCCGGCGCAGGGTGCGCAGGTCGCAGAGGGCCTGGTCGCAGGTGAGGGATTCCTCGCCCTGGTAGCCGGTGCGGCGCAGGTGTCCGTGGGCCGCTGCGTACAGGGCGGAGACGGTGCGCTCGTCCAGGCGGTGCTGTGCGGCGAGGGCTTCGAGGCGGAACCAGAGCCGGGCGGCGGCCTCAAAGCGGCGCTGCACCTCCTGGGCCTGCAGGTGGTGGGCCGTCAAACAGAACCGGACCCAGGCGTGGGCGTCGCGCTCGGGCTGCCAGGACCCGGCCTGCACGGTGCGCAGCGCGGCGTAGTACTCGCGAGTGTTGAAGTCGTCGGCGCCCAGCCATTCCTCGATGCTGGAGAACTCGGGTGCCAGGACTCCTTCCCGGGCCAGGACCAGCGTGTGCACGGCCCTGGACATGCGGCCGTTGCCGTCGCGCCAGGGGTGGATGGAGACCAGGTTGAGGTGGGCCATCGAGGCGCGCACCAGCGCGGGGGCGGCCGGGTCGCCCTGGTCGAGCCAGTGCAGGAGCTCGCCCATCAGCGCGGGTACCTGCTCGGGGTCCGGTGCGGTGTACACCGCCGGGCGGTTGGGTCCGCCGGAGACCCACACTCCCGCGGTGCGGTACTCACCCGGTCCCACGTCGTCGCCGGCCCGGGTCATCATGAAGTGCAGGGCGGACAGCAGGGTGTGGTCCCAGGAGAAGATCCGGAACGCCGATGCCCGGTGGATGTAGGTGAGTGCGTCACGGTATCCGGTGACGGCGTTGCGGGTGGCGTCGTCTGTCCCGGCGGAGATCTCTCCGCCGGCCATCAGGGTCTCGGCGTCCTCGCCGCTGATCGTGTAGCCCTCGATGTGGGTGGACCCGCGCACCGCGGCCGCGGTCAGGGACCGCCGAAGCTGGTTCTCCCAGCGGCGCGGCTCGGCCAGGCGGTGGTGCAATTCCGCGCGGAGCGCCTCGATCTCGTCGAGGACCTGCAGGTCCTCGGATGTCAGCGCCGGGGTTGCGAACAGCATCCTGCGAACCTACGACACACGTCGGGTCCATGCCGGGCACAAGGGTGGTGCCGACGACGTGCACTCCTGGGTCCCGAGGGGGACCGGCCGGGCCTGGCGGTGGGTCAGGTCAGGCGGACGCGGGGGTCCAGGGCGGCGTACAGGAGGTCGACGACGATGTTGGCGGCCACGATGAACACCGCGGCCAGCAGCACGATGGCGATGACCACCGGCTGGTCCTCGCGGGTGATGGAGTTGACCGACAGCTGGCCCAGGCCCGGCAGGCCGAAGATCCGCTCGGTGACGATCGCCCCGCCCAGCAGGGTGGCCAGGTCGATGCCGAACTGGGTCACCACCGGGGTCAGCGCGGCGCGCAGCGCGTGCCGGTAGGTCACCCGGCGCTGGCGCAGCCCCTTGGCCTTGGCGGTGCGGATGTAGTCCTCGCCGAGCACCTCCAGCATCTGGCTGCGCGTCAGACGCACGTAGGTGGCCGCGGTCACGAACGCCAAGGTGAGCCAGGGCAGCACCAGGTGCTGGGCCCACAGCCGACGCTGAGGCCGTGGAACTGGGCAGTTGGTCGGCCGCGGCGCTTTGACGGCAACCACGACGGCAACGCCGGCGAAGGTCACACGTCCTCGGCGATCAACTCTCTACGTCGAGGAGTTTCGCGGCGGCGATGGGGTCCATGAGGTTGGACCAGGCCTGCTCGGCTGCCTCCAGCGGCCGCTCGGGCAGGGAATACTCGGGGAACCAGTCGTCCAGGGCGCAGCCGGGGATGAGGTCGAGGACGGTGACGGTCACGGCGTCGGGAACGGAGCCGGTGATGCGCACGGCGACGTAGGTCTCGTGTCCCTCGTTCGCGCGGATCTGGAGCCCGAGCCTGGCTCCGCCGACGGTGGCTTGATGCTCGTGGCCGTCGAGCAGGGATGCGCGGGCAAGGTCATGGACGGTGGCGGCCAGGCGGCGTTCCAGGCGGGCGGCGGCCTCGGCGCTGTAGCGCGCTCGGTCTTGCTCGTCGGGGAGCAGGTGCGCGGTGTAGGTGCTGGTGGTCAGTGCCGGGGTGTGGGTGCTGTTGTAGCGGGTGCGGGCGGCCTTGGCCGCGATGGCGAGGGCGGCGTAGAAGTCGGTAGCGCTGCCGTCCTCGCGGCGGCCGGCGGCGACCAGCCAGAGCGGGATCTCGGCTGAGGGATCGTCGGGCCAGACCGCGCCGCGCCACCGCCTGACTTTCACCTTGAAGAGGACCTGGTCGTCCACGGCGGCAATGCGCTCGTGCGGTGTGCCGGGGTCGGCGAACTGCTCCTGGGCCTTGGCCAGCAGCGGGTGGTCGATCTCATCCAACGGCCGGTCTACCGGCCCTGCGGGGAGCTCGAAGTCTTCACGCAGGCAGCGCAGGGTCGGTCGGACGCGGTTCATTGCAGCGCGGTCAGTCCTTCTCGTCGACGCCGCCGACAGCGTCGAGCTGCTCGCGGCTCAGTCCGGCCAACAGTGCGACGCGGGAGGCGCGGGTGCCGTCGAGCTGGCGCATCAGGTCCTGCATGCGTCGGCGCATCTCCTCGCGCCGGGCGTCGAGGTAGAACTGCACCGCCTCCGCCACCAGATCCTTCTTCGTGATCCCGAGGAAGTTCGCCCCGGAGGAGATCAGCTCGTCTATGGCCGGATCGACCTTGAGCGGTGCCTGTCGGCGCGTGGTGCCGGCTGTGGTCATGGCAGGCCTCCTTCGCCCTCGCATCACGGTACCTCGGGTACCTCAGGTCAGCAAGGCCATACCCTCCTGCCCGCGCCGCGGCACCTACCTCCAGCACTCCGCCGCCGGGCACCGGTATCGCCCGGAACCGACACCCCCCTGGGCGACCGCCCGAGCGCTTCCTCGTCCGCGGGCCTGGCGGTGGGTCAGGTCAGGCGGACGCGGGGGTCCAGGGCGGCGTACAGGAGGTCGACGACGATGTTGGCGGCCACGATGAACACCGCGGCCAGCAGCACGATGGCGATGACCACCGGCTGGTCCTCGCGGGTGATGGAGTTGACCGACAGCTGGCCCAGGCCCGGCAGGCCGAAGATCCGCTCGGTGACGATCGCGCCGCCCAGCAGGGTGGCCAGGTCGATGCCGAACTGGGTCACCACCGGGGTCAGCGCGGCGCGCAGCGCGTGCCGGTAGGTCACCCGGCGCTGGCGCAGGCCCTTGGCCTGGGCGGTGCGGATGTAGTCCTCGCCGAGCACCTCCAGCATCTGGCTGCGCGTCAGGCGCACGTAGGTGGCCGCGGTCACGAACGCCAAGGTGAGCCAGGGCAGCACCAGGTGCTGGGCCCACAGTGCCGGGTTCTGGGTGAAGGGCACGTAGCCCGAGGGCGGGAACCAGTCCACCCCGGCCAGGTGCAGCTTGAAGAACAGCACGTACAGCAGCAGCAGTCCGACCAGGAACGAGGGCATCGACAGGCCCACCAGCGCGAAGACGGTGCCGGCGCGGTCCAGCACGCTGCGCGGGCGCATCGCCGACAGCACGCCGATGGCCACCCCGCCCACCAGCCACAGCACGCCCGCGCCCAGCGCCAGCGAGGCCGTGATCGGCAGCGCCGCCTTGATCAGCGAGGTCACCGGCTCGGAGTTGTAGTAGGAGTAGCCCAGGTCCCCGTGCAGCAGCCGGTCCACGAAGTGCCCGTACTGCACCAGCAGCGGGTCCTTCAGGCCCAGTTGCCGGGTGATCAGCTGCAGCTGCTCGGCCGAGCACAGCCGCCCGCACAGCAGCCGGGCCACGTTGTGCGGGGCCACGAAGAACAGGCCGAAGGTGAAGACGCTGATCAGCCAGACGACCAGCAGCCCGGACAGGATCCGGCGGATCAGGAAGCGCAGCACGGGAACCGCCTTCTACTCGGCGAACAGTCGCTCGGTGCGCGGGTCCAGCGCGTCGCGCACGCCGTCGCCCAGGAGGTTGAAGGCCAGCGTGGTCAGCAGCAGCGCCAGGCCCGGGAACAGCGCGAACCACCACGAGACCTGGTAGAACGGCAGCGCGTCGTTGAGCATGTTGCCCCAGGTGGGGGTCGGCGGCACCACGCCCAGGCCCAGGAACGACAGCGTCGCCTCGAACACGATCGCGATCGGGATCAGCAGCGTGGTGTAGACGATGACCGGCGCGGTCAGGTTGGGCAGCACGTCCACGAACATGATCCGCAGGTCGCCGGCGCCCAGCGAGCGGGCGGCCTCCACGTACTCGCGCTCGCGGATCGACAGGGTCTGCCCGCGCACGATGCGCCCCACCGCGGCCCAGGAGAAGAACGCGATCACGAACACCGTCAGGGTCAGGCTGCTGCCGTAGATGGACACCAGGGCGATGGCGAACAGCAGGAACGGGAAGGACAGCACCACGTCCATGAACCGCGACAGGACGCTGTCGACCACCGTGCCGAAGTAGCCCGCGGCCAGGCCCACCACCACCCCCATCGCCACCGCCAGCAGCGTGGCGGCCACCCCGACCAGCAGCGAGACCCGGGTGCCGTACACGACCCGCACCAGCACGTCGCGGCCCAGGTCGTCGGTGCCCAGCAGGTGCCGGGCGCTGGGGCCCACCGGCAGGCCCGCCGAGGTCAGCCCCTGGGCCCGGTCCTGGTCGGCCGGACCCCAGCCGATGACGTGCGCCAGCAGCGGCGCGCCCAGCGCGACGGCCACCAGCAGCACGATGAACACCGCCGACGCGACGGCGACCTTGTCCGCGCGCAGCCGCGCCCAGGCCAGCTGCCAGGGGCTGCGCCCCTGGATCTCGCCGGGCGCGGCGCCCCGCTCACCACCGGCCGGCGCCGCGGCCCAGCTCTCCGGGATGCTCATCGCCCCGCCCTCCTGCGCTCGCCCGTGCCCGCCCGCGGCACTCGCCGCTGCCCGCTCATGCCCGCTCATGCCCGCTCACGGCTGCTCACGGCTGCCTCTGCGGTGGGATCAGGCCGGTCCCGGCCGCGGTCAGGTCCTCGCCCGGCTGGACCGGGAAGTGGCAGGCCGTCAGGTGCGTGTCCGGGTCCCCCGCCTGCGCCAGCAGCACCGGGGCCTGCACGGTGCAGCGCTGCTGGGCCTTGGGGCAGCGCGGATGGAACCGGCAGCCGTCCGGCGGGGTGACCGGCGAGGGCACGTCCCCGGCCAGCACGATCCGCCGCCGCTGGGCCGAGCGGTCCGGGTCGGCCACCGAGGCCGCCGACAGCAGCGCGTTGGTGTAGGGGTGGCGCGGGCGCTGGTGCAGGTCGCCGGTGGCCGCCAGCTCCACGACCTGCCCCAGGTACATCACCGCGATCCGGTCGCTGACGTGCCGCACCACCGACAGGTCGTGGGTGATGAACAGGTACGTCAGCCCGAACTCGCCCTGCAGGTCGGCCAGCAGGTTGATGATCTGCGCCTGGATCGAGACGTCCAGCGCCGAGACCGGCTCATCCGCGATGACCAGCTCCGGGCGCAGCGCGACCGCGCGGGCCACCCCGATGCGCTGGCGCTGGCCGCCGGAGAACTCGGACGGGAAGCGGTTGTAGTGCTCGGGGTTGAGCCCGACCAGCTCCATCAGCTCCTGCACGGCGCGTTTGCGCTGCGCGCCGGCGGCGGTGCCGTGGATGGCGAAGGGGTCGCCGATGATCGAGCCGACCCGGCGGCGCGGGTTCAGCGACCCGTACGGGTCCTGGAAGATCATCTGGATGCGGCGGCGGTAGGGCCGCACCTGGCGCCGGCCCAGCGCGGTGATGTCCTGGCCGTCGAACAGGACCTGGCCGGAGGTGACCGGGTAGAGCCGGTCGGCGCAGCGGGCCAGGGTCGACTTGCCGCAGCCGGTCTCGCCGACCAGGCCCAGGGTCTCGCCCCGGCGCACCGCAAGGCTGACCCCGTCCACCGCGTGGACCCGGCCGATCTCGCGCTTGACCACGATGCCGCGCCGCAGCGGGAAGTACTTGACCAGGTCCCGCAGTTCGAGCAGCGGCCCGCCGCCGGGGCCGGGGCGGTCGGCGGGGCCGGGCTTGTCCCCGGGGCCGGGTCCGGCGGCGGGGGCGGGCTTGGGGGCGGGGTCGGGGAGGGCGGCGGGGGTCATGCGGTGCCTCCGGGGTGGCTGGGGGCGGTGCGGCCCGCGTCGGCGGCGCGCAGGCGCTCCTGCTCGGTCGCCTCGTCCAGGCCCACCAGGTGCGGGGGCAGCCAGCAGGCCGAGCGGTGCCCGGTGCCGCCGCGCACCGCCAGCAGCGGCGGGTCCTGGGTGCGGCAGCGGTCCATCGCGAAGGCGCAGCGCGGGTGGAAGGCGCAGCCGCCGGGCAGCCGGATCAGGCTGGGCGGCTGGCCGGGGATGGGGCGCAGCCGCTCGCGGGCGCCGCTGGAGGAGGGGACCGACTCCAGCAGGCCCTTGGTGTAGGGGTGGTGGGGCTGGTAGTAGGCGGTGCGCCGGTCGGCGATCTCGGCCGCCTTTCCCGCGTACATCACCAGGACCTGGTCGGCCATGCCGGCGATCACCCCCAGGTCGTGGGTGATCATGACCAGGGCCATGCCCAGGTCGCGCTGCAGGCGGGCGAGCAGGTCCAGGATCTGGGCCTGCACGGTGGCGTCCAGGGCGGTGGTGGGCTCGTCGGCGATCACCACGGCGGGGTCCAGGGCCAGGGCCATGGCGATCAGCGCGCGCTGGCGCATGCCGCCGGAGAACTGGTGCGGGTAGTCGTCGACGCGGCGTTCGGGGTTGGGGATGCCGACCAGGGCGAGCAGGTCGACGGCCTGGCGGCGGGCCGCGCGGGGGCCGGCGGGGGTGTGGGCGCGGATCATCTCCACGATCTGCCAGCCCACCTTGTAGTGCGGGTGCAGGCTGGACAGAGGGTCCTGGAAGACGGTGGCGATCTGGGCGCCGCGGATCGTGCGCAGTTCCTCGCGGTCCATGCCGAGCAGGTCGCGGCCCTCGAAGCGGGCGCTGCCGGTGACCTGGGCGCCGGGGGTCAGCCCCAGCAGGGTCTGGGTGCACACGCTCTTGCCCGAGCCCGACTCGCCGACGATGCCCAGGGTCTGGCCGCGGTCCAGGTCGAAGGAGACGCCGCGCACCGCCTGCACCACGCCGTCGGCGGTGCGGAAGGACACGGTGAGGTCGCTGACCTCGAGCAGGTGCATCGGACCTCGCAGGTGGAGGGGTGCCCCGGGGGGCGCGGTCGCGCAGGAGCGCGGGTGCGGGCGTGCGGGGCGCGGGGGGGTGCGGGTGCGCGGGGTGCGGGTGCGCGGGGTGCGGGTGCGCGGGGTGCGGGTGCGCGGGGTGCGGGGTGCGGGGGGTGCTGGGTGCGGGGGGTGCTGGCGTGCGGGGGGTGCTGGCGTGCGAGGCGGGGCGGGGTGTGCGGGGCGCGGTGCCCGCCGCGGCCCTGGTCGGGGTCGCGGCGGGCGCTGGTTGCCCGGGCCGGCGCAGCCGGCGGTGCGTCAGGTGACGGCCGGTCAGCTGGTCGGGGAGAGCCAGACCTGGGTGATGTCGTAGGCCTGCGAGAACGGGAAGAAGATCGCGTTGTGGACCCGGGTGGAGCGGAACAGCGCGGTCTTCTGGGTCTCGAACGGCACGAACGCCGCGTCCTGCATGATCTGCACGTCCGCCTGGTGCCAGAACCCGGCCGCGGTGGCCGTGTCCGGGGCGCTGAGCGCCTTGTCGATCAGGGCGTTGGTCACCGCGCTGTTGTAGTCGCCCCAGTCGGTGGACCCCGGTCCGTAGGTGCGCCCGTCGAACAGCGCCTCGATGGTGGCGCGGCCGTTGTTGCCGTACCAGTCGGGCACCCAGCCCGGCTCGCTGATGTCCCAGCCGCCGGCCTTGGCGCTGGCCGGGTCGTTGAGGTACTTGCCGTAGTAGTCGCCCTGGCTGACCGGCAGGATCTTGGTGGTGATCCCGCAGTTCTTCAGGTCCGCCTGCACCGACTGGGCCACCGCGGGGTGGTTGCCCGCGTTGCGGGCCACGTCCTTGAGGACCAGCCCGCCCGGGTAGCCGGCCGCGGCCAGCATCGCCTTGCACTTGGCCGGGTCCCCCGCGTTGCCGGGCGTCGCGTAGGGGTCGATCTTCTGGTAGCCGACGCTGCCGGGCGGCACGACCTGGTCCAGCGGGGTGTTCAGGGCCGGGCCGCCGTAGATCTTGCCGATGGCGGTCTTGTCGATGGCGTACTCGATCGCCTGGCGCACCGCGGCCTTGCCCAGCGCCGAGCCGTTGCTCGGGCTCTGCTCGTTGAAGATCAGGAACGGGTTGCTGTCGCCGGCCGGGAAGACGCCCAGGCGGGTGTCGGAGGCCGCCTGCAGGGCCGGGATGCTGGGGGTGGGCACGATGGTGTCGAACTCCAGGTCGGCGGTGCCGGCCTGGATCTGCTGCTGGACCGGGGCCGCGTCCTGGCCCTCGGTGACCTGGATCCTGTCCACGTACTGGTGCCGCACCGGGTCGGTGGACTGCTGCCAGGCCGGGTTGCGGCCCAGCACGACCGACTGGTTGGCGGTGTAGCCGGTGATCGCGTACGGCCCGTCGGACAGGGTGTGGGTGCGGAAGTTCGCGTCGTCGGGCAGGTACTGCAGGTACTCCTGCGGGGCGGGCGAGGAGAATGGCAGCGACAGGATGTTCAGGAAGTCGCTGGCCGGCCGGGTCAGCGTGAACTGCACCGTGGCCGGGTCCAGGGCCCTGACCCCGGAGATGTCGTGGCCGGTGATGTAGGCGTCGAGTGCGGCGATGGTGGGGGCCGCCTTGGCGAAGCCGTCGCAGTACTGGGTGAACCCGGCGATCACGCCCTGGTAGTAGCCCGGCGCGCCCACCGCGTTCTTCGTCGGGTTGCACAACCGCTTCATGCCCAGCACCTCGTCCTGGGCGGTGACCGCGCGGGCCGGGCTGCTGTTCCACATCACCCCCGGGCGCAGGTGCACGGTGTAGGTCAGCCCGTCCGCGCTCAGCCCGCCGTTGGCGGTGGTGGGCAGTTCGGTGGCCAGGTCCGGGACCACGGCGGCGGCGGTGGCCGGGTCGGTGGAGGCCGGGTAGGTGAACAGCTGGCGGGTGTAGGCGCGTTGCAGGGTGAAGGTCGCGGTGTAGTAGGCGCTGGCGGTGTCCAGGTGGTCCACGTCGCCGCTGCCCAGCAGCCGCAGCGTGCCGCCCTGGACCGGGGCCCCGGCCGCGTTCTGGTTGCCCCCGCCGCCGCTGGGGGTCCCTGCGCCCGGCTTGCCGCCGCCCGAACTGCAGCCGGCCGCCGCCAGCGCCAGGCAGGCCAGCAACGCGGTCGCCCCCGCCCCCCTGCGCGCCGCCCACGTGCATGATCGTGTCATGGTGCACCTCCTGTGACCGAGGGATGTTCGGATGCACAAGTGGCGCCGGCCGACCGTCCACGCGCCGGGCCGCGACGCAGCGCGCCGGGGGCCGACCCCTGGACGGTCCACGGCGTCGCGGTGCTGGGTTCCAGCACTGCGGCAGAGTCTGACGCACAGTCAATCCCCGGGCCAGGCCCCGGTCCGAATCGGCACCGGAGCGTGACCTGTGCGCGTCACACATGTTGCACGGAGACTTGCCGAACGTGGATCGGTCGGGCCGCGCGGGGGCAGCGGCGGCGCGGCGGGCGGGCCCGGATCAACGCGCAGCAATGGCGAGTCGACTCGGGACACAGCTACCGCCTGGGACCTATTTTGTTGACTGCACATCTCACCGCACTGCACGGGCCGGACGCACGAAGGCGGAAGCCATGCCCGAACTCGACATCACCTTCACGCACGAAGTGATGTCCCAGATCCGCGACGCAACTGCTCAGGAGGGGACCAGTTTGGAGACCTTCGCCCACGACGCGGTAACTCGCGCAGCTCCACCGCCGCAAGGCCACCGACACGGCCGTCCGTGCCGCCCGCATCTCCGCCGGCCTCAACAGGCGCCTCGCGGAGAATTGACCGCACGTCACGACGGGCTGCCCGCCGCACTCGCTCGCAGCCCCCGCACGGCCGCATTCGGGTCCTCGGCCTGCGGTGCGGCCACGGGCCATTACCCTGCGTCCAGCGCGACGGCGCCCCTCAAGCGGGCATGTCGACGGTGAGCCCTGCGGCAGTGGCCGCATCGGCGAGTCGCTTGTCGTAGGTGACGAAGGACGTCAGTCGCGCCCGGATACGCAGGGCCGTGCCCAGGTGGATGGCGTCCAGGCTGCGGACGGTCGCCGGCTTCGCGGTCTGGGCGAGGATGCGGATGCTCGGGTCCAGGTCCACCAGGTCGATCAGGTCCAGCACCGGATGGAGTCGCGCGACGGCTTGCGGCGCGTACCGCGCCAGGGCCCGGAACGATTCGATCTCCACCAGGACCGAACTCGTCCAGCCGGTGTCCGCGCGCTCGTCCAGCCAGTCCCGCAATTCCTGCGATTCGGACTCGGCGTGGACGAGTTTGACGACTGCGGCCGAGTCGAGATAGATCATCAGCGCTCTTCCCCCCGGCTGCGGGAGATCTCATCGGCGATGTTGACGCCGTCGGGTTCGCCCAGCGGCATGCTCAGCACCGCACGCCGCATCGCCGCCGCACGCTCCTGGCGCATGGCGCTCTCCAGGACGGCCCGACGGATCGCGGCCGAGCGCGAACTCCCGTCGCGGGTGAGGACGTCCAGGGCATGCTCGGTCTCTGTGTCGCTGCGAATGGTGATGGTGTCAGCCATGGCACAAGCGTAAGACGGATCGTCTTACATGGCGAGGTTCGCCGCGCCCGGGCGGCCACCCCGGCGGCGTCGGTGCGGGGCGGTCGCCGGGCCGTCCAGGGCCTCGCGGCGGACGGGGTCAGGGCAGGAGGGTGTCGAGGAAGGTGTTGGTGTAGATGCGGGCGGGGTCGTAGCGGTCCAAGGTGGCCAGGGCGGTGTCCCAGGTGTCGCCGGAGGGCTGGCCGGCGCGGTAGGCGGCGGGGATGGTGGTGGCGATGACCGCGGGGTCGGCCCAGGCGGCGGTGCCCGAGTAGCCCCAGCCCTTGGACCACTCGGGGCGCACGGCCGCGTAGCTGCCGGTGTAGTTGGCCAGGACCCACTGCTCGGTCTGGCGGTAGAACCGCTGGCACTGCGCGGTGCCCGGGACGGTGAGCAGGTCCATCCACACCGCGGTGTCCCAGCCGGGGTGGTCCGGGCGCGGGCGCACCGCGCTGAGCTGGGGCTGGACCGCGCCGGGCACCTGGCAGTCGGCGGGGTTGTCCAGGCCGGCGCAGCGCACCTCCCAGGGCCCGTTCATCGGGTACTGGCCGGCCGCGCGGTAGGTGTTCAGGGCGTTGTCGAGGTAGGTGTAGAACTCGCTGACGACGCGTTGGACGTCGGCGCGCGCGCACACGATGGCGTAGCCGTTCGCGGTGACCTGCAAGGTGGTGGGCCGCACGTACAGCTGGGTGTTCTTGGCCCAGCCCCAGATGTCCCAGGTGCCGGTGGTGATCAGCCCGGAGCCGACGATGCTCATCTCCAGGTTCTCGAACGCCGGGGTGACCGAGACGTCGCCGGCCAGGATGGAGGCGATGAACTGGGACTCCTGGGTGCTGACGGAGTCGGCGAAGGTGTAGTTGAAGGGGCTGTCGACCTGGCGGGAGAAGAAGGGCTTGCTGGGGGCCAGCGACCACACCTTGAGCCAGGGCACGGTGGTGAAGGGGAACCAGATCGTCTCCACCCGCCCGCTCGCGTCCAGCAGGGCCGCGAAGGAGTCGGGGCCGGCCTGGGCGGGCGGGGCGAACAGGGTGGCCACGTTGGTGGTGTAGCTGCTCTGGCAGCGCAGCCGCACGTTGGCGCCCACCCGCAAGGTGGCCTCGGTGACGAAGGCGCGGCCCAGGTGGACCAGGAACGCGGCGATGTCGGGGTCGCTGCGCTGGAAGGTCTTCAGCGCGTAGGCGCCCTGGGCCCGGTCCCACACCACCGCGGTCAGCGAGGTGACCAGGTTGCTGACCGAGCCGTAGGTGTGCCCGGGCGCGGGGCTCTCCCCGCTGGCGGGCACCGAGGTGCCGTGGCCGTCGATGGCCAGCACCCCGCCCAGGGTCAGGTCGCCGGGGGCGGGGGTGTTGGTCAGGCCGTAGCCGGCGTTCTCCAGGGCGGTGAGCAGGGCGAGCATGCTCACCCCGGTCTGGGCGGTGACGCTGGCCGGGTTGGCGCTGGTGACGGTGACGGCGGTCAGGTGCGCGGTGGTGTCGACCAGGAGGATGTCGCCTGAGGCGCCGGCCGGTTCCAGCAGCGGGGACCAGTTGTGGCCCATGCCGCGGGCGCGCAGCTTCCAGCCCTGGGCGTGGGCCCAGTTGGCCAGGGTGACCACCTGCGCCGGGGAGGCCGGCGCGCAGGTCCACAGCGCGCTGACGGCGATCTCGCCGGACCAGTTGGTCCACGCCTGCTGGTAGACGTCGATGCCCGCGGGGAAGTTGGGCGGCGCGGCGGTGGCCGCCTGGGCCGGGGGCACCCTGAAGGCGGGGGTCCAGGTCAGGGAGCTGAGCGCGGCGCCGGCGCCGGCGGCGCCGAGGAACGCGCGGCGCGACAGCGGCGGGACGGGCCGCTCGGGGCGGGGGCGGTCGGCGTGCGGGCGGTCGGCGTGGGGGCGGTCGGGGTGCGGGTGGTCGGGGTGCGGGTGGTCGGGGTGCGGGTGGTCGGCGTGGGGGCGGTCGGGGTGCGGGTGGTCGGGGTGCGGGTGGTCGGGGTGCGGGTGGTCGGGGTGGGGGTGGTCGGGGTGGGGGTTGCGTGTCATGGGGACCCTCCGCGGATGGGTGGGGGCGGGTGGGCGTGGGAGCAGCGGTACTTGGGAGCAGCGGTGCTGCGGGGCCGTGCGGGCCGGGTGTGCGGGCGCGCCCGGGTGGGGGGCGTGCGGGCATGGCCGGACGGCGCGCCTTGGGGGCGGGCGGGTGCGGGCCGGGCCGGGTGGACCGGGTGCGGGGCGCGCGTGGGCGTGGGGCGGCGACCGGGGTGCGCATTGGGGGTGCGGCCCGCGCGGGGCGCTCCAGGCGGTGGCGGCCGGCCGCCGAACGCGCCGGGAAGCGGTGATGGTGGTGCGCACCCCTGGTGGCGGCGGGTCGGGGGGCGGTCCCGTCCGGCGACCGGCCGCCGCGCGCGGGTGCGGTGAGGGTGAGAATCCAGCGGTGGCCGCGAGAAGTCAATGACGGTGCGTCAGCTCGCGTCCGGGTCGGTGTTTCCCGGGTCGGCGCTAGGTCAGGCGGGCTGCAGGGAGCCCTGGGTGATGACGCCGGCCGCGACGGTGTAGGTGCCGGCGTAGTCGGCGGTGGAGCCGTCGGTGTGCACGGCGTGCAGGTGCACCGCCACGCTGGGCCCGCTGACGGAGTCGATGGTGAGGGTGTCGCTGCTGGTGTCGGCGAAGCCGGCGGCGAAGGCGGAGTAGCTGCCGCCCAGGTTGCGCCCGCCCAGGTTCCAGGCGGTGCGGTAGTCGTGGGCGTTGATCGCGGCGTAGTAGGCGGTGACGGTGGAGGCCGGGTCCGCGGCCGGGGTGGTCGTCGGCGCGGGCGGCGCGGCCGGCGGGGCCGGGAGGCTCGCGCCGGCGGGCACGGTGGACCTCGGCGCGGTGGCGGGCCCGGTGGTGGGCGCGGAGCTGGAGCTGGGGGTGGGGGTGGGGCTCGGTGCCGCGGTGGACGCGGTGGCGGTGGCGGCGGCGTCGGGGCGCGGCGGGTGCGCGTCGGCGACCAGTACGGCGGTGGTGCCGCCGGCCAGGGCCGCGGCCAGCGCGGCGGCGCCCAGCAGGAGCCAGGCGCGGCGCCGGCGCGCGGGCCCGGGTACCGGGTCGACCCGGGTGGGCCCGGTGCCCGGGCCGTAGCCGGGGCCCGGGCTGCAGCCGGGGCCCGGGCCGTAGCCGGCGGGCGGCGGATACCCGGCGCCGGGGCCGGGCAGCGGCGGGTAGGCGGGCGGGTAGGGCGGCGGCGGGGGCGCGGCGAGCCGCGCGTCCCGGGGCCCGGGGATCGGCTCGGTGGCGGTGGTGCGGCCCTGGGCGACGTCCTGGAGCATGCGCAGCGCCTGGTCGGCGGTGGCGCGTTCGGCCGGGTCCTTGCGCAGCAGCGCGGCGATGACCGGGAACAGGGGTCCGGCGTTGCGCGGCACGGGCAGCGGGTCGGTGATCACCGCCTGCAGGGTGCCGATGGTGGAGCTGCGCTGGAACGGGGACTGGCCCTCCAGTGCCGCGTACAAGGTGGCGCCCAGGGCCCACAGGTCCGATTCGGGGCCGGGGCGGTGGCCGGTGACGCGTTCGGGGGCCAGGTAGTCGGGCGAGCCGACGATCTCCCCGGTGCGGGTCAGGCCGCCGGCGCCCTCGAACACCGCGATGCCGAAGTCGGTGAGCACGACCCGGTCCTGGCGGTCGATCAGCACGTTGGCGGGTTTGACGTCGCGGTGCAGCACGCCCAGGCGGTGGCCCTGGGCCAGGGCGGACAGGATCTGGGCGCCGATCCGGGCGGCGTCGCGCGGCAGCAGGGTGCCCTCGGTGGTGATGATCTCGGCCAGGGAGCGGCCGTCGACCAGCTCCATCACGATCCAGGGGCGGCCGTCGTGGTCCAGCACGTCGTGGATGGTGATCACGTTGGGGTGGCCGATCCGGGCGGCGGCCCGGGCCTCCTGCTTCATCCGGGCGTGCAGGGTGGCCAGGGCCTCCTGGGGCAGGGCGCCGACGTGGAGCTCCTTGACCGCGACCTCGCGGTCCAGGAGCTGGTCGCGGGCGCGCCAGACGATGCCCATGCCGCCGCGGCCCAGCCGCTCGCCGAGCAGGTAGCGGCCAGCCACCAGCCGCTCCGGCCGCTCCGGCTGCTCGGGCCGGGCGGGCTGCTCGGGCCGGTCGGGCCGGTCGGGCTGGGCGGGCTGGGCGGGTTGGTCCCCGGGCGGGTTGGTGGTCAACGGCGCTCCCCCGTGCTGCTGTTGCCCCCGGGTGGGGAATCCCATCATCGCGGGTTCGCTCCCTGCGGCGCGAGCACGGTGGCGCAACGGTCCGGGCCCAACCGGGCCGGGCCGCGCGGGGGTTGGCGGCGGATCCTTGGGTCCGGGGCCCGGGGTGCGGGCAGGCGGGCGATACTCGGACGCACGTGCCGACGTCGTGGTCCTGGAGTGGCGGATGTGGTGTGCTGGAGTGTTGCCCGTCGGTGCGAGCGGGGCGGCGGTGGGACGGTGAGCGGGGCCGCGAGCGCGCCGCTGGGCGGGGGCGACGGTTTTGATCCGCACGCGCCGGCCACCGACAGCACCGCGGCGGGCGACCTGGTGACGCTGGCGACCGGGCGGGTGGAGGCGTTCAGCGACGGGGTGATCGCGGTGGCGGCCACGCTGCTGGTGCTGGACATCAAGGAACCGGCGCCGGGCGTGGACATCTGGGCGTTCCTGGGCCAGCAGGGGCCCTCGCTGATCGCCTACGCCATCTCGTTCCTGACGATCCTGATCTTCTGGGTCAACCACCACGCGCTGTTCCACAGCGTGGAGCGGGTGGACCGGCCGATGCTGTTCATCAACGGGCTGCTGCTGCTGGCCATCTCGTTCATCTCCTACTCCACCGCGGTGCTGGGCCACGCGCTGCAGCGGGCCGGGCACTACGACCGGTCGGCGGCGGTGCTGTACGCGCTGACGATGACCGCGGCCTCCTCGTGCTTCTGCGGGCTGTGGCTGCACCTGTCGCGGCGCGGGCACCTGATGGTGCCGGTGGCGCGGCTGCGCACCACCGCGGCGCTGCGGCGCAGCCTGATCGGGCCGGCCCTGTACGCGGCGGCCACCGTGGTCGCGCTGGTCAACGCCCCGGCGTCGCTGGCGGTGGACGCGGTGGTGGCCGCGTACTTCGCGCTGCTGCCGCGCCATCTGCGCCGGGCGCGCCCGGGGCGCTGACGGCGCGCCGGTTCGGCTCCGATGCCGTTGGCGGTCGCCGACACCTGCGGACGCGGCGTCAACTGCGCGCACGCGGGCCGCGATCCCCCTTTGCCCGCCAGCCGGGCCGGGCCCCTGCGCGGGCCTGCGGTACGGGCAACGCACAGTGCGGCGGCGGGTCGAGGAGACCTGCGGATCCACCGCCCGGCGCCCGGGCGCGTCGATCGGCACGGCCGCCCACCTGCCCCTGCGGGCGCGGTTCGGGCAGGTGCGCGGGCTGCGGACCGGTGGCCGGCGGATCCCCGGAATCCTGGACACCCAGCGAACAACTGGATAGGTTGACAGATGTAAAGTCTCTTGTCATCTACTTGTACAGCACAACAGTCGGCCCTGGTGCGGGAAGGCACGGTAGGTATGACCGGACTCGATCCCACGGCCCGTTTCCTGATCGGGCTGGCCGTGCTGCTGGCCCTGAGCCGCGGCGCGGCCGCGCTGGCGGTGCGGCTGGGGCAGCCGCCGGTGCTCGCGGAGATCCTGACCGGGGTGGCGCTTGGCCCCTCGCTGCTGGGGCGGGTGCTGCCCGCGGTGCACACCGCGTTCTTCGGGCCCTCGGTGATGCCGCTGGTGGGCGGGCTGGCGCAGGTGGGGCTGGCGCTGTACGCGTTCGAGATCGGCAGCCACCTGGCCGCGCCGCGGCCCGGCAGCCGCGACGGCGCGCGGAGCGTGCTGTGGGTGGCCGGGGCCTCACTGCTGGTGCCCGCGGGCGCCGGGCTGGCGCTGGCGCCGGCCCTGCACGCGCGCGGGCTGGCGGGCCCGCACGGCTCGGTGGCCGCGCTGGCGGTGTTCCTGGCCTGCGCGATGGGCGTGACCGCGGTGCCGGTGCTGGCCCGGCTGCTGCAGGACCGGGGCCTGGAGAACACCCGGGTGGGGCGGCTGGCGCTGGTGGCGGCGTGCCTGGGCGACGCGGTGTGCTGGTGCCTGCTGGCGGTGGCGCTGCGGGTGGCCGGGCTGGTGGGCACCGTGCAGATGAGCGCCGGCGCTCTGGGGGCGGCGATGGCCGTGGTGCTGATCCACCGTCGGCACACCCACCCGCCGGGCGGCACCGAGGACAAGGCGTGGGGGCTGGGCCCGCTGCTGGCGGCGGTGTGCCTGGCCGCCGGGGCCTCGGCGGCCGTCGGGCTGCACCCGATGCTCGGCGGACTGCTGCTGGGCGCGGCCTGGCCCGCGTCGCGCTGGGGCGCGAGCCTGGCGCGCGGCGTGCGCTCGATGGCCTCGGTGCTGCTGCCGTGCTTCTTCCTGGGCACCGGGCAGCAGATCGACGTGGGTTCGGCGCTGTCGGCGCGCGGCTTCGTGCCGCTGGTGGGGGTGCTGCTGGCGGGGGCGGTGGCCACCAAGCTGGCGGCGTGCACCACGGTGGGGGCGCTGCGCGGGCTGCCGCGGCGCGAGGCGCTGCGGCTGGGGGTGCTGATGAACGCCAAGGGGCTGACCGAGATCGTGGTGCTCAGCGTCGGCTTCCAGGCCGGGCTGATCGGGCGCACCCTGTTCGAGGCGCTGGTGGTGGTCGCCCTGGTCACCACGGTCCTGGCCGGTCCGGCGCTGGTGGCGCTGGAGCGCCGGGCCCCGGCCGGCGGCCCGCAGGGGCCCGCGCAGCCGGGCGCCGAACCGGGCACGGCGCCGGACGCGGACGCGCCGGGCACGGACGCGGACGCGCCGGGGCCGGTGCGGCTGGACGGCGCGGGCGCAGCCGGCGGCGGCGCGCGGCGCTGAGCCGCCCGCGCGGTCGGCGGCGGGCGGTTGCGGCGGGGCGGCGGTTGCGGCGGCGCGGGTGGCGGCGGGGGTTGCGGGGGTTGCGGTGGCGGTGGCGGGGTGTCTACTTGCGGATGGCGTAGTAGACCGGGGTGCGGAAGCCGTCCATCTGCACGTGGGAGACCGCCGCGGAGTATCCGGCGACGCTGTCCTGGTACCACAGCGGGATCGCGGGCATGTCGGCCACCAGCAGCTGCTCGGCCTGCTGGAACAGGGCGTTGGCCGCGGCGCGGTCGGGGGCGGCGTTGGCCTGGTCGACCAGCTGGTCGAAGGCGGGGTTGCGGTAGCCGGGGTCGTTGAGCGCGCCGGTGGTGGTGTAGAGCGGCTGCAGGAAGAACTGGGCCAGCGGGTAGTCCATCGAGGTGGCGCTGCGGAAGGCGCTGGTCATCTGCTTGCCGACGATCATGTTGCGCAGGGTCGGGAAGGTGGCGATCGGATTGCCCACGCAGGCCCGGTCGTTGCCCAGGGCCCGGTTGATGCTGTTGCAGACCGCGTCGACCCAGGGCCGGTTGCCGCCGTCGACGTTGTAGCTGATGGTCATCGAGCCGCCGGGCAGCCCGCCGCCGGCCTCGATGAGCTTCCTGGCCGCGACCGGGTCGTAGCTGCAGTACACCCCGCACAGCCCCGCCCGGTAGCCGCCCGAGGCGCCGAGCACCGGGGCGGTCCAGTCGCTGGCGGGGCTGACGGTGCCGTGCAGGATCGTGGCGGAGATCAGCGGCCGGTCGATGGCCATCGAGATGCCCTGGCGGACCTGGGCGGACCGGGCCGCGCTCCAGTTGCGGTCGTACAGCGGGAACACCAGGTGGGACAGGGTGCCTGCGGGGCTGACCAGCAGACGCCCCGCCAGGTCGCGCTGGGCGTTGGCCAGTTCGGTCAGCGGCAGGGTGTCGTCCACGTCCACGGTGCCCGAGCGCAGGTCCGCGTAGGCGGAGGCGGGGTCGGCGTAGACCTTGAGGGTGACGCCCTTGTTCTGGGGCTTCTGCAGCCCCCGGTACCCGGGGTAGGGCACCAGGTCCAGCTCCTTGTTGACGCTGTAGGAGGATATCTCGTACGGGCCGTCGCCCACCGGGTGCTTCGCCCAGCCCTGCGGGTCCTTGAAGAAGGAGGCCGGCAGCGGGGCGTAGACGGTGTCGCCCAGGGTCTGCGGCCAGGTCGAGAACTTCTGGGTGAGCGCCACGGTGAAGGTGGTGGCGTCAAGGACCCTCAGTCCGGACATCGTGGCGGCGGTGGGCTTTTCCCCGGGCGCGGGCGCGACCGCGCCGTAGCCCTGGACGTAGTGGAAATACGCGCTGTTGAGTTGCCGGTGGGTGGCCAGCGCGGTGTAGTTCCAGGCGTCCACATAGGAGGCGGCGCTGACCGCGGTTCCGTCGCTGAAGGTCCACCCCGGTTTGATCCTGATGGTGAAGTGCTGCTGGTCCGCGGTGGTTATCGAGGCGGCGTTCTCATAAACAGGAGCCGATGTCGTGGGATCGTAGCTGAGCAGTCCGGTGAGAATGCTGCCCAGGACCTTGTTGCCGTTCGACTCGTTCGTGTCGCCGGGCAGCAGCGGATTCTGCGGCACCCCCCACACCGCGGTGACCACACCGCCGGGGCCACTGGGCGCGCCCCCCGAGCAGGAGGCGGTGGGCAGGGCTGCCGCGGTCATGACCGCCATCGCGGTGGCGCCCCTCACCCGGGTACCTCGGCGCACGGAAAACCCCTCCCCCAGAGACATTTCATGCAAATGCCGTGCTTTAGGTCACTCGCCCGCCGGCGGCGCCGCCGACCCGCAGCGCGGGCAGGGGAATGAACAGAGCGTTCGGCGCCATCTTGGCATACGACCCACCGGCCGCCGCGCCCCGGGGCAGCATGGCTCAAACCCGTCCCACCGCACCGGAGTTCCGCAACCGGAGCGGTCGGCCGGCGAAAAGAAACTTGTTTCCCGTTCAAATATCCCGAATAGCGCGGCGGCGCCCGGAGCCGGGGCCGGCGGGCCCGCGGACAGGCCGGCCCCGGTGCGCCGTCGGCGCACCGGGGCCGGCCGGGGCAGGGCGTCGGTGCGCGGCGCCTCGGCGGGCCCCGGGCGGGAACCCGCGGACAGGCCGGTCGCCCCGGGCCGGCGATCTGCCCCGTCGCGGCGCGGTGGGGGCCGCAGCGGCACTGCAGCGACGGCGAAACGGCAGGCGGCGCCCCTCAGCAGCAGCCGATCCCGCTGTCAGCGGGCTTGTTGACGGCCACCAGCGGATGGACGGGCACGGCGGGCACACGGCTCTCCAGGGTGTGCACAGACACCGCTACCACCAAGGCGAGCGCACCCAGGGCTGCGCCGAGCGGAGCAAGGATCCTTTTCATGATCTTCCTTGGAGCTCGAGCTGCGGAGCATGACAGGGAAAGTCAATTCGATTTCACAGATCGAGTCAAGTATGTTCTCCGGTAGCAGCCCCGCAGGAGCCCACTCCTCGCCACGGAGACTTAACTCTCATGGAGGTACTCCGGTAGCATCTGATGACTTGCTGGGTATGTATAAGTCATGTATGCAGTGGTTGTGGGGCCCCAGACCATCCGCTGGCGCTCTCCCGACAGCCCTACCAGGAGGTAACCCCAGTGTCCGACGAGCACCTGCAGGGCACCGGCTCCGCGGAGATCGGCCGACGCCTGCGAGAACTGCGCCTGGCGCGCGGGCTGCTCCAGCAAGACCTGGCCACCGCCGAGATCTCGACGAGCTACGTCTCCCTGATCGAGGCCGGCAAGCGCCGCCCCTCGCCGGCGATCCTGGCCGCGCTGGCCGAGCGCGTCGGATCGTCGGTGGAGTACCTGTGCACCGGCCGCGACCAGGCCGATGTGAAGAACCTCCAGCTGGAGCTGGGGTTCGCCGAGATGGCGCTGCGCAACGGCTCGCCGGGCGAGGCCCTGCAGAGCTTCAGCCATGTGCTGACCAAGACCTCCACCCTGAGCCCGGACATGCTCCTGCGGGCGCGTATCGGACAGGCCACCGCGCTGGAGAAGCTGGGCCGCCTGGAGGCGGCCGTCTCCCTGCTGCACGAGCTGGCCGACGACCCGGGGCTGGCCGCCGGCTCGGCGCAGTGGGCGCAGGTGACCGTGGCGCTGTGCCGCTGCTACCGGATCGTGGGCGACATCAACATGAGCGTGGAGATCGGTGAGCGCGCGGTGCGCCGGCTCGACGGGCTGGGCCTGGACGTGACCGACGATCACATCATGCTGGGGGTCGACCTGGTCGGCTCCTACTACCGGCGCGCCGACTTCACCCGCGCCCACCTGCTGAGCTCCCGGCTCCTGGCCCAGGCGGAACAGAGCCAGTCGCGATCCGCCCGCGGGATGGTCTACTGGAACGCCAGTCTGATCGCCGAGTCCCGCGGCCAGCGCGAGGAGGCCATCGCCCTGGTCGAGCGGGCCCTGGGGTTCATGGCCGAAGGAGACAGCCCCCGCTACCTGGCCCTGCTCAAGGCGGTCCACGCCATGATGCTCTTCCGATCCGGCACCGGGGACCTCGAGCAGTCCCGGGCCCTGCTCGACCAGGCCAAGGCCACCTTGGACGAGGTGGGCAGCGTGCACGAGCGCGGCGACTGCGAGGTGAACCTGGCCCAGGTCACCATGCGGCTGGGCCGATCCGAGGAGGCGCTCGAGCTGGCCGCGCGCGCCGTGGACATCCTCAGCGGCGAGAACCCCGGCAGCCTGGGAGCCGAAGCGCTGGTGACCCTCGGCGAGGCCCAGCTCCTCAACGACCGCACCGCCGAGGGGCAGGCCTCCCTGCACGCGGCCGCGCGCCAGCTGCGCCAGCTGCCCCGCTCCCGGGGGGTGACCGCGGTCTACCGGTACCTCGGCGACGTGTGGCACTGGCACGGGAACACCGGCGAGGCGATGCGGGCCTACCAGGAGGGGCTGGCCGCGGGGGGCGCCGGCGCCCTGCCGGCCCCGCCCCAGCACCGGGCGGTGGCCCGAGCCACCTGAACCCCGCCCGCGCGGCGACCAGCACCCCGCCGGGCGCCGGCGCCCGGCGCACGCTGCCGCGCAGGGCGGTACTGCCGCGCAGGGCGGTGGCGCGGCGCAGGGCGGTGGTGCGCGACCGGGCCGCGGTCGCGCGCCGCGACGGGCGGACCCCTCGGCACACGGGCCCCGGGCGGGTGACAGTCCTGGAGTGCGCGGGGGAGCCGGGGGGTAGGGAAAACTTGACATGGCCACACCAGAAGACGAGGCTCCGGCCCAGGCCGGCCACCAGCCCCAGCTGCGGATCGGAAGACAATGGACCACTCAAAGCGCGATCCGGGCAGCATCGGGCAGCGGCTTCGCCAGCAGCGCCAAAAGCGCGGGATGAACCAGCAGGACCTGGTCTCCCCCGACATCTCGGCCAGCTACATCTCCCTGATCGAGACCGGCAAGCGGGTCCCCTCCGAGGGGGTCCTGGAATCCCTGGCCGAGCGCGTCGGCTGCTCGGTGGAGTACCTGCGCACCGGCCGCGACGACTACAAGGTCAAGGAGCTCGAACTCAAGATCGCGTTCGGTGACATGGCGCTGCGCGGCGGCTCCACCGGCGAGGCGCTGGAGGCCTACAGCGAGGCGCTGACCGCGGTGGCGCTGCTGGACGACGCCGCCCGGCGCCGGGCCCGGATCGGCCAGGCCCTGGCCCTGGAGGGGCTCGGGCGCCTGGAGCCGGCCATCGCGCTGCTGGCGGAGCTGTTCGCGGACCGCGAGACGGTGGCCGGGTCCGCCGAGTGGGGCCAGATCGCCATCGCGCTGACCCGCTGCTACCGCGACGCGGGCGACCTGGTGCTGAGCGTGGAGATCGGCGAGCGGGCGCTGCGGGCGCTGGACGCGCTGGGGCTGGACGCCACCGACGACCACTGGCGGCTGGGCTCGGTCCTGATCGACTGCTACCGCCTGCGCGGGGACCTGACCCGCGCCCACATGCTCGCCGACCGGCTGCTGGCCACCGCCGAGCAGCCCGGCGCCCCGGTCGCGCGCGGCACCGTGTACTGGAACGCCGCCCTGGTCGCCCAGGCCCGCCACCGCACCGACGAGGCCCTCACCTTGGCCGAGCGCGCGCTGATGCTGATGTCGGAGACCGACAGCGCCCACCACCAGGCCGTGCTCAAGAAGGTGTGCGGCGAACTGCTCCTGGACTGCGGGCGCGAGCAGGCCCAGCAGGCCAAGCAGCTGCTCGAACAGGCCCAGCAGGTCATGGTCGCGGTGGGCACCACGGTCGAACAGGCCCGCGGCGACATCGCCCTGGCCAAGGCGCTGCTCGCGCTGGGCGAGCCGGACCGGGCCGCCGAGCACGCCAGCCGGGCGCTGGGGCTGCTGCGCAGCCAGCGCCCGCACCAGGGCGCCGAGGCGCGCACCGTCCTGGCCCAGGCCCAGTTCGACCGCGGCCAGGCCGACCGCGCCCACGCCTCGCTGCGCGCGGCCGAACGCCAGCTGGAGCTGCTGGCGCCGGCGCGCTCCAACGCCGAGGTGTGGCGCCGCATCGCCGACCTGTGGCACCGGCACGGCCAGCTGCCCCAGGCCCTGACCGCCTACCAGAAGGCCCTGACCCAGGCCGGGGTGCCGGCCGATGTTAGCGTGCGCGCGATCCCGCCCGCGGTGCGCTGACCCCACGCCGCGCACCGCGCGCCCCCCGGCCCACCGGCCGCCCGCCCGGCGCGCGGACCCCACCCCCGCGGCCCGCCGCCCGGCCGGCGCCGGACCTGCGACCCGGCCGGCCGGTGCACCCGGCCGGGGCCACGGCGGCGGGACCGAAACTGAGGTCGGGTCAGGTCATGCGGCCTGCGCCTCGAAGGCAACCGTGGAGGTTTCGCCCTCCAGGGCGATGAGTGCGCCCTGGCCCTTCGTGACATCACCGGTCAACTTCCCGCCCCTGGACGCAGCGCGCGTGCAGGCTCGGCGCTTCGGCCACTCCCCCTCGGCGGCGGCGGGCTACCGGAGTGCGTGGCGCGCCCGCGGCTCAGATCCGCCAGCTGCGGATGTGGTCGGCGACCTGGAACACGTCCGTGTGCTTGCCTTGCACCGCGCGGCAGACCTCCACCATCGCGCCGTAGGGCGGGTCGATGCCCTCGCCGCTGCTGTGCATGTACACCGAGGCGCACAGGGACGCGTAGAGGGCGTTGCGGGCCGGCAGCGGGCGCAGCAGCACGAGCGTGTGCAGCAGGGCGGCGGCGCGCCGGGCCGCATCGGCGGGGTAGTCGATCTTCGGGGGATCCACCCGGTGCCGGGCGACCGCGGCGACCAGTCCGGAGTAGTCGTGGACCTCCGGGTGCTCGGGCAGGACCTGCGCCTGGCGTTCGAGGAGCCAGCGCAGGTCGATCAGCAGGTCCACGGCTAGGCCGCCCGCGGGTTGCGGGTGTCACCGGCAGGGGCGGGTTCCTCGTCGGGGAAGGATTCGGCGAACTCGGCTGCGTGCCGGGCCAGGAACGCCGCTGCTGCGCCGGCGCCCTGGTTCAGGCGCGGGTCGCGCACGGCCGCCTCGGTAACCAAGGCGGTGACGGTGGTACCTTCCGCGCGGGCACGGGCCTGGAGCTGCTCGTACACCTCGTCGGGGATGCGGATCGCGACAGTCTTCGACATGGACCCCACCGTATAGCTTGACGCTATACGGATGGAAGGGGGCTTCCCGCGCGCGGCCGGGTGAGCGTGCCGCTCGGAGCGGGCGGGCGCGCTGACCCCTGCGTCCCCAGGCACGGCAAGGTCCTGTCCTGACCCTCGGGAGTGGGTGCGCCGGCACTCCCCCGCACCCGCGCATGACATCGTCGCGCGTTCGCGGCTTGCGGAAGACGGCCGGAAGCCGCACTCAGCGCCGGTAGCGCCCCTTGTCCTCGAACCGGCCCAGGTCGAACCCGCCCTCGGCAGCCGCGCCCCGCAGCCGCGAGAGCGCCGGGGCCCGCCGGCGGTACTGCAACACCTCCCGCAGCGCCATGGTCACCGTCTCCCCCTTGGTGCCCGTCCCCAGCGCCTGCGCAACGTCCGCCACCAGAGCGTCATCCAGGTCGATCACGGTCCAGGCCACACCACACCTCCCGGAGGCACACAGCTCTGCATGAGTGATATCACCACGCACGCCTGCAGGGCGGGGCTCCGGTCTGCTGGCGCCCCGCGGGCCGACCAGGGGGCCGCTGGTGGGGCCTGTCAGATCCGGGAATGTCCCCGACCCGGCACGCGTCAGGGGGCGGATGCGGCCTGTTGCAGTCCCAGGTGGCTCCAGCGCACACCATCGCGGCCCAGGGGGTCCTCACGCTCGCTCAGGTGCACCAGGTTCAGGCCGTGGCCACGGGCGAGTTCGAGCGTCTCGTTCGCCGTGACGTCGAACATCCGTCGCCCCGCGGGGACGGGGCCGTGCCGCAGGGACAGGACCACGTGTCCCTGGGAGGCGAGCATGCCCGCGATGCTCTCCATCGCCAACACCCGCTGCTGATCGTCCAGATGCATCCACACGGCGGTCAGCAGGATCAGGTCGAAACGTTGGCCGCGACGGCGAAGCACCCTCAGTTCCGGCAGAGCGTCGTCGACCCACTCGATGTCCTGGCCGGCGTGCAGCCGCCGGCCCAGGGAGCGCAGTTCCGCGGTGGGCTCGACGGCCAGCACCCGGTGCCCCAGCCTGGCCAGGGCGGCGGCATCGCGGCCACTGCCCGCACCGATGTCCAAGATCGCGCTGGGCGTTGAGGGGAACAGGTGCACTACGTCGCGGTGGACGTCGGCGAAGGACACGCTCTCGTACTGCTCAACGAGCGCGGCGGCGGCTTGGCCGTAACCGGCGGTACTGGCAAGGGGCTTCGGTTCGATCACTCGTGCACATTAGCGAGGAGGGTCCGGGCGGCCGGATCCGGCGGCCCCTCCCCCGGCGCCGGCCGGCGCTTGTGCGGGCGTCGCGCGGCGCCCCGGGGCCGGCTGGCCGGGTACGGCCTCACCCCGGGCCTTGGCCGGGCGCACCGGGTGGGGGCGCTGACCTTTCGTCGGCGGGCGGCGCCGGTTCAGGCGGGGGTGAGCCACAGGGTGGCCAGCGGGGGCAGGGTCAGCTCGGCGCTGGTGGGCTGGCCGCTCCAGCCGGTGGGCTCGGCCTTGACCGGGTCAAGGTTGCCCGCGCCGCTGCCGCCGTAGCGGGCCGTGTCGGTGTTCAGGACCTCCAGCCAGCGCGCGCCGTGCACGCCGTCACTGGCGTACGGCAGGCCGACCCGGTAGCGGTGGCGCGGCAGGGGCGAGAAGTTGCTGACCGCCACCAGGGGGCGCCGGTGGCGGTCGTAGCGGATGAAGGAGAACACGTTGTCCTCGGCGGCGTCGGCGTCGATCCAGGCGAAGCCGGCCGGCTCGGTGTCGAGCTGCCACAGCGCCGGCGAGTCGACGTAGAGCCGGTTCAGGTCGCGGACCAGGTCCTTA